>JAXDLH010000402.1:0-27338 GCA_034666705.1 Chloroflexota bacterium
ACCCGGACGGCAACGAAGTCGAGCTGGTCGCGTCCACGTCAGCCTGAGAGCTGGTTGCAGCCGCGTCGGCCCGAGGCTGCCCGTCCCCAGTGTCATGCTGAAAGTTGGTCGAGTCCATGTCGGCGTAGAGTTGGTCGCGCCCACGTCCGTGCGAACTACTCGCGATCGCCCTGGGCACGTCCGGGTTCTCCTGTGTTACCCCTGCCACCCCGAGCCACTGCCTGCCAACCGTCGCCATGCCTGTCGCCCTGATCTAAATTCCCCTGCCGTCCCTGAGGCCGCAGCCGAAGGATCCGCGGCCCAGACGCTGTGGTCACGGATCGTTCGCTTTGCCAAAGGATGACAAGAGCGTTGCGTGATCGCTCAGCCGGCTACGGCCCCAGGACGACAAGGCAGTAGGCTCCCCTCCCCCAGAGTTTGGGGAGGGGCCGGGGGAGAGGGCCGTCCCCAAAGTCGGGGGGGAGAGCCGTCCCTGGGGCAGCGGGACAGGCCGTCCCCGAGGTTAGGGCAGAGGGCCATCCCCGACTCGGGGGAGCGGGCCATCCCAAAGTCGCGGGAGCGGGCCGCCCAGACGGCCTCGAGCCTTTACGCCAGCGTGCCCGTCGGCTCCGGCCGCTGCAGGGGGGTGTGGAGTTGGCCGCCCGTCATGCCCTCGGTGTAGGTGGTGACGCGATTGCGGCCGGTCTCTTTGCTGGTGTAGAGCGCCGCATCTGCCCGAGCGAGCAGGCCGATCGCATCCTGGGCATCGCGCGGGAACGCGGCGATCCCGATGCTCACCGTGGTTCCCACCGGTCGCCCGCCGGCGTCGAGCAGGTGGCCCTCGACTGCCTGGCGAATCCGCTCGGCGAGGAACCGCGCGCCGACCGAGTCGGTCTCTGGTAGCAGCACGATGAACTCGTCGCCGCCGTAGCGAATCACGGTGTCGCTCGCGCGCGCTTGCTGGCTGACGATCCGTGCCACGTCGGCAATGAGCTGGTCGCCCATCTGGTGCCCGTACGAGTCGTTCACGACTTTCAGGTGATCCGAGTCGAGGAGCAGCAGCGAGAGCGGCCGGGTGTAGCGCTCGGCGCGCGCCAGCTCCTGGGCCGAGAGGATGTCGAAGTGGCGCATGTTGTACAGGCCAGTGAGCCAGTCGACCTTGGAGAAATTCTCGACCTTCTCTTTCGCATCGGCGATCGTGCGCCGGGCCCGGTCGGCCTCGTCCGCCAGGAAGGCGGCCAGGTAGCCGACGAACCAGATGGAGATAAGGTTGGCCCACACGAAAATGAACGACTGCGGCTCAATGATCAGCTTCTGGATGGCCACGCCGGACATCACGATGTACACCATCGTCATTACGCCCGCCACGAGGAACGTGTAGCGGACGCCGATCGAGACCGCCACCGCGAGCAGGATCAGGTAGTAAAGGAAGAAGAAAGGGCTGCGGGCGTCGCCCGTGTACTGCACGATGAGTGAGACGAAGAGGATGTCGATGAGGTGCTTGACGAGCAGCCGCGTCGGGCCCGTGAAGCGATCCGGCATGATCGTGTGCCAGAGCAGGCTGGCGATCGCCATGAGCACGCAGAGGCCGTAGATCGCGACCTGGTTGAAAATAGGGGTGCTCAGGAAATACGAGAAGAACATCACGACGGAGATGGTGAGGATGTCCGCGACGGCGTTCAGACGGTCGTACGCCTTGTAGCGGGTGAACTCCTCGGTGTTCAGGATCTTCCCATCCGACGGGAGTTGCATCAGCTCATCCCTCACTACTTCCAACCGCCCGCGGCCAGCGCCTCGCGCGCCGCGTCCTGATCGCTCCAGGGTACCGACCCGTCTGCCAGCACCATGCGTCGCTCGTGCCCCTTACCCGCCAACAAGATCGCGTCGCCTGGCCGGGCGCGTTGAATGACGGATGCTACGGCGGAGCGGCGGTCCAGGTCAATAACGTAGTCGGTCCCCTCGAGAGCGCCGGTCCCGCGGGCGCCGGCGGCCACCTCGGCGGCGATTGCGGCTGGATCCTCTGGGCCCGGGTCGTCGCTGCTGATCACGAAGAAGTCGGAGAGCTTGGCCGCCAACTCGCCCATCACCGGTCGATTCGACGCGTCGCGCTCGCCAGCCATGCCGAACACGAGGTACAGCTTGCCGTGCGTCAGCCGGCGCAGGGCGGCAAGCGTCGTCTCCAGCGCCTGCGGCGTATGGGCGAAATCCACCACGACTTCGAATGGCTGCCCCTGCTCGATCCGCTCGAGGCGCCCACGCGGCGGCTCGGCCGTGGCGGCGGCCTCGACGACCGCTTCCATGTCGATCCCGAAGCCGAGCGCCACCGAGGCCGCGGCGAGCCAGTTCATCACGTTGTGCAGCCCCACCATCCGCGTCTCGACCGGGTACTCGCCGAGAGGTGTGACGAGCAGGAAATGGGTGCCGTCGAGCCGCTCGCGGACGTTCACGGCGGTCACGTCGGCCGCGAAGTCGAGCGCATAGCTCACGATCCCCACCGTGCTCGCCTGGACCATCGCCGGTGCATAAGGGTCGTCGGCATTCACCACCCCGAAGCGCAGCCACTCTTTCCGGGTTGGCTCGCCGAGCATTGCGAAAAGCTGGGCCTTGGCGGCGGCGTACTCCGCCATGCTGCCGTGGAAGTTCAGGTGCTCCGGGGCGAGGTTGGTGAACACCGCCGCATCCACACTCAGGCCGCGCACTCGCTCCAGCGCGAGGGCGTGCGAGCTGACCTCAACCACCGCGTCCTCGACCCCAGCGGTGACCAATCGCGCCAGCGCCTCGTGCACGTCGGCGGCCTCGGGCGTGGTGTGGCCGAAGGGGTTGGGGATCACCTCGTCGCCGATCCGCATGTCGACGGTCGTGAGCCAGCCGACGCGCCGCCCCGCGGCCGCGAGTACCTGGCCGATCAGATGGGATGTAGTGGTCTTGCCATCTGTGCCTGTGACGCCAATCACCCGGAGGTGCTCAGAGGGGAAGCCATAAAGCGCATTGGCAAGGTCGCCGAGCGCCCGGCGCGCAATCGGCACGACGACGAGCGCCGCATCGCTGGGCAGCTCCGGCGCACGCTCGGCCACGATGCCGGTGGCGCCGCGCGCGAGCGCATCGGCCGCGAATGTGGCGCCGTCGTGGCGGGCGCCAGGAATGGCGACGAAGAGGTCGCCGGGTTGGGCGCGGCGCGAGTCGTAGACGACGCGCCGCACCTCGGCGTCCGCGCCGCGCACGACGCTGGCACCCGGCACCGCCCGCGCCAACTCATCCAGTCGCATCGCTCGCCCGCCCCTCTCTCTCGCACCTCTTGTTCTCGGTCGTGCCTCGACTTGCGGAGGGTGGTCCCACCCTTGGGTCATCCTGAGCGAAGCGAAGGATCCGTAGCCCGCATGTCGGAGTCACGGATCCTTCGCTTCGCTCAGGATGACCCAATCCTTGATCCTGAACCCGCAGCCGAGGGATGACCCAGTCCTTGACCTTGAGACCGCAGCTGAGGGATGACACGATCCCTCGTTCCCTCGCGCCTTTGGTGACGATCATGATGCTATACAGGCGAATACTACAGATTGTTTCGTTACATTGCACGAATCGTTTCATTGAGGCTCGAGGCGGCGCGCAGCAGGCCGACCGGGCGCGCGGCCTGGCTCACCTCGTCCAGTCGCGCCATCTCCTCTGCCGTGAGCTCGATATCCGCGGCGGCAGCGTTCGCCTCGACCTGCTCGACCCGGCGTGCGCCGGGGATCGCGACGACTCCTGGGTGCGCAATTGCCCAGGCCAGGGCGATCTGGGCGGGGGTCGCATCGTGCGCGGTGGCGATCACGCGGAGGGCCGCGATGAGCGGCTGGGCGCGCCGCAGGTTCGCGGGGAAGAAGAGCGGGTTCGTGCGCCGCGCACCCTGGACCTGATACTCGGGGCCGTAGCCGCCGCCAAGCACTCCCTGGGCGAGTGGGCTGTAGGCGATGATGCCGCGCCGCGCCTCGACGGCGTATGGCAGCAACTCGCGCTCGGGCTGGCGCTGGAGCAGGCTGTATGACACCTGGTCGGTAATCACGGGTACACCAAGGAGCGCCTCCGCCCGCTGCCAGCGTTCGCGGCCGAAGTTGCTGACGCCGACGTGCCACGCCATGCCCGCCTCCAGCACCTGCTGCATGCCGCGCATCGTCGAGGTCAGTGGAATGAACGGATTTGGCCAGTGGAGCTGGTAGAGGTCGACGTGATCGCGGCCGAGCCGCTGCAAGCTGCGCTGCGCCGCCGCCACCACGCCGGCGGTCGTGAAATGCAGCGGCCATACCTTGCTCGCCACAATCACGTCCTGCCGGCCGCGCAGCGCTCCGCCGAGGAGTACTTCGGAGCGGCCCTGGCCGTAAATCTCGGCGGTGTCAAAGAGGGTGATGCCGAGATCGAGCGCGCGGTGCACGATGCGGCGCACCTCATTGGGCCCGAAATCGCGGCCATAGCCCCACTCGCTGGCGCCCATCTGCCAGCACCCGAGCCCGAGTGCCGATACCTGCAGCCCACCGATCTCGACGTATTTCACGGTCCGGCCTCCACATTCCACTGCCGGTCGAAACGCACAAACGCGTCTCGGTATGCCTCACAGGCACAACACCCGGTACACTGAGCAGGACACGCTCTTGTCTGGGAGGCACTATTGGCTGTTGTCACACCCATGATCGCCCCCCTCGTCCATCGCGACGAGCAGATTCAGATCTACGCGGCCGACAGTACCGACCTGTCATTCCTCGCCGCAAACTCAGTCCAGCTCGTCGTCACCAGCCCGCCATACAACCTCGACATGTCGTATAGCGGCTACGACGACGACATGCCATACGAGCGCTACCTGGAATGGGTGGGGGCCTGGGCGCGCGAGCTGCTGCGTGTCGGCACCGTCGGCTGCCGTGCCTGTGTCAACATCCCGCTGGACAGCAACAAAGGCGGCAAGCGCGCGGTCTACGCGGACTATATCCAGACGTTCCTGCGTGCGGGATGGTCGTACCACACCACGATCGTGTGGAACGAGCAGAATATCTCGCGCCGCACCGCCTGGGGAAGCTGGATGAGTCCAACGGCGCCGTTTGTGACCGCGCCGGTCGAGATGGTCCCGGTCTTTTTCAAGGAAGTCTGGAACCGGAAGAAGGATGGCCGGACGACGGACATCGAGCGCGACGAGTTCCTGGCGTGGACGCTGGGCACCTGGGACTTCCCCGGTGAGAGCGCCACGCGGCTCGGGCACCCCTCCCCGTTCCCCGAGGAGCTGCCGCGCCGGTTGATCAAGCTCTACTCGTTCCGCGAGGATACCGTGCTCGACCCGTTTCTCGGTTCCGGCACGACCTGCGTGGCCGCCAAGCGCCTCGG
Source organism: Chloroflexota bacterium (assembly GCA_034666705.1). Lineage (GTDB taxonomy): Bacteria > Chloroflexota > UBA6077 > UBA6077 > SHYK01 > JAXDLH01. The sequence continues at coordinate 5,323 of JAXDLH010000402.1, forward strand.
GCGGCAGGCGATCGGCGTGGACGTCGACCTTGGCTACTGCGAAGCCGCTGGAAGACGGTGCGACCGGGTCGTGGCCCCAGGCGAGCTCGCGGCGCCGGTGGCGTAAGACCTCCGCCGGAGCGCACAATTCCCATCGACTAATTCGACGTTGGATAAGGACTGCCCGATGCGCATGTCGCACCATTTCGGCGAGACGCTCCGCGCCGCGCCTGGCGACGTGGACGTCGTCAGCCACCAACTGCTGCTCCGTGCCGGCTACGTCCGCCAGCTCGCCGCCGGCATCTTCAGCCTGCTCCCCCTCGGCCACCGTGCCGTGCGCAAGCTCGAGACGATCGTGCGCGAGGAGATGGACGCGATCGGCGGCCAGGAGCTATCGATGCCGGTCGTCCATCCCGCCGAGCTCTGGCAGGAGACCGGCCGCTGGTACCAGATCGGCGAGGAGATGGCGCGCTTCAAAGATCGGGCGGGCCGCGATATGCTGCTCGGCATGACCCACGAGGAGGTCGTCACCGACCTCGCCCGCCGTGACGTGCACTCGTACCGGCAGTTGCCGATGCTGATCTACCAGATTCAGACGAAGTTCCGCGACGAGCCGCGCCCGCGCGCCGGGCTGATCCGCGTCCGTGAGTTCACGATGAAGGACTCGTACAGCCTTGATGCGGACGCCGCCGGCCTCGAGCAGCAGTATCGGCGCCATTATTCCGCGTACTTCCGCATCTTCAGCCGCGCTGGGTTGCCGGACGTCATCTCCGTGCGGTCCGACGTCGGCATGATGGGCGGCAAGCTGGCCCACGAGTTCATGTTCCTGAACCCGATCGGCGAGGACACCCTCGTGTTGTGCGATGCCTGCGGGTACGCGGCGAATCAGCAGATTGCCCACTTTCGAAAACCCACGCCGCCGGATGAGCCGGCTCGCCCGCTCGAGCGGGTCGCCACACCGAATGCGAGCTCCATCGCCGACCTCAGCGCCTTTCTCGGGATTAGCCCGGCTGCGACCGCCAAGGTGGTGTTCTTCACCGCCGGGCTGCCGGCCGAAGATGGCACGGAGGGCACGCGCGAGGTACTCGTGCTGGCGCTCGTGCGAGGCGACATGGAGGTGAACGAAACCAAGCTGAGCAATGCCCTGGGGGCGCGCTGGCTGCGCCCGGCGACGCTGGAGGCGATCGGCGCGGTGGGCGCCGTCGCCGGCTATGCCTCGCCGATTGGCATTCGGCGCGAGGGTGTCCGCGTGGTCGTCGACGATCTGGTGGCGGCCTCGCCCAATCTCGTCTCCGGCGCTAACGAGGCGGGGGTCCACTACCGGAACGTCAAGGTGGGGCGTGATTACCAACCGGACGTGGTGCAGGACATCGTGGCGGCCTACGAGGGCGCGGGCTGCCCAGAATGCGGCGCGCCGGTGCGACTCGTGCGCGGTGTCGAGGTCGGCAACATCTTCCAGCTCGGCACGCGGTACACCGAGGCGCTTGGCGCGACGTTCCTCGACGCCGAGGGGCAGGCGCGGCCCATCGTCATGGGCTCGTATGGGATCGGGATTGGCCGCCTGCTCGCCTGCCTTGCCGAAGCACATCACGACGAGCGGGGCCTGCGCCTGCCGATCGAGGTGGCACCGTATGAGGTGGCGCTCGTGCGCCTGAGCCGCGGCGAGCCCGAGCTGGATGCGCAAGCCGACGTGCTCCACGAAGCATTGCAGGCGGCCGGCGTTGAGGTGCTCTACGACGATCGTGAGGTGAGCCCCGGCGTCAAGTTTGCTGATGCCGACCTCATCGGGATGCCGCTGCGCGCGACGATCAGCGCCCGCTCGCTGCAGAACGGGGGCGTCGAGCTCAAACGGCGCGATCAAGCAGACCTGGTGATCGTACCGGTCGAGGGCGTGGTCGCGGCGGTCCGTGCCCAGCTCTCTACCCTGCGCGCCGAAGCCGCGGCGCACGTCCGCGACGTGCCCTACCCCGAGGGGGGCTGACACCCGCGCGCATGCCCAATCGGCACAGCAATGCCGACTGAACACACCTGACGGCTTCGTCGGGCGGGCCGGAGGTGATCCGTGCCTAACTCCTCGGATCCAGTTCCAGCAGCACGGCCTGGACCATGCTCGCCAGCTTCCACGCCTCGCTGACAAACGTGACGGGTGGCAGCGGCTTGGTCGGCTGGACGTGCTCGAGGATCTCGAGCTCGGCGTAGCGCGCCAGGTGCGCCTTCGGCAGCGCGTCGGCCAGCTCGCGCGATTGGACCCACGGCACCAGCGGGTCAGCGCGGTCGACGAGCAGAAAGGCGCGCCCCTGGAACTGGTCGACCACCCGGATCGGCGAGAGCTGCGCCAGCCGATCCGCCACCGCCGGTGGAAGCTCGGGCATAAGCTGTCTGGCGATAGCGGGATCGGAGGCGTCAAACAGCGCTGCAAGCGTCTGCCCGCTCGGGCTGAGCGTGCCAAGTCGCGCCCGCGCCTCGGGCACGCCGCGACCGAAGTCGGCGAGGTAGGCGGCTTCCAGGATCGCGCGCTCGGCCGGATTGTCGAGCGCGTCGACGAGTTGCTTGCGGAAGACGTAGACGGAGAGATCGGCTGGCTCCCAGGGCACGACTGTTCCGTGCTCATCGATCTGCCGGGTCCCGATCTGCTGCATGAGCTGGAGCGCATCGGCAAAGCCGCCCACCCACACCAGCGCCCGTACGTCCGGGGCGGCGCGCGGATCGGCGGCTGCAAGGAATGCGAGCGAGGCGCCAGCCGAAAAGCCCAGGATGCCGATGTGCGCTGGGTCGACGCCGTCGTCGGCGCGCAGCCGTTCCACCGCGGCGACCAGGTCATTTACTGCGCCTGGCTCGATCCGGTCGGCGATCAGCCCGTCTGACTGCACGATCATCACCACCAATCCGGTCCGTGCCAGCCCCTCCGCGACCCGCACGACCAGCGGGTCGCGCTTATCGAGTGGGTGGACGCCGAGGGTCATGACCAGCGCACCGTGGCGACCGCCGCTGCTCGGCCGGTAGAGGTCGGCGTCGGCCCCGCCGAGGCGCAGTTCAGTGCGCAGTGGCTCGCCAGAGACGCGAAGCAAGGGACGAGGCCCGGACGCGTTGAACAGCTCGGGCAGCAGCAGCGCGGTCATGGCGCTGGCGTGCACCGGCGGAAGCAGCGAGAACGCTAGCCAGGCCGCCAATGCGACGAAAATCATGGTCGCGCCGATGCGGCGGGCGACGCTCCGCACCGTTTTCAATCGCTCAGACCGGCTTCGTGCCCCAGACGAGCAGGTGGGTGACGCCCACGACCAGGTCGCCACCGGCCGCCTCGGCCGCGAAGCCAGCGAGCCAGGCGTCGCGCTCGGCCACAGTAATGTTCCCCATCGCTGCCGCTGCCTCCGCCCAGCGCTGCAACATGGGCCCGAACGCGCCATCGGCTGTGCGCTCGACGAGCACGAAGCCGCGCGCCTGCACGTCAATCAGACCGCCCTCATGGAGCAGGCGCGGTGCCGCGCGCACGATCCAGCTATTCATGGCCGTGTGGTCGGAGCCGGCGGCGATGACGCGTCGGGTGAGCGCCCGGTTCGGGTGCGAGACGATGAATGAGTCGTTGTCGCGGTCGTAGATGCCGACCATGCCGCCTGGCCGGGCGGCGCGTATCAGTTCGGGGATCGCGGTCTCGCCCTGCGGCACGTGCAGCAGCACATTCACCGCCAGCACGGTGTCGAACTCGCCATCCGCGACCGGTAGCGAGCGCGCGTCGCCCTCGCGGGTCTCGACGTAGCTCGCAAGTCCCTCGGCGTCGAGCCGCTCGCGCGCGATGGTCAGTAGCTGCGGGCTCGGGTCCACGCCGACCGCGCGGCCCCCGGGGGCGACCCGCGCCGCGATCATCCGCAGCACGGCGCCGGTGCCGCAGCCGACCTCCAGCACCTGTGCACCCGGGCCAACGTCGAGCGTGTCGAGCACCACGGTGCGCGCCGCGCTGGCCTGGTCGGCGCTGTGGCTATCCAGGCGCTGGGCGATGTTGCGCGCCGTCGCGGCGTCGATCCCTTCGGGGTTGCGGAATTGGTCGTGGCGGCCATACGTGGGCGTCTCGGTCATCTCACCTCCAATGCCGGCGGCGCTCCTTGCACGGCTTCTCGGATCCGCTGGGCAGCTCCGACTCCTGCAAAGGGCTGCGAGCAAGTTTCACCGGTCGACGAGCAGCTTCAGCTGCTGTATGACCTGGAGCCTAGCGGCGTACCACACCGTTCGTTTGGACGCCCACCGCGGGTTAGACGGTCCGGGCGAGCGAGGCGACTGCCTGGTCGTAGTACTGCTGGGTGGCGAAGCGGTGCGGGTCGACGGCGCCGCGCAACATGCCAACCCGGCGCCGGGTCTCCAGCATCTCGCGCATACCCTCCCACTCGAACGGCTGCACGTCCGCGGGCTTGCCACTCTGGGCGGCAATCCACTGGAGCGCGCGGAGGTGGGCCCGGAGGTAGCGAACCACCAGATCGCCGTGCTGCTCGGCCCAATCGCGCCGCGTGGCGGTGCTGCCGGAATAGTGGGTGTACAGGCGATTGATACTATCGAGAATGTGGAAGCCGTCGGCCTCCAGCTCCTTGGACTGGCCACCGCCGATCATCGCGCCGACGCAGCGTTCGTCGCGCATGGCGTCGATGCGGAACTGGGTATTGCCGACTTCGACGAGGCTGAAGTCGCGGCCCTCCTCGGTCAGACCGTGCTCCTGGAGGAGTAAGCGCAGCGGTGTGACGTACCCGCTCTCCGCGGCGTCGACCGCGAGCGGCTTGCCGCGCAACGCTTCGTAACCCGCGATCTCGGGGCGCACCACGAAGTCCTGGCCAGGCTCACTCGGCGAGGCGAGTACGATGAGCAGATCAGCGCCGTTGTCCTCGCTCCACCAGAACACGTTGTCGGCGTTGGTGTGCACGATCTGCCACTTCCCATCCAGAAGATCGCGCATCTGCGCCTTCGACGATTGCGTGGCCGCGTGCTCGACCTCGAGGTTCTCGGCAGCGTAGAAGCCCTGCTTCACGGCCGCTTCGTGCGGCGCGCTCCGGCCGAATGTGTTGATTCGCAATGTGTCGACCACACCCCACCTCCTCTTCTCGCTGGGCCAATCATACTGGAGGCCCGATTGCAGATCGCTGCCCGCACCGGTCACTGGAATCAAATCTGGGCAGCGTCGTCCCCCGCGCAATTGGCCCGGCATCGTACCCGGGCGGATCGGCCCTGGGGCGCATCGCGGCCATGCGATAATTTGTGTCAAGTACGTCTCCCCGAGTTTGGTATATGACCGCACCCGACGCCCTGGCCGAGAAGGTCCGCAGCCTGCCTCGCGAGCCGGGCATCTACAAATTCAAAGACGCCGACGGCAAGACGATCTACGTCGGCAAGGCGACCTCGCTGCGCAACCGCGTCGGCTCCTACTTCCAGGCGCCGCACGCCAAGGGCGGCAAGACGTCCGCACTCGTCGCCCAGATCGTCGACGTCGAGTACATCCTCACCGGCTCGCCACTTCAGGCGCTCCAGTGGGAATCGGACCTCATCAAGACCGAGCGCCCGAAGTACAACGTGGTCCTGCGCGATGACAAGCACTATCCCTACGTCCGTATCACGGTGCAAGAGCCGTGGCCGCGCCTGGAGATCGCGCGCCGCGTGGCGAACGATGGTGCGCGCTACTTCGGCCCGTTCACGGATACGCACTCCGTGCGCCGCACGCTCGATACGCTCAACCGCATGTTCCCGTTCATCCTCTGCTCAAAAGAGATCACCGGCACCGACCCCCGGCCCTGCCTCTATGCCTACATCAACCGCTGCGTCGCGCCCTGCATCGGCGCCGTCTCGAACGAGGATTACCGGGCGCTTATCGACCGGGTGATCCGCTTCATGGAGGGGCGGACCGACGGAGTGATCAAGGAGCTGCGGCGCGACATGGAGGATGCAGCCGAGCGGCTCGACTTCGAGCAGGCCGCGGCGCTGCGCGATCGCCTGAAGTCCGCCGAGCGGGTCGTGGAGCAGCAGTCCACCACGACCAGCAACCGCGAGGATTTTGACGTGGTTGCGGTCGCCCGCAATCAGACCGTGGCATGCGCCCAGGTCTTCTTCATGCGTGGCGGGCGCATGGTTGGCCGCGAGCACTTCGTGCTGCAGAACGCCGACGAAGAATCCGAGGCGGCATTGATCGAGTCGTTTCTGCTGCTCTTCTATGGGCAGTCGCCACAGGTGCCGAAGCAGCTCCTGCTGTCGGTAGAGGTCGAGGATGCCGCCACGATGGCGGCGTGGCTCACGGAGACGGCGCGCCACCGGGTCGAGATCCGTGTGCCGAAGCGCAGTGGCGAGAGCTTGCGGCTCGTGCAGCTCGCCCAGAAGAATGCCGCCGAGACGATCGAGCGCTGGGAGCTGGAGCGCGCCAACGAGCTGCAACGCACGACTGGCGCGCTGCTCGAGCTCCAGGAAGCGCTCGACTTGCCGACGATTCCCGAGCGGGTGGAGTGCTACGACATCTCGCACGTGCAGGGCGCCTATACTGTGGCCAGCATGTCCGTCGTCGAGCAGGCGAAGCCCAAGCCCTCTGAGTACCGGCGCTTCCGCATCCGCAGCCAGGAGAACAACGACTTCGCCTCCATGCAAGAGGTGCTGCGCCGCCGCTTTGGCCACCTCGTGGAGCAGCGCCGCAACCCAACGCCCGAGAACGAGAAGTGGGGCGCTATCCCAGATCTGGTCGTGATCGACGGCGGCAAGGGGCAGCTCAGCGCGGCGCAGGCGGTCATGCACGAGCTGGAGCTGGAGATCCCCATGGTTGGGCTCGCCAAGCAGTATGAGGAGGTTTTCCTCCCCGAGCGGTCGGATCCCGTCGTGCTGCCCCGTGATAGCGCCGGGCTCTTCCTGTTGCAGCGGGTGCGTGACGAAGCGCACCGCTTCGCCATTACCTACCACCGCGCCGCGCGCGGCAAGGGCGCCCTGAAATCGTCGCTCGACGAGATCCCCGGCGTCGGCCCCAAGCGCAAGCGCGCCCTGCTCCTGCGGTTTGGCTCGGTCGACGCCGTGCGGAAGGCCTCGGTCGAAGAGATCGCGGCCGTCCCCGGCATGACGCGCTCGACCGCCGCCACCCTCAAGGATCGTCTTTAGCGCTATTGGCTCCATCCCGGATGTGCCGTACAATTTGGTACGGCACGGAGGGATCCCCATGGTTTCGCAACGGCTCGAAGTCCGACTCGACGAAGATCATCAGAAGAAGCTGACGCAACTCGTGGAGTGGAGCAAGGAGCCCGTGGCAGAGATCGTCCGTGAGGCGATCGACGACGCCTACGAAAAGGCGAGCTACGAGCGGCGGCGAGCAGCGGTCGAGCGGTTAATTCGTATGGAGAGCCCGGGCGATGCACTTGATCCGGATGAGCTCAATCGCGAGCTAGATGAGATGCATGACATCCCCGATCTTTATTGACGCAAACATTCCGATATACGCGACCGGGGGCGAGCATCCGTTCCGCGAGCCCTGCCGGGAAATCGTAGTGCTCACGCTCCACAGGCGTGCCGCATTTTTCACGAACGCCGAGGCTGTTCAGGAAGTCCTATACCACTGTCTGCGCATGCGTCGCTGGCCAGGTGGGGCTGTGGCGGTGAGCGAGTTCGCGGTCGCAATGGAGAACCGAGTCGAGCCTATTTACGTCGCGGATGTGCTGCGTGCTGGGGCCTTTGCCGAACAGTTGCAGGGCCTGAGCTCACGCGACCTGATCCACCTTGCCGTAATGGAACGGATCGGCGCCGATACGATCATTACTGCCGACCGTGCCTTCGACGTCGCGCCGGGCATTACCCGCCTCGATCCGGCCGCCTTGCCTGGTTGGCGGGCCACGGTCGAGGCCTGACGCTCCTGTCGTCCGCGTGAGGGCGGCTGCTGCGCTACCATTGGGTGAGTACTCCAGGAGAAGCAGACGATGCAGCTACGCTCCGACGCGGCGATCTCGACCAACCCAAGTTGGCCCGCAGCCCTCACGGAGCTTGGGCTGAAAGAGGACTCCTCCGCGCCAGCGCCCGACCTCGCGCTGCTCTTCGCCAGCTCCGAGCACGCGAATCTCGAAGAGCTCGTCGGCGGAGCGTGGGAGCGCAGCGCCGCCTCGGTAATGATTGGCTGCACGGGCGGCGGCATCGTGGGCCCGGAGAAAGAGGTCGAGAATAGCCACGCCCTGGCGCTGCTGAATCTCAACTTGCCCGGCGCCGAGCTCCATCCACTGCATCTCGAAACGGAGGAGATCACCAGTCTTCACACCGCGGCAGATTGGCGGAGTAGGATCGGCCTCGAGGCCGATCACGTCAATGCGTGGATTATTCTCGCCAACCCGTTCACCTTTGACGCACAGCCACTGATCGACGGCCTCAGTACCGCGTATCCTTCCGCGACGATCGTGGGCGGGCTCGCTTCCGGATCGGCGCGCGCCGACCAGGCGGACCTTTTCATGAACGGAGTGATCCACCACTCCGGTGCGGTGGTGCTGGCGGTTGGCGGCGCGTACACGGTGCAGACTGTCGTCGCGCAGGGGGCGACGCCCATTGGCAAGCCGTGGACCATCAGCGAGGCAGATCGGAACGTGATCAAGCGCCTCGGCGATCGTCCCCCACTCGAGGTGTTGCGGGAGACGCTCGCGGGGCTGCCGGACCTGATGCGGCGCCGCGCCTCGCGCAATCTCCTCGTCGGCATCGCGATGAACGAGTACAAGCAGAGCTTCAGCCGGGGCGACTTCCTCATCCGGAACTTGATGGGCGTCGATCAGGAAACCGGTGCAATGGCGATCAACGCGCTGCCCGAGGTCGGCCAGACGATCCAGTTCCAGGTGCGCGATGCCGACGCGGCGGATGAGGATCTGCGGGAGCGCCTCACCGAGGCGCGCGCCCATTTGCAGGATGTCCAGCCGGCCGGCGCGATGCTCTGTACGTGCAACGGTCGCGGCGTCGGCCTGTTCCGCACGCCGGACCACGACGCGCGCGCCATCGGCGAGATCCTCGGTCAGGTGCCGCTCGCCGGCTTCTTCTGTAACGGCGAGATCGGCCCGGTTGGCCCTGGCACCTATCTCCACGGCTTCACCGCCAGCCTGGCGCTGTTTGTGCCACGCCCGAATGAGATCCCCGCCGCTTTCCGCTTCTAAGACGACACGCGTGCCCGTTCGCGAACGATAAGGTCGGCTACGCGGCGCGGCTCGCGCGCTGACTCGCGGCCTCCGCCTCGCGGGCGATGCGCTCCTCCAATTTCGGCCCGAACCCGGGGAGCTCGCGCAGGCGATGCTCGTGGGCCGCGCGCTCGAGCTCCGGGAGGGTGCTCACCCCGAGGCGCTCGTGGATGACCTGCGCGCGGGCTGGGCCAATGCTCGGCACGTCGAGCAGGTCCGTCGCCTCGACGGGGAAGCGGAGCTTCAGCTCCTCCAGGTAACGCACGCGGCCGGTATCGAGGTACTCGCCGATCTTCGCGGCAATCGACGGTCCGATGCCAGGGACGTCGGTGAGGTGGCCGCTGCGATGGAGCGCTTCGACGTCCTGGGCGTGCGAGCGCAGCTCGTACGCGGCGTCCAGGTAGGCACGAATGCGAAACGGACTGTCCCCTTTGAGCGTGAGCAAGCGGGCGACGTTCTCCAGAAGCATCGCGACGTCTTCATTGCGACTCGTCATGATGACATGCTCCCGTAAATGACTCTCTGTCATCACGTTAGCATGCTCCAGCCCCGTTCGTTTGTCTTCGCCCCTAGCTGGCGCAGGCGTCGCCTGCGCCAGCTAGGGATCGTCGCCTGCGCCGATAGGGAACCCCTAAATCTCGGAGATAGCAACCTCGCGGCGCTCATCCGACGAGCGGCGAATGGCGTCCATCACCCGCTGCACCTCGAGGCCATCTGCGAAGGTCGGGAACGGACCGGAGTCCTTGCCATTGATGCGGTCGACGACCCGCTGGGCCAACTCGACGAAGGGACCGAGGCGCGGGTCTTCGAGCCGGCCCTGATCGACGGCGTCGTCGGGCGCTATCTCCTCCGGGTCGCCGCCGGTCGAGCGATACAGCATGGTGCCCTCGATAAAAAGCGAGCCCTTGGGGCCGTAGACCTCGACGCGGTTGGGGCCTCCTTTGGCGCCCTGACTCAGATTGATGCTGCCGGTCACGCCATTCTGCAGGCGGAAGCTCACACTCGCGGTATCCTCGGCGGTCGCACCTTGCATGGCGACAGAGCGCAGGTCGGCCTGCACCGCCGCGAATGGCCCGATCCAGAGGCGCACCGCATCGATAAAGTGGGAGCCGATCGCCTGGAGGACCCCGCCGCCGCGCGCCCGGTCGCGCCACCAGCTATCCTCCGCCGGCGGCCGGCCACCCCGTAGCTGGGCGATGCGGACGAGGAACGGCTCGCCGATCTCGCCAGCGTCGATCAATCGTTTCAGTGCACGCCGCGCCGGGACGAAGCGGAACTCGTGGTCCACCGCATGCACGCGATTGTGCCGCTCGGCGGTCGCAAGCATCGCCTCCGCTTCGGTCACGTTCATTGCGAGTGGCTTCTCGCACAAGACGTGCGCGCCGGCCTCAAATGCGGCAATCGCCATTTCGTGGTGGAGGTACGGCGGGGCGGTGATCGCCACGAGGTCCAGTTGCGCCTCATGAAGCATGGTGTGGTAATCATCGTACGCGTGGCCGAGGCCGTACTCGCTGGCCACCGCCTGGGCGCGCTCCAGGCGCCCGCTCGTTACTGCGACGAGCTCTGCGCCATCCAGGCAGCGCACGCCTGGCGCCACCACGTTCGCCCCAAACCCCGTGCCGATGAGTCCGACCCGCACTGCGCACATGCCGTGTCCCTCCGTCGCTGTGCCCGGGTTATAGGGGAGCCGTGGTGTCGCGTCAAAGTGCACGTGGTAATGCGTGCCAGGGTCTGGCATCCTTGACATAGTGACACCGGATGTGGGGAAACGCGAGCGCATGGATCTGAACGCCCTGGGGTGGAGCGACTTCTTCGCCGAGCCATTCGAGCCGCACGCCGCCCGCGGCCTCGTCCCCGCCCGCGTTGCCATCGCCTTCAACCGCTTCTTCCGGGTGTATACGGAACAGGGCGAGTTGACGGTGGTCAGCTCAGGCCGGCTCCTCCACCATGCGGCGAGCCGGGCTGAGCTCCCTACCGCCGGCGACTGGGTGGCAGTCCGCGTGCGCTCCGATGGCGGGGGGGCGATCCAGGCCGTTCTGCCACGAAAGAGCCAGTTCACGCGCAAGATGGCCGGTCGGGTCGTCGAGCAGCAGGTCGTGGCCGCGAACGTCGACACAGTCTTCCTGGTCTCCGGGCTGGACGACGAATTCAACACGCGCCGCATCGAGCGGTATCTGATCATGACGTGGGAGAGTGGCGCGCAGCCGGTCGTGATCCTCAACAAGACCGATCTGGTGGACGACGCCCCTGAGTTGGTACGCGAGGTGGAAGCGATCGCCGCTGGCGTGCCCGTGCACGCGATCAGCTCAAAACTCGACGAGGGGATGGAGATCGTCCGGCGCTACCTGCGCCCCGGCCAGACCATTGCGCTTCTTGGCTCATCGGGCGTCGGGAAGACGACCATCACGAATCGCTTGCTTGGCGAGGACCGCTTCGCGACCGCTGAGGTGCGCGTCGCCGACTCGCGAGGCCGGCACACGACGACGAATCGGCAACTCGTGTTGCTGCCGCAGGGTGGCCTGTTGCTCGACACGCCGGGTATGCGCGAGATCCAGCTATGGGATGCAGATGGTGGTGCGGAGCAGAACTTCGCAGACATCGACGATATCGTGGCGCTCTGCCATTTCGGTGATTGTCGGCATGGGAGCGAGCCTGGCTGCGCCGTGCGCCTCGCCATCGACGAGGGTCGACTCGACCCCGCCCGGTTCGAGGGCTACCTGAAAATCCAGGAGGAGCTTGACCGTTTCGCAGATCAGCAGACCCTGCACGGTCAGCTTGAGGCCAAACGTCGCGTCAAAGTCATCACGCGCGCTGTCGAGCAGCTCCAGCGCAGCCGCTAGGCGCGTGGACTGCTAATTCTCCAGGACCTCGATGATCCGGTTGGTGATGGCCTGCATCTCCTCTGACTTCAGCCGTCCGGCCTGGTAGAGGACAATCCGTTCCTCGGATGTGAAAAGCCGGCTTGGTCGAGCGTTACTGACCTGATTCAGGCCGCCGGACTCGAAGTCGGTGGGTTCGAGCGCTACGGCGTAGGGTCATATCGCTCAATGGGGCTGTCTTCATCTGGCCCGCCTCGTGTTGCGTCTTCAAGAAACGGATGAAGTCGACCACCTGCCCGAGCGGTGGCTCGGGCGCACTCTAAATTTCCTACAGGAGAACGTCTCGCGCTTTCATGGATTGATCTCCAGATTATCTGACCAGCTTATACCACGCGTAAGAATAACATTGGACAGATTTACTATGTAGAGGCGGTCCTGCACAAAGCCCGATGCTTTGCCGCGTACCTTTGCGGCCCTACCCGAAATCTCGAATCCCCCCATTTTATGACTATAATGACCAGCATAGTCATAAAATGGGGGTGCGGGGTGTCGAAAACAATCTGGTCGGTCGCAGAGGCTAAAGCTCAGTTCAGCGAGGTGATTGATCGGGCTCGAACCGATGGACCGCAGACGATTACGCGGAACGGCCACGCCACCGTGGTGATCATCACCGTAGAGGAGTGGGAGCGACAGACGAAGCGCGCGGGCACGCTCGCTGATTTCCTCGCTGCTTCGCCGCTTCGCGAGTCAGGGTTGGACGTCACCCGCCCAGTGGATGGTCCACGCGATCTCGACCTGTGAGTTTGCTGCTCGATACCAACGTGATCTCTGAGTGGGTGAAGCCGCGGCCGGATCCGGGAGTCGTGGCATGGCTGGCGGGAGTTGATGAGGATCAGGTCTTCATTAGCGTGATCACGCTCGCTGAGATTCGGCGCGGCGTCGATCGCATGCCCGCGGGCGTCAGACGCGACCGCCTCGACGTCTGGCTCCAAAACGATCTGCCGGCACGCTTCGATATGCGCATCATCCCAGTTGATGACGCCGTTGCTCTTGCCTGGGGGTGCATCGTCGCGCGCCGCGAAGCAAGCGGTCGGCCAATCAACGCAATGGACGCGTTTATCGCCGCGACCGCCGAAGCGCACACCCTCACGCTTGTAACTCGTAACGTGGCCGACTTCGAGCGTTCCGTCGAAGTCATCGTGAATCCATGGATTGAACGGTAAGTCTCATTACCGCGCGGCGGCGGTCTGGCGCTGGAATTGCAAGCGGCTCTGGACGACGCCGAGGGGGCCGGATTCGACGGGGATGCCGTCGCGGTAGGCGATCGCCTGGTTGGAGAATGGCGAGATGCGGCTTCCCGGAGTGAGGATCCCGACGAGATTCAGGGGGTCGCCGCTGTTCACGATCACGACCTCGCCTTCTGCCTGGCTTCGACGCCCCGCGCGGAGCGCGTCGACCGCCGCCGGCAGCGCGTACTGCTCCCCGATGAAGCTTGCCACAAAGCGGCCCCCGCGGATCTCACCGCGCGCCTCGAGCCGGCGGTACACGCCGAGCAGCTCGCGCCACGGCGGCAGTGCCCGCTCGCGGGCGAGGAGGTCGCGGAACACCACGCCGTAGCGACGCAGCAGTTGCCAGGCGATGCGCTCCACCCGCTCCGACGCACTCGGTAGCTCGCCTTCGGGCTCACCCCAGAGCGACCAGCGGCCAACGGGCATCGCACGACCCGAGCCGAGCCCGGGATGCACGGCTTGTAGATACTTTGGCGGTGGGCGCCGCTTCGCCTCTGGCTGCAAGAGCACCCGCAGGCCCGCAACGCCGTCGCCGCTCACGAGCCCGCGCGTCACCAGCTCCCAGAGGGCATCTTCAACCTCGGCCGGCAACCGGTGCACGCCGCGTGCCACGTCCGTCAAGAATGATGCCCCCCGCCGTGCCAGGTACTCGGCCACCTCGCCGGCGGCGGCCGAAAGTCCGGGCAACTCCCACGCAGGATGCGCGGGATCAGCATCGCTCGGCTCGGGCAACCAGAACGACAGCTCCTCGCGGAGCAAGAAGGCGAGCGCCGCCTGGCGCGACGGTGCCTGTCGGGATCGGCCTGCGCTTCGGATCTTGCCAGGCGCTGCTCGTTTCGATGACCAGCGTTGGGGAAGCTCGGGTCCACCCTTCGAGAGCCTCAGGGCGAACGGTCCTTCGATCCGTTCGCCCTGAGGCTCTCGAAGGGCCCGTTCGAACGCTGTTGGAGGGGCGAGGGGGACCATGACGGTTGCCAGAACTTCGTCCTCCTCGGCGACGACTTTGCGGCTGAGACGGCCCCACGCGACCAGTCCCGATAGGCAGAGCTGCTCCAGATCGGCCGGGGCATACTGCGCAATCCGCGCGGGCAGTACGGACGTCTCCCACGCCGGGCCGGGGAGCTCCAGCCCTTGCAGTTGGCCGAGCACCGCCGCCACGCCGTCGGCGCCGTGCAGTTGCGTGCCCGGCGCCACATGCTGCCAGCGGAGCAAGAAGCGGATAAAATCCGCCGCTGCGACCGGCTCGATCTCCTGGCGCAGCCGTCCGAGCGTCATGCGGTGGATGCGTGCCAGCAGGCCCCGCTCGCACCATTCGACGTCGCCGGGCCCGGCTTCCACAGTGTAGCGACCGCGCAGTACCACGCCGCGCCCCTCGAGCGCCGCGAGCGCCATCTTGATGGTGCCGAGGGTGAGCCCGAGCCGCGCCGCCAGCGACTCGGCGGTCACCGGCCCGAGCGCCTCCAGCCAGCCCTGCACAATGAGCTGCGCGGCCTCGTCTTCGGGAATCGTCCGCCGGCCGGCGGGCGGCTCCAGCATCGGCTCCAGCACGAGCGGCCCGAGGAGCTCGCGGACCATCGCGATGCGCTCCGCCGCGACGAGCGCGTGGGCTGGTCCGTCCGCAGTCTGCCAGGTCGCCACCGTGGAGCGGCGATCGGCGATGAGCGTCTCGGCAAGCCGGGCCCAGTTGTCGAGCTCCGCCGCCGGCAGGATCCCGACCGAGAGCAGCAAGTCGTGCAGCTCCTCGGCATCGCGCACGTCCGGCCATGCCTGGCTGCGCACGACGGCGATCGCCTCCTCGTCGAGCGCGCCAATCCCCCCTGCGAGGTCCGGGCCTGCCCGTCGCAGCGCCACCGCCCGCGCGCGCCGTTCCTCCAGCGGGGCGTCGTCGAGGAACGCGTAGGGGTTGGCATTGAGGATCTCGTGCGACATCTGCGAGGGCACTGGCGTCTCGACGGTCACCGTGCGCAGCTCGCCGGACTCGATCTGCTCCAGAATGGTGCGCAGACCGTCGAGGTCCATCGCCTCCGTCAGGCAGTTGGCAATCGTCTCGTTTACGAGTGGGTGGTCGGGCGGCACGATCGGCCCGGTGCGGTTGTCGCCGCAGCCGATCTGCGCGGGGAACACGGCCGCCAGCAAGTCCTCGGCGCGCATCCGCTGAATCGGCATTGGGACCCGGCGCCCGCCCTGATGCCGCAGCAGTGCAAGCGAGCGCGTCGCATTCCAGCGCCAGCGGTTGGCGAACATCGGCGAAGCTAACGCGGCCTGCGTCAGGTCTTCGCGCAGCATTAGGAGGCGCACCATACCGAACACGCTCTCCAGAGGGAATGAGTGCTGCTCGCCGAGGGAGAGCACAATACCGTCGTCCGTCGCCGCCGCCTGCAGCTCGAAGTCGAAGGTGACGCAGAAGCGCTTGCGCAACGCCAGGCCCCACGCCCGATTGATCCGCCCGCCGAACGGGGTATGCAGGATGAGCTGCATGCCCCCCGACTCGTCGAAGAAGCGCTCGGCGATGACGGTGTGCTGGCTGGGGATGGCGCCGAGCACCTGGACCGTTTGCGCCACGTAGTCGGCGATCTGCTCGGCGCCAGCGCGCGGTATGCCCGTCTCGGCCTCCAGCCACCCGCACGCCGCCTCGCGGTCAGGAAGCCGCTGCGCGACGGCTTCGCGCAGCTCACCTACTGCGGCCGATAGCTCGGCCGAGCGGGCCGGCGCTTCCCCGAGCCAGAAGGGGATCGTCGGGGGCGCGCCCTGGGCATCCTCGACGCGCACGCGCCCGGCCTCGACCCGCCTGATGCGCCACGAGTGGTTGCCGAGCAAGAAGATGTCGCCGCCCATGCTCTCGACGGCGAAATCCTCGTGTACCTTGCCGACGAACGTGCCGGCCGGCTCCTCGAGCACGTCGTAATCGGCCACGTCCGGAATCGCGCCACCGGAGGTGATGGCTGCCAGCCGTGCGCCGCGCCGTGCCCGGACCATGCCATGCACGCGATCCCAGTGCAGGTGCGCCGAGCGGCGGCCGCGCCCCGTCGCGATCCCCTCGCTCAGCATCTCGAGGAGCTCGTCGAACTCGCCGCGCGTCAGGTCGCGGAAGGAGGCCGCGCGATGCATCATGGCAAACAGATCGTCGGCGCTGATGTCGCCGGTGGCCGCGGTCGCGACCATTTGCTGGGCGAGCACGTCGAGCGGGTTGGATGGCAGGCCGATGCGGTCGAGCTCGCCCTGTCGCACCGCGCGCAAGGCGGCGGCGCTCTGGATGAGGTCGTCGCGCGTGAGTGGGTAGATGATGCCCTTCGGGATCGCGCCGAGCCAGTGGCCGGCGCGTCCGACACGTTGCAGCAGGCTCGCAATCAGGCGCGGCGCGCCCACGTGGCACACCAGATCGACGTGACCGATATCGATGCCGAGCTCCAGCGAGGCCGTCGCGACCATCACCGGGATCGCGCCGGACTTGAGGCGCTGCTCGGCGTCGAGCCGCGTCTCGCGCGAGAGGCTGCCGTGGTGGGCGGCCACCCGCTCAGCACCGAGCCGCTCACTCAGTTGGTGCGATACGCGCTCGACTGCGCGGCGGGTATTGACGAACACGAGCGTCGTGCGGTGCGCCTGCACCTGCGCCACCATGTGCTCGTATATCTCCCCCCACAACTCGTGCGTAGCGATGGGGCCGAGCTCTTGCTCAGGGATCGCGATCCGCAGGTCCATCTCGCGGCGATGACCAACGTCGACGATCGCCACGGGCGACCGCACCGCTTGCCTTTCGGGCCTGGGAACGCGAGCTTCCTGCTCGAAGGCAGAGGAACCTAACCCCCCGCCCCCGCCGTGCATCCTGAGCCCCTCGACGGAGCCCGTCCTGAGCCCTTCGACAGACTCAGGACGGGCTCCGCCGAGGGATCCGGCGCAGGAAGGGGGAGTCACGGTGCTTGCCGTCTTGAGGCCGCGATCGAGGGATCCATCCTCTAATGGTTCGGGCTGGGGATCCTTCGCCTCGCCCCCGTTCGCTTCGCCAATGAGGGCAGCCCCATCGGCTCCCCTCCCCCAACTCTGGGGGAGGGGTCGGGGGCGAGGGCCGTCCGGTGCGGGAAGAGCAGCAAGAGTGGCGTCCTGCGCCCCCGGAAGCGCGAAATCCTCAAACCCGACGAGCAGCTCGGCGATCGCCTCGATGGGCTTCTGGGTCGCGCTCAAGCCAATCCGCTGCAGCTTGCGGCCGGCGAGCAGGTCGAGTCGCTCGAGGCTCACGGCGAGGTGCGCCCCGCGCTTATCGCCGGCCACGGCGTGGATCTCGTCCACGATCACCGTCTCCGCCGAGGCAAGAAAAGCCCGGCTGCGCTCAGCCGTGAGCAAGATGTACAGGGATTCTGGCGTGGTAATCAGGATGTGGGGTGGGCGTCGCAGCATGCGCGCGCGGTCCGCGGTCGGGGTATCTCCGCTGCGCACGGCTACGCGGATCTCTGGCAGATGATGGCCGTGAGCCGTTGCCAGCTCGCGGACGCCGGCGAGCGGAATCTGGAGATTCTTCTCGACGTCATTCCCAAGCGCCTTGAGCGGGGAGACGTACACGACGAGAGTATGGTCTGGCAGATCCCCTGCCAGCGCGCGGGTCACCAGCCCATTGATCGCCCACAAAAATGCGGCCAGCGTCTTGCCGGAGCCGGTCGGCGCCGCGATCAGCGTGTGCTGCCCGTTGGCAATCGCCTGCCAGCCGGCATGCTGCGGCGCGGTCGGCTCGCCGAAGCGCGTGGCGAACCATTCGGCGACCAACGGATGGAAATCGACTGGAACATGCATTCTGCGCGGATTCTACGGAGCGCAGCATGGCCTCGCAGGCACCGGCCGACAATCTGAGAGTTGCCTGTGTCCAAGGCTGCGTTAAATCGACCAACACTCGATGCAGATGGCCAGTTCGCGTCGGGGGATGATGCAGTGCCTCGCTTGGGTTTGGTCCTATGCCGAGGCTCGCCGGCGGCTGGCGAGGGCAAGGAGGTTGCCCTCAGAGTCGCGGAAGAACGCCATCCATTCCTCTTCGCCAGCCGGGCCGAAGTCACCGGCGGTATCGCGGTGGATCACGTGCGGCTCGCCCTCGAAGCCCACTCCGCGATCGAGCAGCGCGCGATACGCCGCGTCGATATCCGGCACGCGAAAGTACAGGATGGTCGAGGCGGCCGCACCTTCGAGCAGTAATCGCGTGCCAGCCAGGTCGAAGAATGCAAGGCCGGGCGGGTCGAACTTCGCGATGAAGTGGATGCCCAGCACGTCGCGGTAGAAGCTTACTGCTCGCTCGAGGTCATCGGCGTGCTGCACGATCTGCTGGAGCGGGCCGAGGTGGATGGGCTGCGATTCGCTCACGGGTACGCCTCCAGGACGATGTACGCCGTCATTGTTGGTCCGAGAAGGGCTCGCGCTCGCGCCGCCAATTTTAGCGGCTCCTCCAACGCCCGCTATACTCCCGGATATCCATGAAGACGGGGTGATGCGGTGCGCGTGCTGGTAATGGGGGCGGGGGCGGTCGGCGGCTACTACGGAGGCGCGCTGGCGCTCGCCGGCCACGACGTGACGCTCGTCGCCCGGGGGGCGCACCTGGCTGCGCTCCAGAACAATGGTCTCGAGCTGCGTGAGCAGAGCGGCACGACCCATGTGCCGGTACGTGCCGTCGCCGACCCGGCCGAGTCCGGTCCGGCGAGCGATCTCGTGCTCTTCACCGTCAAGGCGTACGACACGGATACGGCAATCGAGGCGGTGCGGCCTGCGGTCGGCGAGTCGACGACGATCCTGCCGCTGCAGAACGGTGTCGATGCGGCCGACCGGCTCGGTGCGGCTTTCGGCATGAATCACGTGCTGCCGGGCACGACCAACATCTACGCGACGGTCGTCGAGCCCGGGGTGATCATTCGCCGGGGCGACATCCGCACGATCACGCTCGGCGAGGTCTCGGGTGAGGAAACGCCACGACTGACGGCGATCGCGGCGGTGCTGCGGGAGGCTGGTGTCAACGTCGTGATCCCGGCCGATATTCAGGCTGCAGTGTGGGAGAAATTTATCCTGCTCGCCGCCAACGCCTGCCTTAGCACCGCGAGTGAGGCGAATGTAGGCGAGGTGTTCCGCGAGCCGGAGGGCCCGCCGCTCTTTCGCACCATGCTGTGCGAGGTCGAGGCGGTCGCCCGGGCGGCAGGGGTCGCCGTGGCTCCCGACATCGTCGAGCGCATCATGACGTTCTCCAAGAGCTGGGCGCCCGACTCGCGCACCTCGATGCAGGTCGATTACGAGCGCAAGCGGCGCGTCGAGCTCGAGCAGATCGCCGGCGTGCTCGTGCGACGCGCGCGCGATCTCGGCGTGGCGACGCCGACGTTTGACGTGCTGTATCCGGTGCTCCGGATCCGCGCCCGCGCCTTTGGGGGGCTCGACTGACCACCGCGCCAAACCCGCCGGCTGGACCGGCGGTGGACGAGCTACGCGTACGCCGGATGATTGCGCGGCGCATCGCTTCGCTGCTGGTGCCGATGCTGATCGTGATCGGCCTCGACCGCCTCAGCAAGTGGTGGGTCCGCGCCAATCTCTGGGACCCGCCGCGCGATCTGGTGATCTTGCCCGGCTGGCTCGAGCTGACGCCGGTGGCGAACCGCGGCATCGCATTTGGCATGCTGCAGGACACTGGCGCGGTGCTCGCCCTGGTGGCCGTGGTCGCGCTGGCCTTCGTGGCGCTGCGCAGTTGGCGGCAGGTGCTCACCGCCCCGGCGCTCGTGCGGATCCCGCTCGGGATGATCGCCGGTGGCGCGATCGGCAACGTCATCGACCGAGCTCAAATCGGCTACGTCACAGATTTCATTCGCGTGCCGCGCATCTGGATTTTCCAGGTCTTTAACGTGTCCGACGCCGCCATCGTCGTCGGGACGGTGATCCTCGCGTTGGTCTTGTGGCGCGGCGAGAATCGAACCGCGCGGATCCGAACCGCGGAGCCGTTGACGACGACACCTGGTCCGACTACCAGCCCAGAATAAGTGGCTGGACGTTGGCACGTGCCCCGCAGGCGCGTTAGAATCCGAATGCAGCATCCCGAGGGGGAGTAACTGCCGGTCCTGCGGACCGTGGGTGGGATCAACATACTGGGGATGACCCTGGTTCCACCGGCGAGCGATCGCTCGTCCAGCCAGACCTTCGGCCTACGCCCTCTGCACATTGCAGAGCTGGGGCGGGTCGAGGGTCTTTTCATGACCAGGCCTGCGATGCAAGCCCGCATGGGGGAGCTCGCGCCATGGTGCCACTCATCCTCTCCACGTTCGGGATCATCTTCATCGCGGAGCTGCCGGATAAGACGGCGCTCGCCTCGCTCGTGCTCGCGACGCGTTACCCGGTGCGTCAGGTAGTCATCGGCGCCTGCCTCGCGTTCCTCGTGCAAACCCTGGTCGCCGTCGTCGCCGGCAGCCTCTTGCAACTACTGCCCTCGCAGATCGTGCGCATCGGCGCTGGCCTGGGATTTCTTGCCTTCGCCGTGCTGGCCCTGCGCCGCCAGGAGGAGAAGGAGCTCACGGAGGAGGAGCGGAAAGTCGCGCGCACGACGCGTCGCCACTGGGCGCCGTGGATGGCGAGCTTCGCCGTGGTCTTCGCCGCCGAGTGGGGCGACCTCACCCAGCTTGCCACCGCGGCGCTGGTGGCGCACACCGGGCAGCCGATCCCCGTAGCAATCGGCTCCATCGCTGCCCTCTGGAGCGTGGCGGTTATCGCCGCGGTGGCCGGCAACCGTCTCGGGCGCCTCCTGTCTCAGAACCTGCTCAACCGCGTGAGCGCCGCCCTTTTCGCCGTCGTCGGGCTGTTCGTGATCGGCTCAGCCCTCACCAGTTCGTGACCGGCGAGAAAGAGGCAGTCGTTCAGCTCCCCTGGGCGGCACCGGTCGGGATGCGAAATGGCGCGCGCGCGACGTCCTCGAGGCGGATGCGGATCATCGGCTCGTTCACCGCGGGGTCGCGGATCACACACGTCGGATCCTCGCCACGCTCGACCCGCTCTGCGTCGTCGAGCAGCATCCGGTGGTAGAGCACGACCCCCTTGTCGGAGGTCACCAGGTGCTCGACCGTGCGGTCGCTGATGGGGCCCTGACCGACCCAGGCGAGCATGTCCTGGCGGGGCACCGTATTGGCCGGGCTTTTCGGCGTGCAGTTGTCGTTGAATAGCTCCTCGCGGTGCAGCGGAATCGATTCCTGCGGGGGCGTGCCCGGCTGGCGCGGTCGCGTCTGATAGCGAATGTGCAGCGTATGCGTATCGTCTACCGGCACGCGGATCTGGTAGTTCGCGCCCGTCCGATCGCCGACGAGCAATGTGTACGGAAGGATCACCGGGTGGCCAACGGTCCAATCGTCGCAGTCCTCGGCCTCGCCCTCGAGCAGGCGCCGCTTCACAATTCCATACTCGAATACGTCGAAATCGATCTTCAAGTGGCGCACGACGTTCATCGCGCGGCCCTTGCCGAGCCGCTGGGCGACGTAGTTGCCGTACGCGCCATGGAGGTGCTCGAAATGGACCGGGTCGAGCGAGTTGTCCATGCATTGCAGCCAATTGCACGGCAGCGGGTTGATCTCGATGCTCCGCACGACGTCGTCGCGCACGTAGAGGTCGTACCTTGGGAGCAGTGGCGCGGGCGCCGGACCGAGGTAGGCCCAGACCATGCCGCCCATCTCCTGCACGGGATACGCGGTGATGCGGAAGGGGATGCACATCGGCTCGAAGGGCATGTCGACCACGTGGCCCTCGTGGTCGTAGACCCAGCCGTGGTAGGCGCAACGCAGCCCGTGCTCCTGGGGGAT
>JAXDLH010000403.1:0-2832 GCA_034666705.1 Chloroflexota bacterium
GGTGATCGCGGCCACCGCCGCCTACGGAGACGGGAGCTACACCCAGGACCTGGGCGTGAGCCTTAACGTTCCCGGCCAGTCCAAGCTCGGCCTCTACACGAGCACGTTGACCACCACGATTACCACCGCTCCGTAGCCGACCTCGCGACTCGCAAGCCCCCGGCCCTCCGCCGGGGGCTTGGCCCGTTCTCCGCAGCGCTCCATCGTCATCCCAGGCCGTGACCGGAGAAGAAGGACGCCATGCTCGATCGATCACGATTCATCCACGCGGGGCTCGGCCTCGTCGCCACCCTGCTGGTCGCGTTCGCCCTGTCGGTGGGTCGCGCAGCGGCGGCCGACGAACCGGTCAAGCTGGGACTCAAGCCGGTTGACTCGGAGGGCGCCTTCTTCTCCCTCGTCATGGAGCCCGGCGAGCGTCGGGTGCTGACCGTCGAGATCGGCAACCACGGTGCGGGCCCGGTGCAGGCCCGCACCTTTGCCGCCGATGCCTACACTATTGTCAACGGAGGCTTCGCCGCCCGCCTGGATGGGGAACCGACCAGTAGCACCACCACCTGGCTCGATTTCCCCACGCAAACGCTGGATCTCGACCCGGGAACTGGCGTGGAGCAGCGCTTTACGGTCCACGTACCAGGCGACGCCAAACCCGGCGAGTACCTCACCAGCCTCGTGGTCCAAAACGCGACGCCGCTCGGCGGCGGAAGCGCCACCGGGGAGGGCCTCGCCTTCAAACAAATTGTGCGCCAGGCCATCGCGGTGGCGATCACCATCCCGGGTCCACTCGTGCCGGGTCTCACGATCGGCCAGGCGACCCATCGCACGGTGGCAGACCGATCCAGCGTAGCGGTGGCACTGCAGAACTCCGGGAACGTGAAAATCACACCCAGGGGGCTGTTCATCCTGTTCGACGCTACTGGCAACGAGATCAGTCGCTACCCGATCAGCATGGACTCCTTCTACGCCGGCACCGGTACATTTGTGGAGGTACCGTTCGCCCAGCGCCTCAACCCCGGCGACTACACCGCCTCGCTGAGTCTCTCCGAGGACGGCAACGTGCTGGCATCGTCCACCTCGCTGGCCTTTCAGGTGCCCTCGCTCGCCGCCGACCTCGTTCCGCAGCCCATTGGCGGCACTGCGCAGCGCGCGCCCGTGAGTCAAGCACCCGTCAATCAGTCGCTCCCGCAACCAGGCCCAGTGGTCTGGCCCTGGGCCCTGGCACTCGTGGCGCTCCTCGGCTTGCTCGGGCTCATTGGCCGTTCGGCCATGCGGTCCCGGTCACACGCTGCCCACCCGTGAGACGAGAAGACTGCCGAGTGGCTACGGAGATTCGATCCTTCTTGCTCACCCTTACCTCGCTCATCGCGGCGTTCATGGTCAGCCTCACGACTGGGGCAGGCTCGGCACGCGCCGCCGAGGCGACGCCAGCAGGCTCAACTTCCCCGGCCCCGCCGTCCGCAACGAGTACCGCAACAGCTACGCTCACGAGCACACCGTCACCCACGGCAACGGCAACGCCTTCCCCCACCGCGGGGGAAATCGCGGCACCAACCGCCATAGGAACCGCATCCCCACTCGCGAAGATAACCCTCGGTCCAGCTACGACCACCGGTGCTCCGGCGGCTACGGATACGGCCGGCACCGCTACGGTCATGGCGACCGCCGTCACCACGGCAACCGCACCCGTTACTCAGACCGTAAGCGCTCCTCAGGCACCCACACCAGCCAAGCCGGGTAAATCCGTCAACCCGTTCAGTCAGCTCGGTTTCTCGGCAAGCGTCGCCAGTTTGGCCCTCCCCGCCGCGACCTACTCGCACCTGGCCCGGTCGCAGACTGGCATCCTGGTGTTGACCGCGGATGACAGCGCCGGGCTCGCCGACGGCTGGAACGTCGTAGTCCAGACCTCCGCCTTCGTTTACTCGGGGGGCGCGAGCGGCGCCGACATTCCGGCGGCCAATCTCTCCGTTACTTCGGCGGAAACGCCGGTGATGACGAGCGGCCAGCCGGTCGACGGCACGAGCGGGCCGAGAGTACCAAGCACCTCGCCGGTCGGGACGCTGGACACCGCGCGTAAGCTGGTCCAGGCCAACGCCACCTTTGGACAAGGGACCTATACGCAGAGTTTCGGCGTCAGCTTCACCATCCCGGCGATGGCGCGGGCTGGCGTCTACACCGGCACCTTGACGACCACGATGAGCTCCACGCCATGACGACGACGCGGGGTAGCGAAAGAGTGGCAGAACCCAGGTCGCGCATGGCCCATGCCAGATTGTGCCTTGACACGCCCAGAAGGGCGCTCGCCCGCCGGGGGCCACCGCGCTGCAGCTGGCTTCTCTGGTTTGTCAGGGCACGGTGCGCCAGCTCGCCACCGCAGCACCACCGCCTATCCCCAGGGGGATCTCACAAATTACGATGCCGACGAATTTGCTGCTGTGGGAATCCACTCTTGGGGACCAACGATGACGCTATGCGCCCGGTCCATGCTGCCTTTGGTCGACGGCGAGCCGGCGGCGCTCGCCACGTTAGCGGCCAGCCTCAAGTCGGACGGATACGGGGTTCGAACTGCGAGCTCCCTAACCGAGGGACTCGCCCAGATCCACGCCGCGAACTTCGACCTGCTCGTCACCGAGCTGCATCTGGCTGATGGCTTGGGCCTGGATCTGATTCGTGAGTTACGCCCAGCCGTGATGTCGCTCAGCCCGCCGGCCGAGCTCACCACGATCGTCGCGTTGCTCATCAGATTGCCTTCGTCCATGGGACGCTGGCCTTCGCCAATCCCGCGCAGCGATTCCGGGATCACGCCTATGTTGCTCGCCAGCAGCGTGCCATCCGCTT
>JAXDLH010000404.1:0-17780 GCA_034666705.1 Chloroflexota bacterium
AGTTCACGAAGCCGACGAGAACCACGTGCCATGGACTCCGGTTGCCCTCCCTACGAAATCCCATCTCGATGGCGATGCGGTTCAGCTTCGGGTTGACGATGTCGAGCCGGGGAATGTGGCGGGCGAGCACGCAGAAGAGCCGGAGGGGCACTTCCATAATGGGGGCGAGCACAACGTCCCGCACTGCGTAGAGGACGATGATGCCAGCCAACGAGACGCCGGCATCCCGCGCCCAGAGCACTCCCAGAGGAATACCGCCGATCGGCATGAGAAACAGCAGGAAGGCGCCGAGCCCGCCGGCGGGCCACCAGGAGGGAATCGGCGTGCTGGGATCGAACATCGCCTGGAGGAGATCGAGGGGCATGGTAACCGCCAGTTGGAGGATAGCGAGTAACAGCTAGCAACGGGTTGGTGCAGATTGTAACCGCTCCGAAACCCCGCCGGGCCACAAGAGGTGAGGATTGCCACATGAGTTTGGGTATTTCACACATGGCGCGGTACATTTGCGAGCAGCGCATCCTGTCCCGGAGGCCACCCCATGTACGACCAGCCGGAGGCCCGGCAAGCGTCCGCGCCAGGGATCGTCATCTCGCCCATGGGAGTGGGCAAGGTTCTGGATACCGGCTTCAACCTCGCTCGCCGCAACTTCCGCTCGCTCGTAACGCTTGGGCTCTGGGGTCTGGCGCCGGCATCCCTGTTCTACGGGATCGGCACTGCAGTCTTCAACAGTGGGCAGCGTTCGGCGAGCTTCATCTTTCTGGGTGTAGTGGCATTCGCCGCCTACTTCGTTGGCCAGTACCTCGCGTACTCGGTGATGGCGCTAGCGTGTGGTCGACTTATCGTGCCTACCGGTGGGCGGGATGCTCGCGACGCGGGCGACCTGTATTGGGTCGCCATGACACGTATCCCCGCAATGATTGGCTTCGGCCTAGTCGTCGGACTCGCGTCGATTCCCCTGATCATTGTCTTCCCGCTCGGAATCTACGTATGGAATCGCTGGTGGCTAGCGTGGTACGCCATCCTCATCGAGGGGGTAGGACCCATCGAGGCATTGGGTCGGAGCTGGACGCTCACGCGGAACGCCTGGTGGCATACATTTTTCGCGGTGTTCGCGACGAGCATCGTTTCTTATGTACTGGCATTCATCCTCGCGATCATCGTGGGCGCCGTGGGGGGCATTGTCACGTTTGTGGTCCAGGCCACGGTCATTCACGTCGTGATAAGCGCGCTCACCCAGTTGACCACAATCGTCGTTTACCCGTTCGCTGAAGCGATGCCCGTGGTGCTGTACTACGAGCTGCGCGCCCGCAACGAGGGGTTCGACCTTCAGCAACGCGCCGCGCAAGCCACGGTCACCGGGTGAGGCGACTCGGCGTCAGCGTTGCGCTCCTGATCCTCGTTGCAGTCACCGCGCCGGTCGCGTGGACGCTCGCCCAAGCTGACGCCACCGTATCGCTCGACCAAGCGCTGGCACTCGTAGTACAGGCCCAGAGCGCTCTGCCCTCGGATCAACCACAGCTCGCTCAGGCAGCGCTGGCAGCACTCGACGCTGACCCGGGCCTGGCCACCAACCAATGGCTGCGCGAGCCGCTTGCGGCGAATCCGCCCAACCTTGACCTGGCCAATCGGCGCCTGGGGGCAGCCCGGGCAACGCTCGGTCCCGTGAGACCACCGACCGACCCAACGCGCGCACGCGCCACGCTCTTCGACGTGCTGGCCGACCCGCGCTTTCATGAGGGCGACTGGTCCTCGCTCATCCCGGGCTGGCTGCTGCCGGCAGTGCTCCTGCTCGAAGGATTGAAGACACTCATCTGGAACGTCGTGCGCTGGCCATTTGACCGCTTCCTCGATCTGCTCGATCATTTTGTCAGAGGGCCAGGCATCCTCGCCGTCGTCATCCTCATCGTCGCGGCCGTCCTCTTGATCCTGCGGCGCGGCGTGCGGTCGGCGCTCGTGAGGCAGGCAGAGATCGGCTTCGACTCCCTCGCCCTCCCGCCGACCGCGGCCGAAGCGCTGACCGCAGCGCAGGAGCGCGCCGCGCGCGGCCACTACCGCGACGCGTGCCACTACGTCTTCCTCTCGACGCTCCTCTGGATCGAGGAGCATAGCCAGACCCGGTTCGAGCCCGCGGCCACGAACCGCGAGCATTTGACGCGAGTGTCCGAGGCGCCGGCCGTGCGGGCAGCGCTGGCGCCGGTGGTGGCCCGCTTCGATCGGCTGTGGTATGGGCAGGATGCCGTGACGGAGGCTGACTACCGCGTGCTGCTGCAGCTCGCCGGCGCCGTGCGTGAGGTCCCGGCGTGATCGCCTGGCTTGCTCGGCATCGCGCGCCGCTGGCCCTGACGGCGCTGCTGCTCGCGGGCGCAATCATCAGCCAGTCCGTCGCCGAGCGCAGCCAACCCGGACCGGCGCTCTCCAGCCGCGACGCGGGCGATACCGGTGCGCTCGCCACGTTTCTGTGGCTGGAGCGGCTTGGCTACGACGTGGGCCGCGTCGAGCACGGCGGTGCCGCGCTCGACTCCACGCAACTCCTTTTCCTGCTCCACCCGATTCGTGGGTACGCGCAGGATGAGGCGCAGTCGCTGCTCGACTGGGTGCGGCGCGGCGGAGTGCTCGTGTACGCGCCCTCGGCCACGCAGGTCTCTGCGTTGGAGCCAACGCCGAATCGCGAGCCACTGGCGAGTGGCCTGGACATTGCACCCCGCTTCGGTCCATCGATCCAGACCGCCACGGCCACGCTGCCATTCTTCACGGCGCCACCGGCGCGAGATTTTCGCCTCGATACGTTCTTGGCATTCGAGCTGGGCGACCCGGCCTGGGTTCCGCTCATCGAGCAGGACGGCCGCACCTATGCCGCGACGCGGCAGCTCGGCAGCGGCCAGGTGTACGCCATAAGCGGCGCCTCGTTGTTCGCGAACAACCACGTCGCAGATCGCGACAACCCGGCCTTCGTGCTGAACGTGCTGGCGCATCATCCTGCCGTGCATACCGTTGGCTTTGAGGAGGACCATCACAACCTGCTTGCCACACCCGACCTGACCGACGCCATGCGCGACTCACCGTGGGGCTGGGCCGTATGGTATGCAGTGCTCGGCACATTCCTCTTCTTGCTGTGGGGTGGCCGGCGCTTCGGCCCGGCGCTCGTGGCGGAGCGTGGTCCGCGCCGCTCGACCGGCGAGTACGTCGAGGCGTTCTCCGGCCTGTTGCAGCGCGCCCGGGCCGGCGCCTGGGTACAGGAGCAGTATGCTCGTCTGGTCCGCCATCGTCTGGCGCGGCTGCTGGCGGTGCGGGCGGATCTGCCTGCGGCTGAGCTGGCGCGGCTGGTCGGCGAGCGGCATCCGATCGACGAAAGCGCGCTGGCGGCGCAGCTCGCCGCGCTGGATGGACCGCCACTGGGCGACCGGAGCCTCCTCGGCGAGGTGCGAGCGGTCGAAGGCACGCTGCGGAATCTCCGCGGATGGGAGTCGTAACATGCAGACTGACGAGCGACTGAGCATGGCCGAGGCGTGGCGCCGGATGCAGGATGGTGCGGCAACCGTGCTGGTCGGGCTGGACGAGCCGTTCCAGCACATGGCGATCGCGCTCTTCGCGGGCGGCCACGTGCTGCTCGAAGGCGTGCCCGGCACCGGTAAGACCCTCATGGCGAAGACGCTCGCCCGGTTGGTCGACGGTGAGTTCCGCCGCATCCAGTTCACGCCGGACGTGATGCCGTCGGATGTCGTCGGCACGAGTGTCTTCGACCTCGCGACGAGCAGCTTCCACGTGCGCACGGGGCCGATCTTCGCGCAGATCGTGTTGGTCGACGAGATCAATCGCGCCCCCGCGAAAACGCAGGCGGCGCTGCTCGAGGCGATGGAGGAGCGGCAGGTCACGATCGAGGGCGAGACGTCGCCATTGCCCGCCCCATTCTTCGTCGCCGCCACCCAGAACCCGGTCGAGTATGAGGGCACCTACTCCCTGCCGGAGGCACAGCTCGACCGCTTCCAGTTCAAGGTACTGGTCGAGTACCGCTCGAGCGATGAGGAGGAGGAGGTGTTGCGTCGCCACCGCGGCGGCGGGAGCCCCCACCAGCTCGTCGAATCGCTGCGGCCGGTGCTGAATGCGGCGGAAGTGCAGACAGTGCAACGGGAGGTCGAGGCCGTGCGCGTGGACGACGCGGTGATCGGTTACATCACGGCGATCGCTCGCGCCTCGCGCCGCTCGGCGGACATTGCACTTGGCGCCAGCCCGCGCGCCTCGATCGCGGTGCTGCGCGGTGCGCAGGCCCTGGCGCTCATGGAGGGCCGCGACTTCGTGCTGCCCGACGACGTGAAGCGCCTCGTGCCGCCTGCCTACCGGCATCGCATCATCCTGAAGCCGGAGGCCGAGATTCAAGGCGTCACCGCCGACGACGCCGTGGCCCGCGTGCTCAGCAGCGTCGAGGTCCCGCGATGAGGCGATTCCGGCAACGCGCAACTTGGGCTGCCCCCGTGATGGCGAGGAAAGCTCCGTGAAAATCAGGTGAAAGGAGGGACTTGAGCGGGCGGCACGTGCGTCAACACAGGGAACTCGTCCCACGTACGCCCATCTAGCTGGCGGCCTGCTGCCTTCGGCGTCCGCCCACCCCACTGCTTATGGAAGAAGGCTACGCCGGCGGCGGCGCTCCGATCCCTAAGGTCGCGAACCCAGTCTTCGTCCACCTCCCGGTGCCCGTAACCACTCTCGCCGCCGGTGATCAGCCAATGCAAGTGATCTAGCTGCAAGGATGGCAGAAGACCGAGTAATGGCTCGGCGCTCACGAAGCGAACCGCTGCGGGAACCTTTCGAAGATAATGGTTAGCTCGCCAAGAGTACCGGTCCAACTCGACACTTGTCCCGGCCCATATGTTGTTCGGCCAGGGCAGGTTGTCCGCTAGTTGAGCCATACGTTTTGGTCGTTTGGTCAGCACTTGGAAGACGTGCCAGTGCGCCCGGGACATCACGTCGAATACCTGTGCTATGTATTGCTCGGGGACCTCGTCATGGAAAAGATCACTCATCGAGTTCACGAATATGCGCCGTGGTCGCTTCCAAGTGAGCGGTAACTCAAGACGCTGCGGCCAGAGTCGTAGATCGAACCCCTGCTGGTAAGGATGGCCGGGAACACCCCGAAAGCGCTCAGCGAAGCGCAGCGCGTAGCAATGGTCACAGCCCGGACTGAGCTGCGTGCATCCCGTCACCGGATTCCAGGTCGCGTCGGTCCATTCAATGGATGACTTATCACTCATGCCGTTTCCCAGGAAACGCGATGGCCCTCGCCTTCGCCGCTGATTGTGCCAAGGTCCAATTGCTCCAGCGTGTCGCTATCGATGACATAGAGCGGGAGATTCACGAAGGCGACGTGCTCTGTAGTCCGGAGCACACGACCGGCGTCGCAAGCGAAAGCGCATGACTGGCGCCCGCGCGGGGCGCATCCAGCATCCCGACGCAGCCGAACGAGCGCTGGGCGCTCGATTTTGTGAGCGACACCCTGGCCTCGGGGCGGCGGATCCGCCTGCTCACCGTCCTGGACACCTTCACCCGTGAGGGCTTGGCGGTCGAGATCGACACGTCGCTCTCCGGCCAGCGGGTCGCGCGAGTCCTCGACCGGCTGGTCGGGGCGCGGCGCGTCCCTGGCGCCATCATGCTGGACAACGGGCCGGAGCTCACGAGCAAGGCGCTCGACCAGTGGGCCTACGAGCACGGCGTGGAGCTGCGGTTCATCGATCCCGGGAAGCCGATCCAGAACGCGTTTATCGAAAGCTTTAACGGGAGGCTGCGCGATGAGTGCCTGAACGAGCACTGGTTCACGAGTCTGGCGGATGCCCGCCGGATCGTCGAGGCCTGGCGGCTCGACTACAATCGAGTCCGTCCCCATAGCGCCCTGGGGTACTTGACCCCGCAGCAATTCAGCGACGCCGCGGCCAGCCAACCACCATTCACCGCGACCGGACTCTCAATTTGAGTGGACCAAAGAGCGGGGGCAGGTCAAGATGATGAAGCCCTTAAATTGGACGCGGCCGCGCACCGATGTATGGATCAATTCGAAACTCGACTGGGATGCTGCTAAGTCGATCAACTTCCCCCGGTATTGGTATTCCTACGCATGGCGGCGAATGAGATGGGAGGACTGGGTCAAGAACGGCTACGCCTACACTGGCCCGCAGACCCGATCCGAGTCGCATTCGAGTTTGCGTCAGACACGAGCGTCCGCCGCAGCTCGTTGGGGTGACGATATCCTTCTTGAGAAGCAGCGGCGGATGGCGGTAGGCTTCATTACACCAGTTGATGAGGACTTACAACACCACTCGGCGAAAGACGATGAATGACTCCATCTTCACTTTGCCCCACACCGCTATTTTGGAACCCGATCTCGAGTATCAAGCACAGCGTACTATTATCATGCGTCCTCGGAGAGCGCTCGATCGCACCAAGGGGAATGACCATGGCAACCACTCATGAAACTGAACTCCACATACTCTCTCCAGAAGCGAGTGGCGAACTGTTCGAGCGGGAAACTCAGCGACTGCTCGGGATTCCCGCGGCTGAATTCCTTCAGCGCTACGATGCCGGGGGTTATGATGCCGAGATCGACACGCCGCGTATCATACGGTTAGTTATGCTGCTTCCTCTCGTTCGTTAGGAAACGCGGCGAGTGGCGGGGCGAACTCCCCGGGAAGCACTAGCAGGCTTCGTTGGCGCAGTACAGCAGTCGCTCTCCTGCCTGTGTGTCGCTCAAGTCCTCACTACTGGTGCCGATCCTCGCCCCAATCCTCATAGTCTGAGCATAAGTGGCGATCCTGTGCGTCTACGAGGTTCGAGCCGACTGGCAATTTCTGTGTTGCACCAATACCGAATCGTGGAAACCGAGGCTCCCAGCAAAGCATGGCATGTCATAAGCTCCGGGTATTCCTACAGTCTGAGTGACGCGACGGGCCAAGAAATCATTGCGTATCACTGGCACCCCGGTGGGCGGAGCCCCATCGGCTTCCCTCATCTCCACATAGAAGCAGGTGCCCACGTACGCAATCCGCAAGTCGCCCGGGCGCACCTTCCAACCGGTCGCATCCTACTGGAAGAGGTTCTGCGCCTCACGATTCGTGAGTTCGGCGTGCAGACCCTGCACGACGATTGGGAGCAGATTTTTACCGAGTCGCAACTCGCGTACGAGACCCCTTAATTGTGGTGAGCAATCAAGCGTCAGCGCTGCAGCCGTTCCGCAGGTTCGATAGTCCGCGTTTCGATCGAAGGGACTTCTAATGCGGGCGTGGCTGCGCGATCTGCCGGCACCTACGGTGCGGCTGTACCTGCTGGCGATGGTGCTCGTGGTGCCGATCGCGTTTGACCAGGTACTGCCCGCGTTCCTGGGCGTTGCCGCCGCGGGGGCAATCGCGCTCGTAGCCGTGGTGCTTGGCGACTTCGGCGCGGCGGCGCGGCCACGGGACTTCGAGGTCCGGCGCGAGCATCACCCCCGGCTCTACCTCAACGACGACAACCCGATCGAGTTGATCGTCGACAACCACAGCCGCCGCCCGGTCGTGGTGCGGTTGCGCGATACGCCGCCCACGAGCTTTCGCACCGACACGCTCTTTACTGGCGGGACGGTTCCCCCGGCCGGCGAGGCCCGCTTCCGGTACGTCACCCGCCCGCCCGAGCGCGGACGCTACCGATTCGGCAGCGTGACGCTGCGCTGGCGCACGCCGCTCGGCCTGCTCTGGCGACAGCGCACGCTGCCGCTCGGCGAGGAGTTCGCCGTCTACCCGAACCTGCTCGACGTGCACAAGTATGACGTGCTGGCGCGGAAGGGGATGCTCCGGGAGATGGGGCTCCGACAGACGCGGCAACTCGGGCGTGGGACTGAGTTCGAAAGCCTGCGCGAGTACCAACCGGACGACGACTATCGACGCATCAACTGGAAGGCGACGGCGCGCCGCCACCAGCCGATCACCACGAACTTCGAGACCGATCGCAGCCAGCGCCTCATCGTCATGCTCGACGTTGGCCGCATGATGCTAACGCGCGTCGGCGACCTGACGCGGCTCGACTGGGCCGTGAATGCGGCGCTCCTCCTCTGCTACGTGGCGCTCGTGCGCGGCGACCGCGTCGGGCTGCTGAGCTTCGCGGACGGCATCCACTCGTATACGCCGCCGCGTCGCGGACGGGCGCACTTCTACCGCATCGTCGAGCAGCTCTATGCAGTGCGGGCCGAGCCGGTCGAGTCGGACTACGGCGCCGCCTTTGCGCGCCTTCGCACGGATCTGCGCGGGCGGGCGCTCGTGGCGCTGTTCACCGACCTGAGCGACCTCGACGTCGCGCGCACGATCGCCGGCCACATGATGCTGCTCGCCCGCCACCACCTGCCGCTCTGCGTCGCCATGAGCGACCCCGTCGTGCAGACGTGGGCGACGCTTGTACCGGCGGCGAGTCGCGAGTTGTATGGCAAGGTCGTGGCGGGGCGGCTGCTGGAGGAGCGCGCGACCGTGCTCGACGGCCTCCGCCACGCCGGTGTGCTCACGGTGGACGTGCCGGCAGATCAGCTGACTCCGGCTACCATCAACCGCTACCTCGAGATGAAGGAGCGCGCGCTGCTCTGAGGAGTCGGCCCTCAGCGCTGCATTGATGACGCCGGAGCGATACACTGGGCGCACTGCCAGCCCGGCTCAAGCTGAGCGGCGCCTTGAGGACTTGGTGGATCGGTCGAACACGCTAAGCGGGCGCTGGCGGCTCGTCGTCGAGTTGGTGGGCGTCTTCGCCGTCTACGTGGCGGCCGGCAAGCTGGGACTGGCGTTTGCCGTCGTCAACCCGAGCGCCAGCGCTGTATGGGCGCCAACCGGCATCGCCATCGGCGCGCTCCTCACGCTCGGCATGCGCGTCTGGCCGGCAATCCTGCTGGGCGCCTTCGTGGTCAACGTCAGCACGGCGGGCTCGCCCATCGTCTGCCTCGACATCGCGATCGGCAACACCCTCGAAGCGCTGCTCGGAGCGTATCTGGTCCAGCGGTTGGCCGGGGGCCGCCGGGCGTTCGCCTCACCCAACCGGGTCTTCCGCTTCGCGCTCGGGGCGGTGCTGGTCGCGCCCATGGTGAGCGCGACGATTGGCGTCACGAGCCTGGCACTCGGCGGCTCCGCCGAGTGGTCAAACTTCGGCACGATCTGGTTCACCTGGTGGCTGGGCGATGCCGCCGGCGCCTTGCTCGTCACACCGGTCCTGGTGCTCTGGAATGGTCCGCGGCTGTCGATGACGCGCCGGCAGGCGATCGAAGCCGCCGGCGTGACCCTCGCCGTCGTCGCCGGGGGACTAGCGGTCTTCGTTGGACTCCATCCGCTGGACGGGAAAGGCTATCCGATCGAGCTGCTAGCGATGCCGCTTCTCGTATGGACCGCCGTGCGCTTTGGTCCGCGCGCCACCGCATCGGCGAACGCGTTGCTCGCAGCAATCGCGGTCCTGGGCACGGTCCAGGGCTCCGGTCCCTTTGGCAGCTTTCTGCCCAGCGAGTCGCTCCCACTCCTGCAGACGTTCATCGGCGTGGCGGCACTTACGTCGTTGGTGCTCGCGGCCGCCGTCCGCAGGCAGCAGCGCGCGGAGGAGACGACGCGCGCCACGGAGGAACAGCTACGGCTCATCGAGGAGCGGCGGCAGGCAGAAGCCGCCCTCAGGGACGCTCAGGCGATCGCCCACCTTGGCAGTTGGTCGTGGGACATCGAGGCCGACGTGGTGGCGTGGTCAGCCGAGATGTATCGCGTCTACGGCGTAGAGCCAGGGCAGTTCGATGCGACCTACGAGAGTTTCCTCGAGCACGTCCATCCCAACGACCGTGATGGCGTCAGCCACACCATTGGGGCGTCATTCTCGAGCCGCGAGCCGTTCGACTTCGTGCATCGGATCGTTCGACCAGATGGCTCCGAGCGCACCCTCCACGCGCGCGGGGCGGTCGTCATCGGCCCGGACGGGGCCCCAGTCCGCATGGTGGGCACCGGGCACGATATCACCGAGCTGGTCCAGGCCGCCGAGGAGCGGGCGGCGCTCTCCCGGGAGCAGACCGCGCGCGCCCAGGCCGAGGCCGCGGTACGGGAGCGCGACACCTTCCTGTCAGTCGTCGCCCACGAGCTGCGCACCCCGCTCACCGGCCTGCGCCTCGCATCCCAGATGCTCGAGCGGGACGTGGCGAGCGCCGTAGAACCCTCGCCGCTGTTGGTGCGCAGGGTCGAGCGGGTGAACGATGCGGTCGAAAAGCTGGTGCAGCTCGTCGGACGCCTCCTCGACGTATCGCGCGTTGAGGCGGGGCGGCTGGCCATCCAGCCGGTTCCCTCAGAAGTAACCGGCTTCGTGGCCGACGTCGTCGAGCGCTACCGCCCCCAGGCGGGGAGCACCCCGGTGGAGCTGCACACGAACGGCCCGGTGCAGGCCACGCTCGATCCAATGCGAGTTGAGCAGGTCCTCGTCAACCTGCTCAACAACGCGTTGCGGTTCAGCCCTGCCGGAGAGCCAGTCGTGATTGACGTCGCGCAGCCGTCGCCCGAGGGGGTGCGCATTGCCGTGAGCGATCGCGGCCCCGGGGTCGCCGCCGAGCATCGCGACCGCATCTTCGAGCGGTTCTACCAGGTAGATTCCAGCACGCGCGGCACCGGGTTGGGCCTTGGGCTGTACATCAGTCGGGAGATCGCGCGACTCCACAGCGGCCAGCTCTGGGTCGAGTCCGCGGCACTGGGCGGCGCGCGCTTCGTCCTCGAGCTGCCGGCGACCCGGCCACCGGCAGATCTTCTCGACGAGGAGCTCGGGCCTGCGAGCTAGTACCGCTGGGCACATGTTTCTCGTTGATTGCCGTCGGCTGTACGTCCGGTAGGGCGGGGGCTCCTCCCCCCGCCGCCTATGCTGGCCCTAGCAAGGCTCGCGGCGGGGGACGAGCCCCCGCCCTACCGGCAAACTCGTGACCAACTTCCGCCGCGTTGTACTAGCGGGCCGCGATCCGGAAAATGCGCCGTCGACGATGCGCATGGCGGATAATAGGCGCACGGCCATCGTGAAGGGAGCATCACATGACTGAGACCCATGACGGTCACGATCATCACGGCCACGATCACGAACGGGAGTCGTACGTTGCGATCCGCACCAAGGCGCTGGAGTCTCTCCTCGTCGAGAAGGGCCTCGTCTCTACGGACGCGATCGATGCCGTTGTCCGAGCCTACGAACAGGACATTGGCCCGCTGAATGGCGCGAACGTCGTCGCCCGCGCCTGGACCGATCCAGCCTACCACGAGCGCCTGCTCACCAACGGCACCGAAGCGGTAGCGGAGCTCGGCTACTGGGGTAATCAGGGTGCCGAGATCCTCGTGCTGGAGAATACCCCGACCGTCCACAACATGGTCGTTTGCACTCTCTGCTCGTGCTACCCGTGGCCGGTCCTCGGGCTGCCGCCAAGCTGGTACAAGTCGCCGGCCTACCGCTCGCGGGCAGTAAGCGAGCCACGCGCGGTGCTCCGTGAGTTCGGCGTGGAGCTCGATCCCGAGGTCGAGGTCCGCGTCTGGGATAGCACGGCGGAGGTACGGTACATGGTGCTGCCCGAGCGGCCAGCCGGCACCGAGGGCATGACCGTCGAAGCGCTGGCGGCGCTCGTCAGCCGCGACGCCATGATCGGCGTGGCGAAGGTCGCGGCGCCCGAGCGAGTCGGCTGATCGAGGGGTCATCCTTGAGGCAGCAGCCGAAGGATCCCTAACCTCGAAAGTCGAATCCTCGGATCCATCGCTTCGCTGCTTTGGATCGCTCCTTCGGAAACAGGCTTAGAGCGCAAGGCAATCGGCAGCAGCGAAGCCGCGTGAGGCGCAACTGAAGCTCGTGGGACTGCTGACACGCCTCGTGCCCGAGCCTATTGCGGTGCGCTCCAACTCGCCGCCGAGGCGTCCCACCGGCGTGTGGCGCCTCGGGACGGCGCGAGCCTTGTATTCGGGAGACGATGATGGATATCTCGACTGATCGCGCCATTGGCGAGATGGATGGAGAGGCGGCACTGCCCCGTCAGAACGGGGAGCTTCTCTTCGAGGCGCCCTGGGAAGGACGGGCATTTGGGCTAGCCGTCGCCTTGAACGAGAGCGGCTATTACGAGTGGCGGGCCTTTCGCGACCAACTCGTGGCGAAGATCGCCGGCGCAGAATCGCAAGGGGTCGACTCCACGTACTACGAGCGTTGGGTCGCATCGCTCGAGGAGTTGGTCCTCACAAGCGGCCTCGTATCGCGGGACGAGCTGGATGCGCGTACCGAGGAGTATGCGAGCGGTGCGCGCGACGACGAGGGTCACATCTAGCCAGTAGACACGTCTCACTCCGTGCGGTGCCACCAAACGTTGCGAAGCAACCCATGGCCCCTACCGACAAACCGCCTGCGAGCGACCGGCAATAGGCAGCAGCATGTTGGACGAGCTGAGGTAGGCGGCCTGCAAGGCCAGGTTCCGCCACTGCAGCATGGCCGAATTCATCGTCCGGATGGGTTGACGATCGCGTCGGCCTAGCCTATTGCCGGTCGCTCTTAGTCGCCTTCGCCGTAGTCGAACTTGTAGTTCGGATCTGTATATGCCTGGTCAGGCATGAGACTGGCAATACCGCGCTTCGCCAGCTCGGCCTCGAACTTCTCCCGAATGAACGGATCCTCGTCCGGGTACTCGATCTGATCGCGCACCAGGTCCTCGACCCGCTCGCTGCGGCCCGCGACGCCGCGCGGCGCGTGGAACGCGAGATAGCGCGCGTACTCCGCGCCGACGTTGAAGTGCTGGTGGAACCAGCGATTCGGCGGCACGAACACGCTGCCCTCATGCCACGGGATTACGACCTTGTCCTGTCCCTCGGGCCACATGATCGAGTAGCCCTCGCCAGCCGGGATGATGATCACAACACCGGGGCCATGCCGGTGGCCCTTCTTGTACGTGCGGGACGGGAACACCGACATGTGGCTCCACATCGGCGAGTTGGCGAACTGCACGCCCACGCGGAGGCCACCGGCCCCGCGCTCCTGATAGGTGTGCAGTCGGTCCCATGCCCGCATGTCGGGGAAGAAGTTGCCATACCAGACGACGCGGCTATCGCGCGCGCCCTCTGGAATGAACGATTTCGCCTCGGAGTAGAAATCCTCGCCGCCCACCCCGATCGCCTTCGGATCGACGTACGTATTCTGGAAGTAGAAGTTCGGGTCCGGGACGATGTTCATGGAGATGGGCAGGTAGTTGTAGTGCAGCAGCCGCGTCGGCTGCGTGCCCAGAGTGCTGCTGAGCTGGAAGTGGTGCCCGCGGGGGAGCAAGAACATACTATGCTTCGCCCACTCGAACGTCTTCTTCGGCCCGCCCTCTTCGGCCCAGATGCTGGTCAGCCCGCGGCCCTCGGCGACGTACACGATCTCATCCAGGGCGAAGCGGCCGGGCGGTAACGTCTTCCCCGGGGCGATCTCGGTCACCCGCGCCTCGGTCACACCCTCCTGTCCGGCGAGTACCAGGAAGGCGGCGTTGCATTCGCGCTCCGCCCACCAGCCCAGCTCGACGGTGCGCACGTCGTCGACGAAATAGCCACGATGGATCGGCACGCCGGTCGAGGCGATGAACTTCTCGTAGGGGGTCACCTTGCTGTTGAAGATGGTCTCCGGCTGAGTCTGCGCGGTCGTCTCAATTGCCATCAGTGATCCTCCCCTCAGGCCCGGGCCCGACGAGCCGGGTGATCGAGTGTGACGGTCGTGCCATGCTTGGCGCACTCAGCCTCGAAGATCTGGAGCACGTCCGCATCCTCGTGCTCGTACTCGATCTGCTGGCCGCCCTCACGCTCGCTCACATCCACGCCGTAGGCACGGTTGATGCTGCCGCGCACGAGGTTGCCAAACGTGTAGGCGAGGTAGCGGGCGGGCTCGGGGCCGCTGTTGAAATGCTGATGGTACTGGCCGTCCATCGGGGAGAAGATCGAGCCTTCCTTCCAGTCGACCTTCTGTTTCTCCTGCTGGCCGGGGAACCAGAGCAACGAGTAGCCGACGCCGCTCTGGATGATGATCTCCGCGCCGGGACCGTGGCGGTGCGCCTTCTTGTACGTGCCGGGCGGGAACTCGCTCATGTGGGCCGACATCGCGTTGCCGGCCATGACGAAGAACATGTTCGTGCCGCCAGCGCCGCGCTCCTTCCACGTCTCGAGCTTGAAGGCGCGGCTATCCGGGATGAAGTTCGTCTTCCAGCGGCGGACGCCAATCATCTCACCGGGATTGCTGAAGTAGTCATCTTCCGCGCCGTACCGGTCCGGGAACTGGGTGTCGCAATTGAAGACGAACTCGGCGTCTTGCACGGCATTCATCTGCAGCGGCGCCGTGGTGGCCGCAAACATCCGCGCCGGCTGCTGGCCATCAAGATTGAAGTGCTGATAGTAGCAATTGAGCGGCGGCGCGAAGAGGCTTCCCTGCTGCCACTCGACCGTTTGCTTTTTGTCCGAGCCGGCCTGCCACATGGTGGTGGCGCCGCGGCCGTCGAGCACGTAGTAGGTGGCTTCGCACAGATGGTGGACCGGCTTTGTCTGCCCACCTGGCTCGATCTCGAGCATCCAACCATCGTCCTGCTCCTGCGCAGCCAGGCAGATCAGCGCGCCCTTCTGCCCGAAGCGGTCCCAGTAGGACAACTCGCAGGTGTGCAGGTCAGGCACGTACGCGCCCTCATACACGGGGACCTCTTCGCGGCGTGTCCAACGGTAGTACGCGGTGTTCGGGCGGTTGGGATAGGCGGTAGAACCGTTCTGTTGCATCGCTCCCCTCCTTTGTCGCGCTGCCGCGCGCGCCGCGCAGCCGGTCGTTCGGGTGCTGGTGTGTAAAGCATCATCTGGGTCCGGCCAGTGTACTCGGTCGCCTCAATCGTCGCTAGTATCGAATGGCTGTTCATATGATCAGGCTACCGTCGCGCCCTGGCACCGGCGGCGGGGCTCATCCCCGCCGCAAGCGGGCAAGAGGTTGGGTCATGCCACGTTGGAGACCGGCGGCGGGGGCGAGCCTCCGCCGCCGGTCATCATATCGTCGACTTGCGCATCGCTGAGTTAGGACAGGTCCCAGAGATGGGCATTCGTCGTGTGCATGATGTTGCCCGTATGCGCGATGCCGGTCGCGCCCTGCACGCCCGTGAAGCCGGCCACTGGCAGCGCCTGGATCTCGAAGTAGAGCGGCAATGAGGGCAGCTCATTCGTGAAGACGCGGAGCAGATCGCCCTCGAGGGAGAGCCGCTGGCTGTCCTGCAGCGCCACGCGCATCGAGTCGCCAATCCGGTCCCAATCGGCGTTGTTGAACTGGCCGCGGTTGGTGCCCGCATACTTGTTGGCGGCGGTCGGGATCTGATCGGTGGCGAATCGCCGCACGGCGCTCAGGCCGCCGACGGGGTTATTGTCGATCGACGCACCGGTGAAATTCGCCCGGTATTCGGCGTCGCGGAGCTGGAACGAGGTGAGCAGGTCGAGGCTGGCGTCGACGCCAATGCTCTTCCAGCTATCACGAATGACGGTCGCGTCTTTTTCGCGCTCGGTCTGGTGACGGAGCTGGAACTGGAAACGTTGCCCATTCTTTTGCAGCACGCCATCTGAGCCGGGCGTCCAGCCAAGGTCGGCGAGCTGAGTCTGGGCCCGCTTCGGGTCGAATGGATATTGCGTGATTGTGTCCTTGACCTGCGCGTAATAGGGTGCGTTGGGACTCACCCAGCTATCGGCCACGATGCCGAGGTTGCCGAGCAGCGTCGTCGCCAACTCCTTCCGATCGATATCCATCAGCAGCGCCTGGCGCACGCGGTTGTCGCGCAGGTCGGCGAGCTGGGCAATCGACCCCTTCTGAGATTCGACGTAGACCCAGCGCACGCTCTCCGTAACGAGCGTACCCTTGTGGTCAGTGGCCCATTGCTGAGCGAGCGGCTGCAGATCGTCGAACGTCGGGCCGCCAGGCGGGAAGAAGACGTTCACTGCGCCGGCACGCAGGTTGGCGATGAGCGTATTCGGGTCGCCGATGAACTCCACGCGGATGCGATCCAGCTTCGGACGCCCGAGGAAGTAGTTGTCGTTCGCCACGAGGTCGAGCGAGCTGCCATGATCCCACTTCGCCACCTTGAACGGGCCAGTTCCCACGTACTCGTCGGTGAAGTACGGATTCGCGATGAAGTTCTCTTTGTTGGTGGCATACGATTCGGCGAGGATGTGCTTCGGGAGTGGATAAAACTCGCGGTGCTCCAGCCGATCGGCAAACGGATAGGTGCCAGACCAGGTGGCCACTGCAGTTTGCGGATCCGTGGCTACCATGTCTTTTATCAGCCGGACTGCACCCTGGTTGCCATTCGGGATCGCCGGATCCTTATCGACCTGCCAGCTGAAGACGACGTCGTCCGCCGTGAACGGCGAGCCGTCGTGCCAGGTGACACCTGGCCGCAGCTTGTAGGTGACGTCCATTGTGCCGTCCGCATTCACCTTCCAGGTGCCCTTATCCTGCGAAGGCAGCTCGGCGAGCAGGCGAGGCTCAGGGGTGCCGTCGGTTTTCAGGATGGCGAGGTACTGATTCACCAGATGGCCGAGCTCGCGGGCGCCGCTGCCGCCCCCTCCATTGATGCCATCCCAGAAGTTCTTGGGATCCTCGCTGATTGATACGACGACGATCTTAGGGCCGGTGGACGCCTGGGTTTGCGGGGCGGTCTGCTGGCTCGTGCCCGGCGCCTGTCCCGATGGGCTCGGGGCTTGGCTGCAAGCGGTGACCATCGTGCTCAGCACCAGAAGGTGAATCAACCAACGCAATGGAGGTCTCCCTTCCACGCACGGCCGGGCACGCGTCGGCGTGCCCGGCCCCCTTCATGCACGCACTCAGTAGCGCGCGCTCGCGGCCGGCCGTCGGCCGCCGTAATTGTCCTCGTCCACGCCCACGTGGAACGCCGTGTAGGTGCTGCCGCGGCGAATCGAGATCATTGGCTCGTTGACTTCGGGGTCGCGGATGACGCACATCGGGTCCTCACCCCGCTCGACCTTCTCGATGTTCTCGAGGATCAGCTTGCGATAGAGCATGATCCCCTTGTCGGACGTCACCAGGTGCTCGTTGGTCCGGTCGGTAATCGGGCCCTGGCCAACCCAGGCGGCCTCGTCTTGCACCACGATATGGTCGGCGAAGACCCGGCCAAGGCCGTCGAGCGCCAACTGATCGTGCACGATCGTCGGCGCGGTCACCGCCTCGCCATCCTTCGGCCGATTGCCCATGATGACGAGATGGTGCGTGTGGGTATCGTCGGCGGGGATGCGGAACTGCCAGCTCATCTGGTCCGGGCCGCCCTGCGCCAGGATGTACGGGAAGAGGATCGGGTGGCCGACCGTCCAGTCCGTAGCATCTTCGTTCATCCCCTCGGTCAGGCGTCGCTTGTAAATCCCATAGTCGAAGACGTCGAAGTCGATCTTCAGATGACGGGCGGGATTCAACATCGGCGGC
Organism: Chloroflexota bacterium; assembly: GCA_034666705.1. Classification (GTDB taxonomy): domain Bacteria; phylum Chloroflexota; class UBA6077; order UBA6077; family SHYK01; genus JAXDLH01. Next base: position 17,440 of record JAXDLH010000404.1, read on the forward strand.
TTGCCGAGCTTCTTCATGATGTAGTTGCCATAGTGGCCGTGCAGGTGCTCGAAGTGGGCCGGGTCGAGTGAGTTGTCCATGCACTGGAGCCAACTGCATGGCAGCTCGGTCATGCGGATGGTCTTCTGGAGATCATCCCGCACGACCGCGTCCCAACGCGGCAGCAGCGGCGCCGGGTCTGGACCCATGTACGCCCATACGAGTCCCGCGAGCTCCTGGGCCTTGTAGGCGGTGATGCGGAAGGGGATGCACATCGGCTCGAAGGGCATGTCGACCACGTGGCCCTCGTGGTCGTAGACCCAGCCGTGGTAGGCGCAACGCAGCCCGTGCTCCTGGGGGAT
>JAXDLH010000405.1:0-4633 GCA_034666705.1 Chloroflexota bacterium
CAAGAACCGGGTTGATGGCGTTTATACCGATGACCCAGTGCTGAATCCATCCGCGAAGCGCTACGATCGCTTGACATACATTGATGCGCTCGCCCAGGGGCTGCGGGTGATGGACAGCACTGCGCTCACCCTATGCATGGACAATCACCTGCCAATCGTCGTATTCGATATCGACAATCCCGCGAACCTGCACCGCCTGCTCATGGGCGAGGAGGTTGGGACGCTGATCGCCTAAGCGGGGCGCGCCGCCCCTCTTCGCGCACCGGCGTCGTCTGTGCGGGCTGGAGGGATCCAGCAGTTTCAAGGGAGGTGGCACGAATGCCCGTCGACGAAGTCCATAGCGCCACACAGGAAAAGATGCAGAAGAGCATCGAGGCTCTTCGCCACGAGCTCGCCTCGATTCGCACCGGGCGCGCGAGCCCCGCGATTCTCGACCGCGTCATGGTGGACTATTTCGGGAACCCCACTCCAGTGAACGCGCTCGCGTCGATCTCCGCACCGGAACCGCGGCTCATCACGATCCAGCCGTGGGATCGTCAGGCGCTCGGCGCCATCGAAAAGGCGATCCAGAAGTCCGATCTCGGCTTGAACCCGACGAATGATGGGCAGATCATCCGCCTCGCTATTCCGGCGCTCAACGACGATCGACGCCGGGAGCTGGTGAAGATGGTGCATACGCGACTCGAGGAGTCGCGCGTCGCGATCCGCAACCAGCGCCGCGACGCGATCGAGCACCTTCGGAAGGAAGAGAAAGAGAAGCTCGTCTCCGAGGACGACGTCAAGCGGGGCCAGGACCGGCTGCAGAAGCTCACCGACCAGTTCATCGGTCAGGTGGACGAGATCGGCAAGGCGAAGGAGCGCGAGATTCTGGAGACATCGTGAGCCGGAGCGTGGCCGGCTCGCCGGTCTGAGCGGCTCGCCGCACGATGAGTCCTAGCCTCGCCCTCCGCATTGGGAGCGCAATCGTGGCACTCCCGGTCGTTACCGCTGCGACCGTGGCTGGCGGGATGTGGTTCGTTGCCCTCATCACGGTCGTGGTGCTGCTTGCGACGTGGGAGCTCGCCGAGCTCGTGACGCACGCCGGCTTTCCAGCGATGCGGATCGTCGCCGTCCTCGCATCGATTGCGGGGCCGCTCGCCCTCGCCACCGGGCGCGCTGAGGTCGCATGGCTCCTGGTCGTGACCCCGACGATCGGCGGGCTTGGCTCGCTCGCGTTCGGCGAGTTCAAGCCCAATCGGTTTACTGGGTGGGGCTTGTCGCTCGCCAGCGGGATGTACGTCGGCGGCCTGTTGAGCGCTGGGATCCCGTTGCGTGCGCTGGAAGGCGGACTGGACTGGGTGGTGGCGATCCTCGCGGCCACCTGGTGCTGCGACACCGCAGCATTCTTCGTCGGGCGTCGTTGGGGACGGCACAAGCTCGCGCCGGCAGTAAGCCCGGGCAAGACGGTCGAAGGCTTGATTGGTGGCATTGTCGCCGCCATGGTGGCTGCGGTGGCGATCGGCGCGATGGTCGCACAACCGGCGCTTCGCATGGTGGGCTTCGGCGCGGTCGTCGCCGTGGGATCCGTCATCGGGGATCTGGCCGAATCGGCGATCAAGCGACAGCTTGGCGCCAAGGATTCTGGCCAATTCATGCCGGGTCACGGCGGTATGCTCGACCGCATCGATAGCTTGCTGTTCGCCGTACCGCTCGGGCTGGCATACATCATCCTCACCACGCCGGCAACCTTCGTGCCGTATACCAACCTGAGTAGTGTGGGGGTGCCATGAAGCGGGTGATCGTCCTCGGGAGCACGGGCTCCATCGGCACGCAAACGCTCGACGTGCTGGCGCAGATGCGCGACCAGTTTCGCGTCGTGGGACTCGGCGCCGGGCACCTCTCCCCCGCCTTTGAGACGCAGGTCGCCGCCTGGGCCCCCGAGGCCGCGGCACTCAGCGCCGAGACGAAACCACCGGACCTGGACGCGAAGATATTCGTGGGCGCAGACGCCCTGGTGCAACTGGTCGAGGAGACCGATCCCGACATCGTGATACTCGGCACGCCCGGGCTCGTGGGGCTCGCCGCCTGCCTCAAGGCGCTCGAGGCTGGGCGGCTCGTCGGCGTGGCGAATAAGGAGACGTTGGTTAGCGCGGGCGCCATCGTGATGGCTACCGCCAGGCGCTGCGGCGGAACGATCGTGCCAGTCGATTCCGAGCACAGTGGAGTATGGCAATGCCTGCGGGGTGAGGAGCCCTCCACCGTACGACGCATCATCATTACCTCGTCGGGCGGTGCCCTACGCGACATGCCACTCGAAGAGATTGCCGAGGCAACGACGACGCAGGTGCTCAAGCATCCAACATGGTCGATGGGGCCCAAGATCACGGTCGATTCGGCGACGCTGATGAACAAGGGATTGGAAATCATCGAGGCGAGCTGGCTGTTCGACGTGCCGACCGATCGGGTAGACGTCATCCTCCACCGTCAGAGCATCGTGCACGCCCTGGTCGAGTTCTGCGACGCATCCATCAAGGCGCAGCTCGCCGTACCCGATATGAGGCTGCCAATCGTGAACGCCCTGACCTACCCGGACCGTCCGCAAGCTGAGCTGCCGCGCCTCGACGTGGCGACCCTCGGCGCGCTCACCTTTGAGCCGATCGATCCACGACGCTACCCCGCCGTCGGGGTGGCGCGCGAGGCGGCCGCCGCTGGAGGGCTAGCGCCGGCGGTCCTGAACGCGGCGAATGAAGTCGCGGTCGAACGATTTCTCGCCGGTGAGATCCGTTTCAGTGATATCGTTCCCCTGGTTGAGGCGACGTTGGACCGACATAATGATGTACAGGGAGAAACGCTGGTCGAGCTGCTCCAGGTGGATGCCTCGGCACGAGCGACATGCCGATCCCTGGACGTGAGGTAACCGTGCTGCAATACCTGGCAATCGTTCCCATCCTCGTTTTTCTCATGGTGGCCCATGAGTTCGGCCACTTCATCACTGCGAAAAAGAGTGGCATCGTCGTCGAGGAGTTCGCAATCGGCTTTCCACCGAGACTTCTCTCGACGGTGCGAGGCGGGGTGCGCTACTCGCTCAATCTCATTCCGCTGGGCGCCTACGTAAAGATGCTCGGCGAAGAAGATCCGACTGCGCCCGGCAGCTTTGCAAGCCAGAGCCGCTGGGTACGTGCGATGGTGCTGGTCGCGGGGGCCGCGATGAACTTCATCGTCGCCGTGTTGATCTTCGCCCTCGCGTACGGCACCGGCGCCCCTGAAGTGCAGTCGTACGACGTGCAGATCGCCTCGATCGTGCAGGGCACACCGGCGGCAGATGCCGGACTCCAGGCCGGCGACGTGGTGCGCAGCGTGGCGGGCAAGCCGGTGACCACGCTCGAGGAACTCCAGAAAAGCATCCAGCAAGAATTGGGGCAAACCGTGCCGGTGCAGATCGAGCGCGATGGGCAGCCGATGACGATCCAGGTGACGCCGCGCGCCAATCCCCCCGATGGCCAGGGCCCACTCGGGATTGGGATTCGCGCCACCAACGTCATATCGGCGCCCGTGCAGCACAACCCGATCCAGTCGCTCGGCTACGGCTTGCAGACGGCCACGGACATCGTGCGCCTGACGCTCGCCGCGCCGGTCATGATCTTCCAGGGCAAGCTCGCACCGGAGGCAGCGCGACCCGTGGGACTTCCCGGCATGACGCAGGTGGCAGGCCAGGCCGCCGCACAAGCCGTACAGTCCGGCTGGTGGTTCCCAATTCTGATGATCGCTGGTCTCATCAGCGCCGGCCTCGCAGTCACCAATTTGCTTCCGATCCCGGCATTGGACGGAGGTCGGTTGCTCTTCGTACTCATCGAAGCGATTCGCGGCCGTCGCATCTCGCCCGAGCGCGAGGGAGTCATCCATCTCGTGGGGATGGTGTTCCTGCTGTCGATCATGCTGCTCGTCTCGTACTACGACATCGTCGCGCCGCCGCCGGGCATCAATTGGAGCCTTCGCTAACCGCGGATTCGTGCCCGTCGCGATCACGTATAGGACGTAGGCAGTGAGCCGGGGATGACTTCTTCACCCCCGGCTCACACCAAAACGAACGCCCGTATGCGCGGTCGTGCGCGTTGCCCAGGCACCGGAGCGCTGATATAATCTTGGGTAAGTAAACGCGCCGCTTGAAAGTGGGGTTTCCCCACTTTTTTGTTGCGCTGAGACCGGCCAGGCGACCCGCAGGAAACGAGGAACGCAGATGAGAGGTGAGTTTTTAACCGCTATCAACATGCTTTCGAGCGAAAAGGGCGTATCACCGGAAGTGGTCGTCGAAGCGCTCGAGAGTGCGTTGGTTTCTGCGTACAAGCGGAACTTCAATGACACGAATTTAAACGTAATGGCACGGATCGATCCCGGCACGGGCGAACCGCGCGTGTATCTGGAGCGAACGGTCACCGAGGAGCCAGCAGAGCCGCAGGATATTACGCCAGAGGCTGCCCATGCCTTCGCGCCGGATGCGAGTGTCGGCGACGCAGTATGGGAGGACGTGACGCCGAAGTCGTTCGGCCGGATCGCCGCCCAGACCGCGAAGCAGCACATCGTCCAGAAGCTGCGCGAAGCGGAGCGCAAGCGGGTATACGATGTGTTCAATGAGCGCGTTGGCGAGCTGATCCAC
>JAXDLH010000406.1:0-4785 GCA_034666705.1 Chloroflexota bacterium
AAACGCACCGAAAATCAAGCGCACGCAGGGCTCGCGCAGCCAGACGCGAGCTCGGCCACAGTCTGAAGGCAGCAGCTCGAAAGGATGACGACGATGGCAAAACAGGGCCGGCATGAGCACGATGCCAACGACCCGAGAATCTCCAAGGGACCGAATAATCCGTCGCAGAGTCAAATAATCACGACCGGCAGCTACAAGAAGCAGGAAACCTACAAGCGGCAGGCCGCAGAACACAAGGATGTGGCGCGCCCGGCGCAGGCCGCTAAAAACGAATGGAACCCAGACACCCGCGATAAGCCGACGATCGCCGGCGCCACGCGGGCGCGCAGAATCCGATCGGGACGCAGCGGCAGCGACTGCCAATGCGGACGCCGGCACGCGCGGCCACTGAGCCGATCCCTATCCTGGGGACTGTGATGCGCGCCACGGAGCGGCAAGTGGGCAGAATAGGCCGGCTGGCAGATGCTCGTTCTCGCCATCTGAGGCACTATTTCTGGGACAGGTAAGGACCGCCTGAGCGCGCCTGTAGGGCTGACGCTCACGAGGTCCGAGGCGTTGATGATGAGAAGAGCGCAACATCTCTCGGGCACCCGCGGTGCGGCCCGAGCCATCGGACGAATTCGGCCGCATACGGATCTCGTTCGCGTCGTGATCACGCTGATGCTCGTCGTGCTGCTGTGCGCCGGTGTCCAGCGCTTCATCGCGCTTGTCCAGGGCGGCTGAGCGAACCGGTCACACGTCCCGACGGGCGAAGAGCCAGCCGCCGAGCGCCAAGACGGTGGTGACGTACGCAACGGCCCAGATAACCATGGGGCCGGCGATCGGCACGAACGAAACCAGCGGGTTCCCCCGCCCGACTGCCTGTCCGGCGATGCCTGACGCAACGGATGGCAGCAGGAAGTAGCTTACGCCGCGCCAGAGCGCATCGGTTGGGATCACCAGGCTCGTGGTGATCCCGCCGTTGACCATGGCCTGAATGTCGAGCGCCTGACCCAGGCTCTCCACGAGTCCGCCCATCCAGCCGAGCCCGTAGAGCATGAGGGGCAAGATCCCGCTCGCCATGTTGCCGAGGAAGGTGCCGAAGAGCATGCGCAAGCTGAGGACGACGAGCGCCTCCAGCCAGAGCAGCCCTCCCGCCAGAAAGGGGTGCGGCGGGTAATAGTCCAGGATTAAACCCGCCGCCCCTATCACGCCGCCGGCGAGCACCGCGGTGTACACCGCGAGCAGCATAGCTGCGCCCAGCCATTTCCCGACGACGAGCTCCGCGCGGCGAATCGGGCGCGTGAGCATCGCCTGCAGCAAGCCCGTCTCCCCATCGTGGTGGGTACTCGCACCGGCCACGAAGACCGCCACCAGCGGCAGCACGAAGCTGATCATGAACAGCGCCATTACTTCGATGCCGACGGCAGAGACCTGCGCGGCGGAGGGGCTCTTAGCGAAGTCGAGCAGGGTATGACAGCCCCAGGCGATGAGGGCGATATAGACCGCGCCCAGCACCGCCGTCAGCAACACGAAGCGGCTACGCGCTGCTTCGTGCAGGGTCAGGCGTGCGAAGGTCCACACGGCCATTCTGCCCTCCTTCCACGAGCTCGAGGAATAGCTGCTCCAGATTCGTGCGCTGCGGGGTGAGCTCGAGAACCTCCACGTTGCGATCGACGAGGCAGCGCACCACGGCACCGGCTTCGTCGGCGTCGGCCACCCCGACGACCAGCCGCTCTCCCTCCTGTGCGAGGACGCGCCAGCGCGCCTGGAGCGCCGCCAGCACCGAACGGTCCACCCCACGAGCCCGAATCCGCAGCTCGTGACCGGCGGCGAGCAACTCCTCGACGCGGCCCTCTCGCACGACCCGGCCGCCGTTCACGAATGCCACGCGATCACAGACGAGCTCGACTTCGCTAAGGAGATGCGAGTTCAGGAACACGGTCGTCCCCTGGGCGGCGAGGTCGAGGATCAAGTCGCGAACGTCGCGCCGGCCGATCGGGTCGAGGGCCGACGTCGGCTCGTCCAGAATGACGAGCTCCGGCTCGCAGAGCAGCGCCTGCGCGATCCCGAGCCGTTGCTGCATTCCTTTGCTGAACGTGCCGACTCGGTCTGCGCCGCGACCCGCCAGGCCCACCATCTCGATCACCTCGGGAATTCGCCGCCGTGCCGCATGTCGCGGGTACCGGGCGAGCTCGGCGTGAAGCTCCAGCAGCTCGACGGCGTTGAGCCACTCCTGGAAGCGGAACAGCTCGGGGAGGTACCCGATCCGCCGCCGAGCGTCGCGGTCGCCGAGTGGACGTCCCAGCACGGTGCCATGCCCGCCGGTTGGCCGGGCGAGGCCGGTGAGGAGCTTCACTGCCGTGGTCTTCCCGGCGCCATTGGGGCCGAGGAAGCCGAAAACCTCACCACGTGGCACGGTGAGGGTCAACTCGTGCAGCGCCACGTGACGTCCATAGTGCTTGGCGAGCCCGGAGGCGACGATCGCCGCCTCCGGGCCACTGGGCTGCATGGTCGCTACTTCGCCATCGAGGTCGCGACGGCGAGCACCTCACTCTGATTGAGCGGGCCGCCCACGCCGTACAGCACCCCGCCACTCTGCCAGAGGATGCCGCCAGCGATACTGGAATGCTGGTCTGCGAAGATCACCGCAGGCGCCCCGTTCACCTGCGTCTTCTGAGCGCTGATGCCCGCCGGGACCGGCACCGGCAAGGTGCTGCTGGGGTCCGGCAAGCTCTTCAGGGTGGCCGCGACCGACGGCGGCAGGCCGGGCAGCGACAGCAGGAACGTGCGCAGGTCATCGTACGAGACGCCGCTGGCGTCAACGCTCGGGCTCTTCAGCTCGACGATCACCACCCCCGACGCGAGGGCCGCATTGTTGGAGGCGGAGTTGCCCGCCGGCTCGGAGCTCTTCGGTGCGTACGTGAGCATCGCGGTGGCCGGCACGTTGAACTGCAGACTCGCCCCATCGAACTTCGCCGGCAGTACGACGTCGGTGCGATTGAGCGACTGCAGATAGGCCTGGGCCTTGGCCAGGCGGAACGTGAACGTGTAGCTCTGGGCTGGCGTCACGCCGATTGTGCTCGGCTGGCTCTGCACCGTATTCGGCAGGCTCGTGGGGGTATGCAGCGTGAATCCGACGGCATTCGACGCTGCCGCCAGGTCGGCGACCGGTTGCGACTGGACGTGCGTCGGTGCGCTCGGTTGCATGTCGCCAAACGTGGAAAGCTCCGGTAGGCCGGCGAAGAACGTACTCATCTCAGACCCCGCCGGAATCGAGACGATGGCAAAGTCCTGCACGCGGAAGATAGTGAGAAATTGGCTAGCCAGACTTTGCACCGGACTGGTGAAGAGGCTGAGCGTGATGAGCAGGGCCGCCGCGATCGGGATGGCTGGCATCGGCCGCCGCCAGATCGCGAGTCCTGCGAGTGCTCGGTCCATGAATGATCTCCTTGGCTGCATGGGTGCGGCAGTGATTCGACCCTGTGCTTGCAGCGCCCGCTGGTGGAGGAGCGCGTGGTCGACGTCCGGGGTGTGCGCGGCGCTCAGCAGGTCGAGTGCTGCGCCGACCCGCGCGTCTTCGAAGGCGGAGGTGTCAGGCATGGTAAATCTCCTTGAAGCGCCGCTCCGCGCGGAGGATGAGGGTCCCGACTGACGACGGTTTGAGGTCGAGCGCATCTGCTACCTCGGCATAACTGAGCCCCGCATGTCGGAGCAGCAGCAGTGCGCTCTCCTGCGGCTTCATCTGCCGCAGCGCCACGCGGACGGCAGCCTGTTGCGCGTGGCGCTCGGCGGCCTCAGCCGGGTCCTCGGCACGCTCGCCGAGCATCCGCAGCGGCCCGGCCTCGCGATACGCACGCGCTTCGCGGTCTCTGCGCCGACGGTCGCCGCGCAACGCGTTGAGCGCCGCATGGCTCGCGGCGCGCCACAGCCAGCCGTCGGCGGCCGGGTCGCTCCAGAGGGGCGGATCGCGCCGCGCGGCCTGCAGGAACACCTCCTGCGCGAGGTCTTCGGCGTCGTCGGGGCTGCCAGTCACGCGGTAGAGCAGTTGGTACACGCGGACGTAGTGGCGGCGGAAGTACGACTCGAAGTCAGGCGTGGCACCGACTTCGACTACGGGCGAGCTTTCGACCAGCATCGTGCATTCCGCTCCTCAGCCTGTCGTCACCTATACAGCACCGCCGGGTGGTCAATTGTGACACGGTGCGCGAGAGTGGCGAAGCAGCCTCGAAGAGGGGATATCGAGGGAGGAGGATACCTGCGCGCTCGGAGAATACAGCGATGGCCGCGAGCCACATCCTGCCCTGCCTGACTCGCGGCCACCGCTGTACATAGGCTACCGCCTGAATGCGATAGGAACCCTATGGACTCGTAAGAATTTTGTAAAGGTCGGGCTGCGCCGCGCTATTCGACGTGCAGGACCGCTTTGCCGGAGAAGCGGCGGTCCCAGAGGTCCTGCGCGACCCTGCCGATCGCGGTCCACGGAGCCTCGACCTCGACGTGGGCTCGCAGGGTGCCGTGCTCCAGCATGCTGGCGAGCCGCCGGAGCGCGACGCTGGCCGGCTCGATGCCGAGCGAGGGGAAGATCTGGAACCCGTGGAGCGTCAGATTGCCGCCCCGATAGAAGCGTGCGACGTCGATCGTCGCCTCGGTCGACCCGGTGATCCCGTACGTCACGGCCACGCCGCGCGGGGCGAGCATTGCGATCCCGTTGGCAAGCGTGGGCCCGCCGATCGCGTCGAAGAAAATGTCGTACGGGGCGAAAGCGCTCGTGGCCGCACCATCCTCGGTCACGACGACTTCGTG
>JAXDLH010000407.1:0-8400 GCA_034666705.1 Chloroflexota bacterium
AATCGTCACGTTCTTCTCAAACGTCGAGGCGATCGCCGAAATGTTTACCTATTTCCGCACCTATGCGCGGGAGCACTGCGGGTGGACGCCGGGTCCCGAGGACACCGCCGTCAGCCGCCACGTGTTCGTCGCGCCCACCGACGAGCAGGCGCGCGCCCAGGCGGAGCCCTATCTGCAGCAGCTCTACGGCCGCCGTGCGCAGCTCTGGGAGCGTGACGAGATTCGCCAGATGGCCGAAGCGCGCGTCACCGAGCGCAGCTTCTCCTACAGCACCCATGGGCGTCACTCGATGCCGATTGGCGCTCGGGCAGAAGATCCACGGCCGCGGGCGGACCACCACGCGATATTCGGCAGCCCCGACACGGTGATTCGTCGCATCAAGGAAGACCAGGAGGCGATGGGTTCCGGACTCCTCGTTACTGGCTTGCCATTCGGTCCCATGCCACCGGACGTCGCGATGCAGAGTCTCGAGTTGTTCGGCAAGGAGGTGCTGCCGAATCTCCGGTAGGAACGTCGGGGTGGGCGCGGCTACCCACACCACGAGAGCTTAAGATTGAAAGGGAGCGGAACATGCCAACTATTGCACGGCTCAGCCACGTCGGGTTCAATGTGCCTCGGCCAATCTTCGAGCAGGAGTGCGAGTTCTGGGAGAAGGTGATCGGCTTGAAGCGCAACAAGGGCGAGGCAGGACGGGTCGCCTTTTTCGCCGCGGACCCCCTGCGCGACCACGAGTTCATTCTTTACGCCGTCGACGCAGACGTGCCCGGCTATGGCGACAAGAGCTGCATGCTCAACCACGTGGCCTTCGACGTGGCAACCGACGCCGAAGTCGACGCCTTCACGGCGCGAATCCGCGAATATGGCATTGAGGTCGACGAGCCGGACATCCCGCGTCACCAGAACAAGGTGACCAGCCCTGCCGGAGTTCATTTCGAGATCGGCACGCCGCCCTACCTGCGTCCCAGCACGAAGCGGAGCTGACCCGCTCTAATCGCGCGCGACCTGGTCTACGGTGGTCCTAGGTGTCCTTTGACCAGAGGTGAGCGCTGCGCGTGTATGGGCTGAATGGCGGGCCCCCGGTGAGCCCGCCGTTCATGTCGTCGAGCGCGTGTACGCTTTGCCCCAGCGTGGCCCAGACCGGGATGAAATAGAGCATCATGATCGGCAGGTCCTGCGCGACAGTTTCGGCGATGCCGCGCATGGACTCGCCGCGCGATTCCGTGGTCAGACTGGCGCGATAGCGGCCGATGAGGTCGGTCATCTGTGTACTCGCGTAGTGGCCCCGGTTCTGGCCAGCATAGCCATTGCTGGCGATAGGCGTCGTGGCGATGTTCAAGCGGTCGAAAATGCGGTCGCCTTCACCGCTGCCGCCGATCTCCATCCCCGAATAGGATTGCAGGTACTGGCGGTCGCCACTCGCGGCCGGCGGTGGCACGGTCAGCGACGCATCCACCCCGATGTCCTGCAGCATGCGTACCGCCGCCTGGCCTAGATCCGGTCGGGTTGCTCGAACGTCGAGAGTGAATGGATGGCCCGCGGCGTCCGCCAGTCTGCCATCCGCCCCGCGAACCCAGCCGAGCTCGGCGAGCATGCGAATTGCGCGCTGGGGATCGCTGGTACTCCCGGAGCTGACGTCTTTGACGTATGGGAAGAGCGGGTCGGCCGGCTGTAACAGCGACGTCGCCTCGCCTTCCGGTACGCGACGTCCGCCCCAGGCGATCTCCGCCATGGCTGGCCGATCCATCGCGAGGTACATGGCCTGGCGAGCTCGGATGTCGAGGAGCGCCGGCTGCTGCACGATCTCGGGCGCGAACTGGTGCGCCAGGTATTGCGGGCCCCCGTTTTTGGCAATCACTGTGCCCGCGCTACCCCACTGCTCCCTCAGGGTCTGACCCTGGGCGGCGTCAAGCAGCTCGATGGTCATATCAACGTCGCCCGCTAGGATCGACGCGAAGACGGCATTCGAGTCGAGGATCTCCCGGATGATGACCTCGTCGATTTTGGGACGACCGAGAAAATAGCCCTCGTGGGCCACGAGCACGGTCGCCGCTCCGGGCTGGTACTGCGCGACTCGGAATGGACCGGACTGCACGAGCTCCGAGGTCCAATAGGGCAGATTCAGGAACGCGGTCTTCGCGAGCGTCGTATACGGCTGCTCCAGGATGTGGGCGGGGAGCGCCCAGAGCAAGGGCCCTCCCAGGCTATCGGCCAGAAAATACGGGTGCTTCCAGGTGATCAGGAACGAGTGGGCGTCGATCGCCTGCACCGACTCCATCTGCTGGATGGCGCTGCGATCGCTTACGGGGATTTCCGGGTCAGCCTCGACCGTGTAGCTAAAGGCGAAATCGTCCGCGGTGATCGGGGTGCCGTCGTGCCAGGTTGCGTTCGGCCGCACCGTCCACCGGGTCGTCATGCGCCCGTCCGGCAGGACCGCCATCGTGCCTTGCTCGAGAGAGGGTCGCTCCTGAGCAAGCCACGGGACCGGCAGTCCGGTGGCGTCGCCCGCGGCGAGGCCGGCGGAGATCAATGGCGCGTAGGTGACGACGCTCCCCACACCGGTCGTCTGCCCGATGTATCCGAAAGCGACGACGGGCTTGGAGACCGCGACGGTGAGCCTCGACTTGAGATGGACTGTCTCAGTCCCCGCGGGGGCGACACCGCGCGCCGGTTGGGCAGTGGCCGCCGGGCTGCAGGCCGCGAGCGCGATCGCCGTGCCGAGCAACAAGAACCAGCCGGTGGGGAGCCGATGCCGCACTGTCACGAGTCCACCCCCTTCGTACTCGTCCTCTAGCGGCAGCTCCGCTCGTCCAGACGAGCTCTCACGTGGGCCAGTATACTCGCCAATTTCCGCCCGGGCTCCTCTTTGCTAACTTCCGACGTGGTTCTGCAGAACATTGTCGGGCTCAAATAATGAGCCGCGTGCAGTGTGACCAACTCGCCCCGCAACGTTGCCCGATCCACCGCCTCAGCCCCCGACCGGTTGGAGCGTCTTGAGCTGGCGGGCGATGAACTCCCTCGCGAGGCGCAGTGCGTGCTCCGAGTCGGCGCCCGGCTGGTTGAGGAACTGGTGCGGTGCGCCAGGGAACTCCTCGTACTCGACGTAACCGCCCGCGGCACGGTACGTCTCGGCGAAGTGCGTCTGGATCGATGGCGGGATGTTGTCGTCCTCGCTGCCCTGCACGATGAGCAGCGGTGGGAGTGGCGCCGCCTCGCCGCGCTCGAGGATACGTTGCGGGTTGGCATCGAATATCTCCTCCCAGGGCTGGAAGAAGGCATGGGTGTGCTCGTCGATGTCATGGCGGCCGCGCTCGACGGCCCACTCGAAGCGGGCAAATGGGTCGCTGATCGGCGCGCGGGTGAAGAGGTAGACGAGCGAGGCGTCGTCGCCCAGCCCGGGTACTGGCTCGGTGTATCGCGAGTCACGCGGCCGCATCGCGGTGAGCTCGACAAGGTGGCCGCCGCTCGAGCCGCCAAACGCGCCCAGCGTCGCTGCATCGGCGTTGAAGTCGGCCGCGTGCGCCTTGAGCCAGCGGACGGCGTAGTTCACGTCTTGCGGCGCATCTGGATAGTGATATTTCGGCGTCGTGCGCAGGTCTATTGCCGCCACTACGACTCCGCTGGCGGCAAGCGATTTTGCAGGCGCTGGCTCGCCGGCGCGGTTGTTGCTGTTGGTCCATTGGCCGCCGTGCACGTGGAGCATGATCGGGAACGGGCCAGTCCCGCGCGGCTGGTACACGCGGGCGAGCAGCGGCTCGCCGCCGACGCAGCGATACTCGACGTCGCGTTCATCGAACTCAACCAGGCGGTCCGGATCGTACTCAATCGTCATCCACTCTCCCTCACGCATCGTGGGCATCGTCGGCCTTCGCGGCCGGTCCATTAGACTTCGGATCGCCAGAGCGGCGCAACAATCGCACGTCCCGATCGAACGTCCGGATGGAGGGGCATATGGCGAAACTCTCACTCACGCTCGCAGTGACCGTGCTGGACCGCACGCGGGCGATCCTCGACGGCACCATTCGGCCGGAGGGCATCGACCTCAACTGCCTGCCGATGAGCGTCGAGGAGATCTTCTGGCGCATGAGCAAGCACAGCGAATTCGACGTCTCGGAGATGTCCGGCACTGCCTACATGCTCGACCGCGCGAAGGCGGATCCCCGCTTCATCGCCGTGCCCGTCTTCCTCTCCCGCTCCTTCCGCCACTCGGGCATGTATGTGCACGCCGGAAGCGGCATCGAGCGCCCCGAGGACCTCGTGGGCAAGCGCGTCGGCGCGCCGGAGTACGCCGTCACGGCGGTCACGTGGATCCGCGGGATGCTGAAGCACGAGTATGGGATCGAGCCAAGCGACCTGCACTGGATGATCGGCGGCCAGGAGTCGCCCGGGCGTGAGGAGCGTGCGTACTTCGTCCCGCCTGCTGGCGTCACGATCGAGCCGCTTCCGCCCGGCGCAACGCTAAACGATATGCTCGTGAAGGGCGAGATCGACGCGATGTTCGCGCCGCGCATCCCGAAGCCGTTCGCAGAGGGCAACCCCGCCATCCGGCGGCTCTTCCCGGACGTGCAAGCGGTCGAGGAGGACTACTACCGGCGGACCAAGATCTTTCCCATCATGCACATCCTCGTGATGAAGCAGGAGATCTACCGCGAGCATCCGTGGGTGGCGGAGAGCCTGTACAAGGCGTTCCGGCGCGCGAAAGAGGAGTGCATGCAGGCGATGTACGATGCGACGGCGATCCCCTGCTCGCTGCCGTGGTTCGTGCAGGAGATCGAGCGGGAGCGCCGCGTGTTCGGCTACGACCTGTGGCCGTACGGCATCGAGGAGAGCCGGCCCACGTTGGAGGCGATGGTGCAATACCACGTGGAGCAGGAGCTTATCCCCAGGGCGATCCCCATCGAGGAGTTGTTCGCCACGCCGACCGTCAACGAGTTCAAGATCTAACGAGGATCGGGACCATGACCGAAGTGATTCATCATCCGAAGCCGCCGGAGATCGCCGACCTCTCGATCGAGCAGGTCACCGAGCGGTTCGTCGCCCGCTTCATCGATCGCAAGGCCGACTGGGATGCCTTCGCCGACGCACGCATCGACGGGTACAAGCGGGCGCAGCACCGCTTCATCGGGGCCGGCGGCTCTGGCAAGCACGGCGACCCCACGGTGATCCCGCCGCGCGGCTTCACGCTCAGCATCATGTACGTTGAGCCGGGGCAAGGCAACGCCGCCCATACCCACGAGGTGGAGGAGATCTTCTTCGTGCTGCGCGGCCAGCTCACTGCGTTCGTGCAGGATGAGCATGGCCGCCGCATCGACGTGAAGCTCGGCCCGTGGGACTGCATCGCCTGCCCGCCAGGCGTGATTCACGGCTACGTCAACGAGGGGCTGGAGCCGGTGTATTTCCAGGTCATGCTTGGCACTGCGCGTCCTGAGCTCATGGGCTACACCGATCCCGAGCTCGCCAAACAGCGCGGCGCACACCTCGATGGCGTACAGGGCTGACACCCAGCGCGAGAAGCCAATCCAAAGTGTCGCCAGCCATACAGAATTCATGTCTGTCGTGCCGCAGACCCCCAACCTGCTTGCAGTCTAGACTGGCGCTGTCGAGCCACGAGCTGTGGGGCTGCCTCGACGGTGAGTGAGTTCAGTGGCAAGGAGGTTCCATCATGACAGACGACACCCGGCGCTTTGGATGGGTTCGAGACCTTCCCGATCAGCGAGACCATCTCTTCGCCGCCGCGCCGGCGACGCTGCGCCAGCTTCCCCCGAAGGTGAACCTGGTGGCGCAATGTCCTCCCATCTACGATCAGGGCCAGCTCGGGAGTTGCACCGCGAATGCGCTCGCTGCCGCGCACGAGTTCGCCCAGATGAAAGAGGGGCTGCCGAACCCGTTCGTGCCGTCGCGGTTGTTCATCTACTACAACGAGCGTGTCATTGAGCATTCCGTGCCGAGCGATAGTGGCGCACGGCTCCGCGACGGCATGTGGAGCATCGCTCACCAGGGGGTGTGCCCTGAGGTCGAATGGCCGTACATGATCGGGAAGTTCGCCGATCGTCCGCCGTTTGCTGCGGTAACGGACGCGCTCAAGTACACGGCACTCCAGTACCAGCACGTCAGTCAGAATCTCAACCAGATGAAGGGTTGCTTGGCTGAGGGGTACCCATTCGTGCTGGGGTTCTCCGTGTATCAGAGCTTCCCCATGCAGACGACGACGGGCGACATCCCTTTGCCGACACCCGGCGAGCCCGGGCCGGGCGGCGGGCCCGTCGAAGGCCATGCCGTGCTCGCCGTCGGCTATGACGACACGGAGCAACGCTTCATCATCCGGAACTCGTGGGGCACGACCTGGGGCAAGCTAGGGTATGGCAGCATGCCCTATCTGTATCTCACCCGGTCTGACCTGGCGAGCGATTTCTGGACCGTACGGAAGGTCAAGTAAGAGACGCCGACGAGGGCGGCAGCGCCAAGCATGCCCGCCCTCGTCGGCTGCATTCGCCTTCAGGCGCTTGGCGTGGCCGGGCGTGAGGGATGCAGACCGCTGCGCTTGCCGCGCGCGATCTGGTCGGCGTCCCAGATGTTGCCGTAGGTTACCGCCTTTGGGCAGTGGCCGTACGCCTCCGCGACCTCGATCACGATCCCCTGGAGCACCTCGCGGTGGCCTGCGGGGTGCGCGGTGCCCGCATCCACGTCATGCTGGTCGAACTGGGTGCGGTCCACGATCGATACGCGGCCGTTGACCCGCGCCACCTCCCCAATGCCCGGGATGAAGAAAATCAGCCCGACGTGCGGGTTCGCGTCCATGTTCTGGTACGACTGGAACAGCTTGTTCCCTGATGCATCAGGTACGAGCAGGTGGTGGTCGTCGAGGATGCGGACGAACCCTGGCTTGCCGCCCTTCGGCGAAGCATCGCAGCGCCCCTCGGGATCGCTCGTGGCCATGACCAGGAATGGCGATGCGCTAATGAACGCCTTGAGTTGCTCGGTGAGGAAATCGCGCACTTTTGTCTGAATGCGCTCCTCGGGAAAGCCGAAGGCGCGGGTGAACCGGTTGTCGAATGTTTCCTCGACCACATCGCAGGTCTCGGTCTCCATGTCCTCGCCTCCCATGAGCAGCGCATGACCATCGGCGCCGCGATCAGTTGCGCCCATTCTACTCCCCGGTATGTCCAGGCGCGGCCCTCCAACGCTACAGCGCAAACCCGTTGTATGATCGGCGGGTTGCGCGCCACGGCGCGAGCGAATCGCGGTAATCGCACAGCGAGTACGGTAATCGCATAGCGGTAAATGGAGGGACGTGGTGAGACTCGTCGTCTACGGACCGGACAAGCGACTGGGGGCGCTCCAGGGTGAGGACGTCATCGACTTGTCCTTCGCTTACGCGAAATACCTGCGCGAGACGCAGGACGAGCCCCATCCCTACCAGATGGCCTCGGCAATCGTGCCCGCCGAGCTGGGTATGTTCATCGAGTCGGGATCACGGGCGATCGAGGGGGCCGAGCGGGCGGTGGAGCACCTCATGCAGCGCGCCGGCAACCGGCGCGGGCTGCGGGGCGAACGGCTCATCGAATCTGTGGGCGAAGTCAAGATTCACGCGCCGTACGCGCAGCGGGCGCGGATCATGATGGCCGGCGGCAACTACGTCGTGCACAGCCAGGGCATGGGCTTCCGAACCGCCGACGGACCGAGTGTGGCCCTGGATGAGGTCCTCAAAGAGAGTCGCAAGCGGGGGATCTGGGGCTTCTACTGCTTCCCCGAGAACGCCGCGGGCCCGGACGAAGACGTGGTCTACCCCGCGCGGACCGACCGCCTCGACTACGAGGGGGAGATCGCCGTGGTGCTCGGCAAGCCGGGCAAGGACGTGCGCGAGAAGGACGCGTACCCGATGTTCTGGGGGTACATGCTGCAGAACGACATCAGCGCTCGCACCAGTCTGGTCGGCGCCGATAATCGCCAGTCGAGCTTCGCGCGCGGCAAGAACTTCGACACGTCGATCTGCGGCGGGCCCTGCATCGTGGTGGGCGAGCTCCCGGACCCGCAGAACATCGACTGGGAGACGCGCGTCAACGGCGAGGTGCGCCAGCAAGGGAACACGGAGGGGATGACGTTCAGTTTCGCCGAGTACGTCGAGTACCTCTCGTCCGATATGACGCTGCTACCGGGCGACGTGATCAGCGCCGGCACAACCGCAGGTACCGCGCAGGATTCGAGCCCGATCATCCAGCCCGCTACCGACGGCGGCCAGGCGGTGCGTGACCCAGGGCGGTTTCTCAAGCCCGGCGACGTCGTGGAGATCTCGAACTCAAAAATCGGCACCCTCCGCAACCGCGTGGTGGCAAAGCCCCGCTAGCGGTGGCCGCACCTCCTGGGGTGGCTGGCAAGCGCGAATGGGCCCAACACGTTCCTCGC
>JAXDLH010000408.1:0-3552 GCA_034666705.1 Chloroflexota bacterium
GCCGCGATGGCGCGCGCCGGTGCCTATCTCGGGCGGCTGGTGATCGTCGTCGACGACGACATCGACGTGACGGACCTCGACGAGGTGATGTGGGCCGTATGCACGCGCTCCGATCCGGAGCGCTCGCTGGACATCATCCACCGCGCGTGGAGTGGTCCGCTCGATTCGGCCATTCCGCCGGACGAGAAAGGCCACAACTCGCGGCTGCTGATCGACGCGTGCCGCCCGTACGAGTGGCGTGACCAATTCCCGCACGCGATCGGCCCGGAGCCGGCGTACAAGCGCGAGACGCGCGAGAAGTGGGGCTGGATCCTGCGGGGCGACGCGCCCGACTCGCAACGCTGATCCGATGCGGCGTGGCGGGCCGAGCAATGCTACTTAACATGGTATAGCAGCAAACTGCTATGTATCTCGATCCGATGCGGCGTGGCGGGCCGAGCAATGCTACCGTTCGCCCTGAGGTTCTCGAAGGGCGAGCCCGGTGCACGCCACACTGGCTGCGCCCGGTCCGGGGCTTCGAGAACCTCAGCACGAACGGTCGATTTGAGGCCGCGAATCGGCATGAGGATCGCTTGAGCAATTGGAGGAATAAGATGGCGAACTTCTACGATGAGTGGCTCGCAGTCGGCCCCGCCCTTCAGGAGGAGTTCCGCCGGGCGCCCCACGTAGCGCGCGACAAGGACATTCCCTGGATCGAGACGCGGCAGGATGCCAGGGTCAAGCTGATGATGTCCGAGGAGCTGGGCTACTCGACGCCCGGCAGTAACGTGCTGAAGGCCGAGATCCCGATTGGCTGGCACACCGGTCGCCATCGCCACGGCGAGGAGTCAATGCACATCCTCCAGGGCGAAGGCTTCAGCATCGTCGACGGCCAGCGGTTCGACTGGCACCAGGGCAGTACGATCCAAATCCCGTACCGCGCCGACCATCAGCACTTCAACACTGGCGGCGAGCCGGCCGTGTACATCTCCGGGATGTGCTTCTCGCTCGAGAAATACTTGAAGATCGCCTCCCTGGAGCAGTTGGAAGACTGCGGCCCCAACGATCCGGCGGAGATCGCCGAGATGCCCGAGCAGGTGTCGCAGTACTACCAGGGTGGGCCGCGGGCGATCATCCATCTGGAGGACGCGCCTGACCAGACGGGAATCTCGCCCCTCGAGGCCTCACGCAACCAGCACCACTACATCAAGTACCTGGTGTCGCCGGAGAATGGCTTCAAGGCGCAGAGCGTCGCGGTGACGAACGTGTGGGAGGAGCCTGCAGGGACGCACAGCGGGCGTCACATCCATCTCGAGGCAGTTGTCTACGCGTACGAGGGCCACGGCCTGACCGAGCTTGAAGGACGCGAGGAGCCGTGGGAAAAGGGCGACGTGCTGCACGTACCGCCGTGCATGTGGGAGCACGAGCACTACAACCACAGCACCGACAGCTACTGGCAGCTGCGGATCCAATTCGGCATCCGCTACTGGTGCCAGGACCTCTGGACCGGCTACACCCCGCGTCGCGTCTTCGACTCGCTGGGCCGGCCGATCGAAGCAGGCAAAATCGAGAAGTAGCGGCCCTCAGCGTCATCCTGAGTCGTCATGCTCCGGCGGGGCGCTACCGCGGCGTAGCAATCTATTTCTGAACCAGCGAAGCGAAGGATCCGTGACTCCAATATGATGGTCACGGACCCTTCGCTTCGCTCAGGATGACCCGGGCCTTTGGGTGCGGACTCGACTCGTGTGGGTTCTGCCCTGTAGCGTTGCTAGTGTGCCCACATCGGGTCATTGGGCGCCACGACACCTCGACTCGTGTGGGCTCTGTCCCGTTGCGGTTCTAGCCCTTCAGCCCCGCGATGTCGCGGGCCTGGGCGAGCAGGTCGAGCTGCTGGAGCTCGGGGATCTCGAGGAACAGGATCAGCTCATCGATGCCCGATTCCTCATACTTGCGCAGGTCCTCTGCGACTTTTGCGGGCGGCCCGTGGTGGATCATCTCCTCCGCGGGCTTCCATAGCTGACCGTAGTAGCGCAGCACCTGCTTCGTCGCCCGCTCGAGCGCCTGCTGAGCGTTATCGCCGAGCCCTGCGTAGCCGACGGCGGCGATCGTGAACTGCTCTTTTCCTGCCTCGCGCGCCCAGGCGCGGATGCCCGGGGTGAACTGGGCCATCAGCTCGGGGCCCGTAGCCGCGAAGATGAACCCATCGCCGAGTTGGACGGCGCGTTTGATTGTCTGCTCAGTCACGCCGCCGAGCCACAGCGGGATGCCCGGCAGTTGCACGGGAGCCGGGCCGGTTTCCCCGTGCTCTTCGGTCGACTTGCGTGCCTGGGCCCAGACCTCACGGATCCGCGCGACCTGGCGGTTAAACCGTTTGCCGCGGTCGTGATACGAGGCGTCAAACACCTCGAAATCTGACTCCCGCCCGCCGGCCGCGATCCCGAGATCAACACGACCGTTCGAGAGGATGTCGATGCACGCTGCCTGCTTGGCGACGAGCACCTCATTGCGGTTCGGCAACTGGAGGATCGTGGTGGCCAACCGGATGCGCTCCGTAACGGCCGCCGCGGCCGTGAGCGCAATGAGCGGGTCCCACGAATCGTAGCCAGGCTGGTCGATCGCGCCGAGGGTGGAAAACCCCAACTCCTCGGCGTGGCGCGCCCAGTCGAGCATGAGCGACCGGTTGGTCTGGGGCATGAGCGTGTTCGGAAGACCGGCACCTAAGCGCATGCGTTTCTCCTCTCTTGGATCCGCGGTCAGATGAGCTCGTGGACGCGTTGGGGCCGGGTGCCGAGGCGCTCGCAGCCATTCGCGCGCACCACGACGCTTTCACCCCAATGGCCGTAGTCCGGCTTGCCGTCGACTCGCGCGCTCGGCTTGAGAATGAAGCTGCAGCCCTCCTTCACCTCGAGCGCCCGCATCGCAGGCGTAATGCGCGTGGTGACCAGTGGGCCGTCATCGCCCAGGCCACGGCCGTGCATCGTCAGGTTCGCCTCGCCACGACCATTCATTCCTTTGACCTGGCCGGCTTCGATCAGGTCGCCGATCGTTGCACCTGGTTTACAGGCGGCGAACGTGCGATCGAACGATTCCCACGCGAGCTTGAGCCCATCCTTCAGGTCCTGGTGAGCCGGCCCGACTGAGAAGGTCTCGTCCAACTGGGCGATGTAGCCGCCCCAGCGCCCTTCGATCTCAATGCTCACGACGTCGCCTGGCTGCAGCGCCCGGAATGACGGCTGCTCGACGCGGTGATAGGTGTGGCCGAGCGGGCCGCTGATCCACCCGAACATCGGGTCGAAGCTGCCACCGGCGTCGGCGTTGGCGAACTTCATATGAGCAAACACGCGCCGCTCGAGCGTGCCGGGCCGCGCGTTGTCGAGGATCGCCTGGATCGTGGCCTCGGCGACCCCGGCGCCCTTGCGGATGAACTCGATCTCTTCGGCGCTCTTCTGGTAGCGCGCCTCGCCGAGGATGACCGTCGCGCTCACGAACTTCGAGATCGGCAGCTCCCGCTTGATGATCTCGACAGACTGCCAGTTCACCTCGCCCTCGTTCTCACGGACGTGGCCGAGCACC
>JAXDLH010000409.1:0-5252 GCA_034666705.1 Chloroflexota bacterium
GACGAGCTGCCGGAGCAATTCATACTCAGTTGGCGTGAGATGGACCTCCGCGCCGTCCACCGCCAGAAAGCGGCGGGCGAGATCTATCGTCACGTTGCCGAACTGAAACTCCGTCTGCTCGCTGCTCGGGGCAAGTCGCCGCAGCGCCGCGCGGATGCGCGCGCCGAGCTCCTGGATGCCGAATGGCTTGGTAAGATAGTCATCCGCCCCGCTATCGAGCGCACGCACCTTCTCGTCCTCCTCGCCCATCACGGAGAGCACGATGATTGGGACCGTGGACCAGGCGCGAAGCTGCTTGATCGCGGGGAGCCCGCCCAGCTTCGGCATCGCCAGGTCCATCAGAATCACATCCGGCTCCCAGGTATGGGCTTTGGCGATCGCCTCTTGCCCGTCGGCCACGACCTCGACCTCATAGCTCTGAAGCTGAAGGCCCCGCCGCACCGTCGCGCAGAGGTCAGCCTCGTCGTCGACGAGCAGCACGCGCACTGGCTTCTGGGTCACGCCGAGAGCACCGGTGGGGCTTGACCTACACCGCCCTCACGCGCTGGCGCCGGGAGCGTAAAGCTGAAGGCCATGCCGCGCTGCCCCACGTTCTCCGCCCAGATGCGGCCGCCGTGCGCCTCGACGATGCCACGGGCGATCGCGAGCCCCAGACCCGTGCCGCCCGAGACGTCACTCGCGCGATAGAACTTCTCGAATAGTCGATCCAGCTCGCTCGGCGGCACTCGGCTTCCCTCATTGAATACGCTCACCCGCAACTGGTCACGGACGACTTCGGCCGAAATCGAGATACCGGCCCCCGACGGCGAATACCGCACGGCATTATCGACGAGATTCATCAATACCTGGCTCACCTGCACGAAGTCCATCGGCGTCGGCGGGATCTCGTCCGGGATCAGGACACGCACCTCTCGCCCTTCGAGCATCGGCGCCAGCCGGTCGAGCACCTCCGCCACCACGTCCGCGATCGAGACCCACTCGACGTGTGGCTGCAGCGCGCCGGCGTCGAGCCGGGACATGTCGAGCAGGTTGCTGACCAACCGCGTGAGGCGGTCGGTCTCGCAATTGATCGACTCGGTCAGCTCCCGACGCACCTCGGGGTCGACGTCACCCACCTCGAGCAGGCTCGTGGCAGATGCCTTGATCGCGGCCAGTGGCGTCTTCAGCTCGTGCGAGACCGACGAGATCAGCGCCGACTTGAGCCGGTCGCTCTCCTCGAGCGCGCGCGCCCGGGCCTCCTGGTCAGCGTACCGCTCCCGTTGCACCGCGATCGCCAACTGATTGGCGAAGGCCCCGAGCAGTTGCGCTTCCTCCTCGGTGAGGAGGCGCGGGGCGCGCGCCGCGCCGATGACCAGCACCCCCTCGACGCGCGACTCGATTGGGAGTGGGACGTACATGCCGGAGAATGCCGCACCCGACGCGGAGATCGTGCCATCCTCGGCAATCCGCAACTCCTGCACCACGCGCACGTTGTTCGCCATCAACTGCCAGCCGAGCGGCCGGCCCTCGTCGATCACTCGCTGGATGATACGCTCCTCGTCTTGCACCTCGACCGGCGTCCCCTCGCGCGCGACCTCCTCAAGCCGACTGTCCTCCCACAGCAGCAAGCGGCTCGCGGCGAGGTCGAGCGCCCCGTTCAGCCGCTCCAACGCCAGCGTATAGACGGTGTTGACGCTCGCATTCGAGAGGGCCGCCTCGCTCACCGCATAGAGGAGCTGGGTCCGGGCCTGGCGCCGCTGCGCCTCGGCCGTGCGCCGGTGGGCGATGGTGAGGAGCTGGCCAATGATCATGGAGGTCGCGAGGAGCGTGGCGAGCGCGACGTACTCGCTCGGGTCATTGACCGTGAAAGTGTGCACGGGCGGGATGAAGAACCAGTCGAACGCCAGGAAGGCCAGCAAGGAGGCGAGCACCGCCGGGTAGAGGCCGCGGCGCGAAGCGAGCAGCGCGATTCCGATGACGTAGAGGTTGGAGATGTTCGAGATGTGGCCGAAGCGTCCGGCCAGACCAATGACAAACGAAATCCCCGCGACCAGGGCCGCAGCAAACAGCGTGTCCATAGCACGCGAGCGGAGGTAGATGGAATCAAAGGCGCCGATTGGTCACCTCATTCTGTCATCTGGAGGACGCAGCCGGGGCGCCCTAACCCCCGGCCCCCTTGGTGCTCTCCCCACCGTAGTTCTGCCAGTCTGTGTTCGTGATAAAGCTCGCGGCGCTGTTGAAGGCGAGGAACGGGTTGATCGGTCCCTCACCGTCCGGATTCAGCGGCAAGAGCGGCTGCAACTCGAGCACGATAAAGATGATGAAGAACATGACGAGGTTGGTGAGCAGCATGGCCTTCACGTAGGCCGGCCAGCGCATCCCCTCGCGATTGACGCCGCTGACCCGATAGATCACGTTGTCAACGGGGTTCAGCACCGGGTCGAGCCAGGTGCGGCGCCCCATATATACGGCAGCCATGTACATGCCGAACGGCACGACGATGGCCATGAGCAGGGCGAGGACGATGACCATCTGGATAATGTTCGTCATGTCAGAACTTCTCCGGCCGCAAGAGGGCGTACAGGAGGTAGGCGAACGTTAGGACGACGACGAGCACGAGGAGCGGGACTCCCATCTCAGCACCTGCTTTCAGCATTTGGCCGCGCTGCGCTATCTGCAGGCATGGACGAGACTGCGGACTCGTTCGAGAACAGCCCCGAACAGTGCTGGGTGTGCTCCATGAGGCGGCTCGCCGGTAGCCGCTGAGGCCGGCGTGCATCGTGCAGTGAACAAGAGGTGGATCGCGCGATCCGTGATACGCAGGACCCGCACCTCCACATGCAACTCGCGGGCCACGCGCTGCGCCTGTTGCACCACGCCCACTCCTCGCGACACGACGAGCTGCACGTCCAGTCCAGACCCGCTGGCGACGCGCGCAGCCGCCTCGAGCTGCGCCGCGAGCCCCAAATCCGCGGCGATTTCCAGTGCAAGGGCTCCTGCCATACCTGCCTCCGACACCCTGCGACCCATCGGTGGACCGCCTGTCATACGATAGGCCCGTGCGGCTTAGGGAACCGTTAGCACCGGCACCCGGAGGCTCAACGTTTCGTTAGAAAGAGGCAGTGGGAGACGGGGCCTATGCTCGCGGCCAGTAGACGATGACCGCGGCGCCAAGGAGGGCAATGGCGCCGCCGATGAGGTCGAAGCGATCCGGCTCAACCCCGTCGACGAGGCGGCCCCAGAGGAGCGCGAGCACGATGAAGACGCCGCCATACGCGGCGTAGACGCGTCCAAAGCTGGTGGCAGGCTGGAGTGTGGGGATCACGCCGTAGGCGATCAGGATGACGCCGCCGAGCGCGCCAACCCAGAACGGTCTGCCTTCGCGCAGCCAGAGCCACACGAGGTAGCCACCGCCGATCTCGCAAAGACCGGCGAGGACGAAATAGGCGACGGAGGCCAGACTGACGCTCACTGAAGGCACCTTTGCAGGCCGTGCTTCACGCGGCTCACGTTGCAGGATTTCCGCGAGCGAGCGCTCATGCGCTGTCGAGGTAGCTCTGCAGCTCCCAGGTGCTGATGTGGCTGCGGAACGATGCCCACTCGCGCTCCTTTGCCGCGAGGAAGCGCTCATAGATCGCCTGGCCGATCGCCGAGCGGACGACCGGGTCCCAATCGAGCTCTTCGAGCGCCGCCCCGAGCTCGCTTGGGAGCGGGTCGGCCAGCTCATCCTGGACACCATCGCCACCGAAGAGCGAGTCCTCAACCGGCTCCGGAAGGGGTATCTCATTGCGGATCCCGTCGAGTCCCGCCTTGAGCATCGCGGCGAGCGCCAGGTACGGATTGCAGCTCGGGTCCCCGGCTCGCAGCTCGATGCGCATGACCGTACGCTGGTTGACCTCCGGCACCCGAATCAGCGCGCTCCGGTTCGTACGCGCCCAGATGATGCGGGCGGGAGCCTCATCGCCGCCGCTGAGCCGCTTGTAGGAGTTCACGAGGGGCGCGAGGAGCGCGCACATCCCGCGGCCGTGCGCGAGCTGGCCGGCCACAAAGTGGCGCGCGACCGACGAAAGCTGGTGCTGACCAACCGGGTCGAAGAGCACGTTCTCGCCCGTGCGCAAGTCAAGGAGCACCTGGTGAAAGTGGAGTCCAGAGCCTGGCGCGTCCGCTCGTGGCTTCGGCATGAAGCTCGCCAGCAGCTCTTGCCGCCGCGCGAACGCCCGCAGGGCCCACTTCAGCGTGACGATGGAGTCGGCCGCCCGGAGCGCGTCGACTTCCGCCAGGTCGATCTCGAACTGCGATGGGCCCACTTCGTGGTGCATCGACTCGACGTCCAGCCCCGCCTCGGTCAGGGCACTCGTCGTGGCCTGGCAGATCTGGGCGGCTCGGCCGGAGGGCAGCTCGAAATAGCTGTGGTGATCGATCGGGTCGAGCCGCCCGTTTGCGGTCTCGTCGCCGTGGTCCTCGAACAGGAAAAACTCCAGCTCGCACGCCACGCGGTAGCGCAGGCCGAGATCCTCAGCCTCCGCGAGCACCGCCTGCAACGC
Source organism: Chloroflexota bacterium (assembly GCA_034666705.1). GTDB lineage: Bacteria > Chloroflexota > UBA6077 > UBA6077 > SHYK01 > JAXDLH01. The sequence goes on from JAXDLH010000409.1 coordinate 4,524, forward strand.
ATAGCGCGGGTCCGTCGGGAACTGCAGGCCGTCGGGATCCATCAGATTGCAGATGACCCGGCCAGTGGGAACGGGCTCCCAGGGCAGGACGGCGAAGGTCGCTGGATCGGGATGAAGATACAGGTCACCTTCGACCACACGGGCACGCCCTTCGATAGCCGACCCATCGAACCAGGCGCCAAACGTCAAGCAATCGGCAAAGCGCGCCGCCGGGATCGTGACGCTCTTGATCCCGCCGACGATGTCGATGAACTGGAGGTGGACGAACTCCACGCCCGCCTCCCTGGCCTTCGCCAGCGCTTGCGTCCTGAGGTCTAGCTCCACCTTTGCCTCCGCCTCAATGCCCGAGACCGCTGCGATGCGCGGCCTCCGCGAGGGTGCCGATCAGCGCCAGCACCGCGAACACTGCCGCCATGATCATTACGACCTTGAGCGCCGACGGCATTGGACCGCGGGGCCGGTACATGACGAGGTTGTCCACCGCGGCCACGTCGACCTCATCGAGGTGCTCGAGGTCGTGTTTGAGCTCCGCCATGCTCTGGTATCGCTGGCTCGGGTCGCGCTGCATCGCCCGCAGCACAATCGCCTCCAGCTCCGGCGGTACGTCCGACCGGGTCCAGCGGAGCCGAGGCGGATCGCTGTTGACGTGCTGGTTCATGATGGCGAGGGGGCTATCCCCTTTGAAGGGCACCTCACCGGCGAGCATCTCATAGAGCATCACCCCGAGCG
>JAXDLH010000410.1:0-2617 GCA_034666705.1 Chloroflexota bacterium
CCGTCGTACAACTGCTCCTTGCCGTCCTCGGGCAAGCCCGCCTCGCGCAGCTTCGCGCGGATGTCGTCCTCGGTCGCGCCGTCGAACACCGGCGTCGCGAATGAGATGCCGAGCGCTTCGGCGGCCCAACCCAGGTGGGTCTCGAGAATCTGACCCACGTTCATGCGGGAGGGCACGCCCAGCGGATTCAGGACGATCTCGACCGGTCGGCCATCAGGCAGGAACGGCATGTCCTCGATCGGCAGAATCCGCGCCACGACACCCTTGTTGCCGTGGCGTCCGGCCATCTTATCGCCCTCGGATACCTTGCGCTTCTGCGCGATGACGACCTGCACCAGTTGATGCACGCCCGCAGGCAACTCCGCATGGTCGTCACGGCTGAATACCCGCACCTCGACCACGCGGCCGCGCTCGCCGTGCGGCACCCGCAACGAGGTGTCCTTCACCTCGCGCGCCTTCTCGCCGAAGATCGCGCGCAGCAGCCGCTCCTCAGCAGTCAGCTCAGTCTCGCCCTTGGGTGTGATCTTGCCGACCAGGATGTCGCCCGGCTTCACTTCCGCGCCGACGCGGATGATGCCGTTCTCATCGAGGTCCCGCAGCATGTCCTCGCTGACGTTCGGGATGTCCCGCGTAATCTCTTCCGGGCCGAGCTTGGTGTCGCGCGCTTCGACCTCGTGCTTCTCGATATGCACCGACGTGAACTTGTCGTCGCGCACGATGGTTTCGCTCAGGATGATCGCGTCCTCGAAGTTGCATCCCTCCCAGGACATGAAGGAAACGAGCACGTTCTGGCCGAGCGCCAGCTCACCGCCGGAGGTGGACGAGCTATCTGCCATCGCCTGGCCAGCATGCACCCGCTGCCCCGCCACCACGATCGGCCGCTGGTTCATGCAGGTACCCTGGTTCGAGCGCATGTACTTGCGCAGCCGGAACGTCCGCCGCTCGGGCTGACCCTCCTCGCCCTCTTCAAGCGAGCGCACCACGATTTTCCCGGCGTCCACGCTCTCGACGATGCCGTCAAACGGCGCGAGGATCACGTGGCCGGAATCGCGCGCCGTCTGCACCTCCATGCCCGTGCCGACGAGCGGCGCATCCGGGGCAATGAGCGGCACCGCCTGGCGCTGCATGTTCGCGCCCATCAGGGCGCGGTTTGCGTCGTCGTGCTCGAGGAATGGGATCAGCGCGGTCGCGACGCTCACCGTTTGGTGTGGCGAGACGTCGACGTAGTCGACCCGCTCCGGCACTTCCATAAGGAAGCGCGGACCACGCCGTACCGACACATGCTCGTCCGCAAAGGTTCGATCTGGGTTGAGCCGCACGTTCGCCTGGGCGACCGTGTAGCGCTCCTCCTGGTCGGCTGGCAACAGGTCGATGCGGTCGGTTACCACCGGCTTGATGTCGATCCGGGGGATCTCGGTCGCAAACCGCGCCAGCGAGACGGCGGTCTTCTCGCTGATCGTCGTGCCAGCCGCCACGATGTCCTTGCCGCTCTTGGGGTCGCTCACCGTACGCGCCGCGACCTTGCCGACGGTCTCCTCGGGATCGTTCGCAACCTGGCGCTGCACCAGCCGGTATGGCGTCTCGATGAAGCCATACTCGTTGATCTGCCCATAGGTCGCGAGCGAGCCGATCAGGCCGATGTTGGGGCCTTCTGGCGTCTCGATCGGGCAGATGCGGCCATAGTGGCTGTGGTGTACGTCGCGCACCTCGAAGCCGGCGCGGTCGCGTGACAGACCACCCGGGCCCAGGGCCGAGAGACGCCGCTTGTGCGTCAGCTCGGCGAGCGGGTTCGTCTGGTCCATGAACTGCGATAGCTGGCTGCCACCGAAGAACTCGCGCATTGCGGCCACCACGGGCCGAATGTTGATGAGCGTCGAGGGCGTCGCCGTCGTCGGGTCGATGATGCTCATGCGCTCCTTGACGACACGCTCCATGCGGAGCAGGCCGACGCGGAACTGGTTCTGGATCAACTCGCCCACCGCGCGCACCCGGCGGTTGCCCAGATGGTCGATGTCGTCCGGATCCCCACGACCGTTGTTGATACGGATCATCTCGCGGACGATCGCGATCAGGTCGTGCGGGGTCAGAATCCGCTCGGCGAGGGGCGTGGAGACGTCGAGCCGCCGGTTGACCTTGTAACGGCCGACCCGGCCCAGGTCGTAGCGCCGATAGTTGAATAGCAACGAGGCGAGCAGCGACTTGGCGTTCTCGACGGTCGGCGGGTCACCCGGGCGCAGTCGCCGGTAGAAGTCGATGACCGCCTCTTCCTTCTTCTTGGTGGCGTCGCGATCGATCGTCGCCTGAATGTAGTGATGATCCGGATTGTCGTCGATCTCCTCGTAGAGGGCGAGCAACTCTTCATCGGTACCGGCCGTCAGCTCCGGAATCGGCGCCACGGCCGCCACGGCCCGCAGCAGTGTGGTCAGCGGGATCTTGCGCTTGCGATCGACTTTGACCGAGAGCACGTCCTTGTTCGAGCTCTCGAACTCCAGCCAGGCGCCACGGCTCGGGATCAATTTGCCCATACACAGGGCGCGCCCACTGGTCGCGTCCTCGTTCAACGTGAAGTACACGCCCGGGGAGCGGACGAGCTGGCTCACGACGACGCGCTCGGCGC
>JAXDLH010000411.1:0-3147 GCA_034666705.1 Chloroflexota bacterium
ACGGGCTGATGCAGGAGTACTGCCCGCACCGCAACGTCAACATGCTGTGGGGCATCCCGGAGCCGGAAGGACTCCGCTGCCCGTACCACGGCTGGCTGTACGACAACGCCGGCAACTGCCTCGAGCAACCGGCCGAGTCCCCGGACAGTACCTTCAAGGATCGGATCAAGGTCACCAGCTACCCGGTCGAAGAGCTGGGCGGGATGCTGTGGGCCTGGCTGGGCCCGGAGCCGCGGCCCCTGGTGCCGCACTGGGAAGCCTTCGTGAAGGAGGGGGTGCGGGATATCGGCTGGGCGATCCTGCCGTGCAACTGGCTGCAGATCATGGAGAACAGCCTCGATCCGGTCCACGTCGAGTGGTTGCACTCGTACTTCACGAACTACGTGCTCGAGCGACTGGGCCGCGGGGATGCCGACAATCAGACCTACTGGCGCGCCCGGGCGAAAGTCGAGCGGCACCTCAAGATTGGCTTCGACGTCTTCGAGCATGGGGTCATCAAGCGGCGCGTGCTCGAGGGCGACGACGAGCAGCATCCGAACTGGCGCATTGGCCACCCCGTGGTCTTCCCGTTCATGCTCCAGACGAGCCAGATCCGCATCCCGATTGACGACACCCACACTCTGTACTGGTGGTATGGCACCCACCGCAAAGAAGAGGGTGAGGCCGATCAGCGACCGGAGGAGATCCCCGTGTATCAGGTACCGGTCCCGGGCGTCGATGCGGAGGGTCTGCCCGTCTGGGACGTCGTGGACAACAACTCGGGCCAGGACAACTTCGCATGGGCCAGCCAGGGCCCTGTGACGCCGCGCTGGACCGAGCATCTGGGCGAGTCGGACAAGGGGATCATCCTCTATCGCCGGCTGCTGCGCGAGCAGATGCAGTTGGTAGCGGAGGGGAAGGATCCAATGAACACCTTCCGCGATCCGGCCACCAACCAGTCGATCCACATCCCGAGTGAGTCGGACGACCCCAACTGGGTGAGCCGCAGCGCACGCCATAACACCCGCCTGCTGCAGGGCGCGCTCGGGTCTGGCTCGTCGGGGAAGTACAGCCCGATCAACCAGCAGCGGGCACGCCGTGCAGGCTTTGCCACCCCGGAGAAGGTGGCGGACGCCGCCGCCAAGGTAAAGGACTTCGGGCAGATCCACTCCCGAGCGTAGCGGGACCGCGGGCTTCCACTAATCCTTGGGAGACCCACCGGAACCGCGGGGCCTGGGACGTTAACATCCCAGGCCCCGCGGTCGTACCAGAATATGGTCAGGCCATGCGGCCAGCGAGACTTGTCGCCGCGTATCTGCTGCTGGATCGGCGCTTACGGTCGGGCAGGCGTTGGTGGCGCGGCGGTGCTGAACTCCCATTCGTACACGTTGCCGTAGTCGGTGCTGCCCGGCGAGCGACCCTGCGGTCCGCTCAGGCCCGTGAAGGCAACGACCCTCGCGTTGTAGTAGAGCGGGAAGATGGGCAGCTCGTCGCTGATGAGCTTCATGAGCTGCACCATCACCTGGTCCCGCTGGCCACGATCTAACTGGCGACTGAAGCCCTCGACCAGCCGATCGTAGGCAGAATTGGCGTAGCCCCCCCGGTTGCTTCCGGTCCAGCGGTTGTCCGCCCGCGCGGCCCGCGACCCTACCAGCTTATCGAGCAGCGTCTGCTCGGCAAGCTGGCTGTTCGCGCTGGCGAACGACGGAAACGTCGCGCGGGCCTGCAGATCCTGATCCTGCGCGGCCGGCAACACAAACGAGCGCGCGTCCACGCCAGCGCGACGCCACCCATCTACGACGATTGCCATCTCTTGTTCCGCCTGTCCTCCGGTCTGCGTCCGGAACTCCGGGTTGAATCGCCCGCCAGTCGGGCTCGCAAACCAGCCGTCTCCGTCCTTCGTGAATCCCGCCTCTCCCATGAGCTGCTGCGTCATGCGCGGGTCATACGGGTATTTCGCAATGGCGCTATTCACGGTCGGGTAGTAATCCAGGGTATTCGGAATCATGGTGTCAGCATACGTTCCGTCGCCATTCAGGATGCCATCGATGAGCCCTTGCTTGTCGAGCGCGTGGGCCAGCGCTTTGCGAACCCGGCTATCGAGGATTGCCGCCGGATTCGTGTATTCGGTTTTGAACTGCACCTGCACGTAGCGCAGCTCATTCGGGCTCAGCAGCACAGAGCCGCCATTGCTCGCATCCCACTGCTGCTTGAGGGTCACGGCCCGTTGAAAGTCGAGGGCCTCATCCCCGGCCCAGTTGGCGCTGCCCGCGAGCATGTTCGCCAACGCCGCGTTTGGGTCGCCGACGAAGATGACCCGCGCGCGATCGATCTTGGGGCGGCCTAGGGCGTGTCCCGGAAAGGCGGTGGTCTCGATGAAGGCGCCTGGCTCCCAGCGGGAGAGACGGTATGGGCCGAGCCCGACGTACTCAGTAGTCCAGTATGGCTGCGCCACGAACGCGTCCGGGTCGCCCTGGGCCAGCGCCCCGCCAAGGATGTGCTCGGGCAACGGCTGGTAGCCGCTCGAGCCGCCGACGAGCGAGTCGGCCTCAAGGTAGATCTCCCTCCAGCGGATCACGACCGTCCGGTCGTCCGGCGCGGCAACCTCTTCCATGAGACTTTGCGGCCGGAGGCTTGCAATGCCGAGATTCTGCGTGGTGTAGACGCGCCACGCGAAGACGAAGTCCTTCGCGGAAAGTGGGGCACCATCGTGCCAGGTGAGGTTCGGGCGGAGCTTATAGGTCGTCTCCATCCGTCCATCGGGAAGGACCTTCCACGTATCCGTATTGAGCTGGGGGATCGACTCGGCGAGATACGGGTGCGGCACACCGCTCTGGTCGACGAGCACGAGATCGGCGTTGACGAGGCGCGTGGCGATGCCGAACGTGCTGCCGGTGGTCCGCAGGGGCCGCGCCGCGATGCTGTTCGGCTCACCGCGCGTCACGAGGACCATGGTGCGGAGATCCCTGGGGTTCTCGGGCGCGGTAAACGCGAGATCGGGCCGCGGCTGCTCCGCCGGTGCAGGTGCCGGTGCTGGCTGGGTGCTGCACCCGACCACTACCAGCGCAAGAAAGAGTGCTGGGAAAACGCTGCGAACGTGCGTCACCGCTCTGTCCTCCACTGATCAGCCAATCCTCAAGGCTTGCAATGTATCAAAAAACCCCCTCA
>JAXDLH010000412.1:0-6978 GCA_034666705.1 Chloroflexota bacterium
ACGATGCGATTGGACGGCGTCGGCTGGGTCTGGGCCACTGCGGACGGCGCGCTCTGAAAGTCTACGCTCTGGGCGAATGAGTTGTACTGCACGTAGAGGTAGAGGAGCATACCCGCGCACATCAGCATGACCGCGACGGTGCTTACTGCTTTGAGGGAGACAAACGGCGGCCGCTCGAGCGGGGGCACCGCAGGGCGAATGGGATTGCGCTCCTCGGGGCGCATCGGAATCGCCGCGTCGACAAATCGGGCAGGATCAAGACCTAGGAAGCGGGCGTATTGTTGCACGAGGCCGCGGGTGTACGCGCTCGGCGGCAACGAAGTGTAGTCATCCGTCTCCAGCGCCTGCAGGTAGCGCAGCCGCACCTTGAGGGCAGTTTCGACGTCGCCGAGACTGATCCCACGCTCCAGGCGCGCACGGCGCAACACCTCCCCGGGCGAGAAATGACGGGTGTCCATGGTTAGCCGCCCTCAGCATGACGCAGCGCCCAGACCCGCTGCGCTTCGACGATGAGCTGACGCGTCGCCTGTGCCTCTAGCCATCCTGTTACTGACGCCGCGGTCTGGAAAAAGCGGCTGATTGTCGCCTCGAGCTTCGGAATCTCGGTTACGGAGGCAGTCGCGGCGTAGATGCTCGGGCAATCGACACGCGCCGCCACCACCTTGTGGTCGCCGTCGTCACGCAGCAACGTGCCGATCGGCCGCACCGGCAGCACGCTGCCAACCGCTGCCTCGCCTTCGCCGAGTACCGCTACGTCCAACTCCTCGCCACCTGCGACGTTCAGGGTCGCGGGGATCCAGCCATAGTGCATCGGAATCGGCTCGGGAAAGTGGGCGCCAGTGGATCGAAAATCGTGTGCTGCGGCGTCGTACACGATGCGTTCGCTGCTCCCGCAGGGATTCTCGATGATTGCATAGACCAAGAGCGGAGCCGCCGGGCCCGCCATGGCGTAGCGCCGCAGCCCCATTGCCGCACGAGCGTCGTTGCGTCCCTCCAGCCATTCGGCTAGCGCCTGACGGTGCGCCTCGAACGCAATCTCTGCAGGCAGCTCTTCGGCACGAAACCAGCATGCCTCGTCGGCGTCATCTGCCGCCCGGAGCTCGCCCGCCACCCGGTGGGCGCGATATACCACCAGGTGAGCCGCGCCGCGCGGGTCCCCTGCGCCAAAGTAGACACCGAACACGCCGGCGAGCGATACCGTCAGCCCAGTTTCCTCCTCGGCCTCACGTACCGCAGTCTCGGATGCCTCCTCGCCATACTCGACAAACCCAGCAGGCATGGTCCACCAGCCACGGTACGGCTCGTGGGCGCGCCGCACCAATGCGATCCGATCCCCGTCTTCGATCAGGGCCGCAGCGCCCATCGCTGGCTTCGCGTAGTACGTCCAGCCGCAGACCGGACATGTCGGCCGAGCCCTGTCGCCCGACGCGCGAGGGCGCAGCTCGTGCCCGCAGCGGCCGCAGTAGCGCGGCTCGCCAGGATCTGGAAGGTCCAGACCGTGCATCACATTCCCATCACGGGCCGACGGCCCGCCTAATCATAGCCAAGTTTCCGACCGGGACCCGGCATCTGCGTTGGGGTAAGGCTCGGGCACGTTGCTTCCTGTTACCATCTCGCGTATTGTCGTGCAACGCGACAGCAAAGATCTCTTGGTGAGGAGGGACGAGCCATGCGGGGAACCAATCCGTTCTACCTGTTGATCTCGGCCTGTGCGCTCATGATCACCGCGCTGGCTGTAACGGGCGGTGCGGTCGCGCAGACCACGGAGAACCCGCCCGCAATGGCCGGGCAGCCGCAGGGCGCGGCGGAACGAGTCGCGGTCCACGGATACTGGACAATCGACGTCGCGGACGCAGATGGCAGCCCCGCGAGCCACACCGAGTTCGAGAATGCGCTGGACCCTCAGGGCGCGACCACGCTGATCGGTCTCCTGAGCCGGTCCAATTCGATGGGGCAGTGGCGCGTGGAGCTCAGTGCCCCGGCCGGCGCACTATCTCCGTGCGCAGCCCCTATCGCTGTTAGCGGCGCTTCTTCCAGCTGCATCCTTCAGGAGCCGGGCCTTGCAGCCCTCGGCGACGGTTCAGTGCGCTCCATCCCTGATGGCACGTCGAACACCGTCCAACTTGGAGAATCAGGCACCCCGAATCTGACCGTGTTTGCCGGCATAGGCCCGGACGCCGGCAAACTCGTCCTCGCTGGCACGCTGACGGCGAGGAGCGCAGGCGCGGTTGGCCAGGCGCGGACCTTCGCCGTTCGCTGTCCTCCCAGCAGCTCACCTGGCGCGCCTTGCAGTTCCGGGCTCCAGCGCATCGGCGACGGTCTCCAGCCCTTCACGGTTGCGACGCTCGCCGAGCCGGTCACCGTCACTCCCGGTCAGATTCTCCAGGTCAACGTAGCCATTACATTCTCCTGCGCGAACCCGGGCCCTGCCGGATGTGGCAGCGAGTTGACAGGACAGGAGTCCTAGGAGGCGCATGATGCGGATTCTGAGAGCAGGCTACATGTTGAGTGCCACGTGCGCGGTAGTAATCGCCATGCTGTCCGTCGCCAGCAGTACCGTGCAACCCATGACGACCGCACAATCGGGGGCAGGGCTGTCGGAGGCGGGATCGGGAGCCATCGTGGTCTACGGCCGCTGGTCCATCGACGTCGCGGACCCCGATGGCGTAGCCGTGAGTCACACGGAGATCGAGAATGCGCTCACCCCGACGGGCGCGGACGCGCTGGCCGGCTTCCTCGGGCGCACCAGCTCGGTGGGCCAGTGGCGAGTCGTGCTGGATTCCACCGGTGGAGCGCCCTCGCCTTGCCCGCTGACCGGCGACGTGGGCGCCGCAGGGACCGGCTGTGTGCTGGCCGAGTCCGCCGTCCGCGAAGCTGCGACCCGGGGCAGAATTACGACCACGTTAGATGATGGCTCCGTGCGAAACCTTGCCGACGGCCCCTCGAACACCCTGCAGACGGGACCGAACGGATCGTCCGACGCCACCGGACTCGCGGTTGGCACCGGTACTGGAGCGGATGCTGGCAAGCTCATCCTCGCGGGCACGCTAACTGCGGCGCAGTCAGGAAATATTGGCCAGGCCCGGACCTTTATCACCAGCTGCGATCCGCCGGTTGCACTAACCTCGCCGGGCAGCCTTTCGTGCATTACCAGCCTCTCGCAGCCAGCCGCAGACGGCTCGGTCCGCATCGTAACGCAGTCCAATCAGCTGTTCACGATCGTGACGCTCCCGCAGCCGATCCCGGTGTCGGCCGGCCAGATCGTCCAGGTCACCGTCGCCATCAGCTTCTCATGACGTTCAGCTGAGTCGGAACGGCATGTGAACGTTGCACGTGAGCGTTGCTCATCATGGTGAAGCACCTCGCCCCTGCGGTGGGGCTGCTGCTGCTTGCCGCCCTCGGCATGTGGACCCTCAGTGTCCCCGCCGACGTGCAGGGTCAACTCGTTTTTCCGACGGTTGGGGTGCAACTTCCCACGCTTCGCCCCGTATTGACGGTCCGCGCAGCCACCAGTACGCCGACCCCTACGCACACTGTTACCCCAACGGTTACGCTGACTCCCACCGCTTCGCTCACACCCACCGTTACCCTCACGCCGCTGGGGATCCGCTTGGCAGACAACGTCGGCGTTGGAGACGTCAGCGGCGCAACGCCAGGTGCCCAGGCTCGGTTCGACGATGCAGTCCAGATTGGCGACAGCGCGCCCATCGGCACGACAGCACAGGTGCGGTTCGAGGATGTCGTCTCCGTAGACGACTCGGCGACGGTACGGCCCCCGACCCAGCTCCGGTTCGACGATGCAGTCATTGTGCAAGACTCGACGGTCGGCACACCTCCCCGGGTACTTCGCTTCGATGACGGCGTGCAGGTTGGTGACAACGCCCCAATCGGTCCGCCCGGGCAAGCCCGCTTTGACGACAGCATCGCCTTGCAGGACTCAGCTAACCTGGTGCCCCCCGCCCAACTCCGCTTTGACGACGCCATTCAGGTAGGAGAGGGTTCGGGGGTAGCCCCGACAGCTCGAGGTCGCTTCGACGATGCGATTCAGGTGCAGGATGCGGCGGGCGCGGCGATCGTGACCCCCGCGGGCGCTATTTGCTCGCCATCGACTGGGAGCCTGCTGCTGACGGGCGAGCTCATCTCGTGCAAATTTACCGAGGCGCGCGGCGCTTCGTTCGTCGGTTGGACCGCCGACGGTTTCACGCCCGCGGCGACCCAGAAGGAGGTCGCCGCGTTCGTGGGCCGCACGCCGGGTGACTTCTCGATCGTCGCCAACTGGACCGACCTCAACGGCCCACGCACCCAACGCTTCGAGTACACGGTCAGCCGCCTGCAGCTCACCTGCAAGCCCGGCGCTGGCTCGATTCTGGCGCCCGGGGACTCGGTGAGCTGCGTGGCCCAGCCAGGCGCCATGACCAAGCTCGCCGGCTGGAAAGCGGTTGGCTTCAGTCCAACATCTCAGAGAGGCGGGATCGGCAGCTTCATGGCGCAGGGCACAGGCGCCGCGTCCGTTACCCTCGAATGGGTCGAAGCTGGTACGTCACGCAGCTTCACCCTGGATTACGTTGTGGCGATTCCCACCGCGACGCCCACCCCGACCCGCACGGTCACCCCCACGTCGACAGGCACACCAACCAGGACACCCGCCGCGACCGCGACCCGCACGCTCACGCCGACGCTAACCCGAACCCCGACCCTGACCGGCACGCCGGGCAGCACCTACACGCCGTCGGCGACCCCCACCTATACCCCTACAGCGACTGCCGTGGCCATCCCAAGTCCGGTGAGTCTCTGGCATGCCGAGGGCAACACGAACGACAGCGCCAGTGGCGGGAACAACGCCACCCTGCAAGGCGGGGCGAGCTTTGCGCCGGGCGAAATTGGCCAGGGCTTCAGCCTCAATGGGACGACTGCATATGTTGAGCGGGTCATCGCCACGAATCTCGAACCAGGCCCTAACTCATTCACTCTCAGCGCGTGGGTGAACACGACCTCGAACACCCGCCAGATGGTGCTCTCCAAGTTCCAGTGCGGGGGGGCCTGCCCCGCCGGCGCGAACTCCCTCTACTTCCTGGAAGTCGCCGGTGATGTGGGCTGCTTTGACATTCGGGATACGCCCGGCGTGGAGCAGCGCATCTGTGGGACGCGCCTGATTGCCGACGGCGCATTCCACCATCTCCTCGCGGAGCGCAATCTGACCGCGAACACCGTTCAGATCTACGTCGACGGAACGCTCGACATCAGTGCCACGCTCACGGTGCTCGGCTCGATCACGGACAACGATGGCGAAGCCGATCCGTTCATCATTGGGGCCAACCGAACCGCCGGCCAGTTCACCCACGAACTCTTCTTCGCTGGGGTCATCGACGAGATCGCCTTCTACAATCGGGCACTCTCCGCGGCCGAGGTCTCTGCGCTTTACCATTCCATCGCCGGGCCTTGATCCGCCGCCTGATCCTGAGCATCATTCCCCGTGTTGCCTGACGCACCGCAGTGTTAGACTTCCTGGACGCTCGCAGGCCATCTGGGTCCGAGCCGCGGAGTAATACGAACCTCGATGGCCAGGCGCCGATCCGCATCAGAAAAACCACAGCTCACGGCCCCAGAATCTGCCGTACCCCCAACCGATAGTGACCTCAATGCCGAGATTCGTCAGCGTCTCCTCGACCTCGCGCTCGACGCTCGTTCTTACCTGCGGCGGAACACGCAGCCCGCGGTGCGCATCTCCGCGGCGCTGCTGCTGGCCGCGTCGCTCGCTGCCTGCAACGCCGAGCCGGCCGCCCCGACGCCACCGCCCGTGGCACCGCTCACGCAGGAGGTTCGCAGCGGCCTGCCCACCGCCCCCGGCCGCTACAACGTCGCCGCGGACAGCCTGCAGCGCGACGCCCAGGGCGTGTACGCCTTGCGCTGGCTCGACTCAGGTCAATCGGGTGGGACCGGGCACCCCGCGCGCATCAGCCTGCTTAGGTTGGCAGAGGGAAGCTCGAACTATCTCGACGTGCCGGCGCAGGGCGACCCAACCCTCTACCTGCAGCACGACACGCAGATCGCGCTCAGCAATACTGCGGGCAGCGCTACTCCTACGACGCAGAACAGCGGTGGGGGCGGATTCGCTTACTGGCGGCCGTTCTACCTGGGCGGGGGACCATTTCTCCCCAGCTACTACAACCCGCCGTCACAATCCGTCCCGTCGTCGACCACCATCGACGGCTCGCGCAGCTCGAGCACCGCACCCGCTCCATCCGCCCGCACCGTTGGAGTCTCGAGCGCCGTGAGCGGCCGTGCCGGCGGCGCTGGCAGTGGCGCGGCGGCGACCAATAAGTCGGGCGCTTCAGTCGGGTCGGGAACCGGTGCCGCGAGCGCGACTGGCTCAGTAGGTGCGGCGAAGTCCGGTGGCTTTTCGAGCGGTGGCGCGGCCTCCGGCAAAGCTGGCGGAGGCTCGTCGAGCAGCTCCTCATGACGCAACGAGGGCGAGACACCACGTTGGCAGCCCTGCTCGACCTCATCCGCAAGAGCCAGGCAATCGACGACCTGACGAAGCGCCAATGGCTCAGTGCCGCGCCCCACCTCACACTCCGCGACCGGGCGCGGCTGCAGGAGATCCTCGAGAGTGAGCTCCACGCCCGTGCCGCCTCCGCGACGCCGCGCCCCACAAGCTGAGCGGTCCGTCGCGCTCATCGAGGCACTGAGCCGCTGGCAGCGCGCCGCGGGCCCATTCTGGCCGTACGTCTGCGCGGCGCCGTTCCTTGGCGAGATCACGGTGCCGACGGTCCGTTCGGGCTCAAGTGCCATGAGTGACGCGTTCGCGGCGAGGGTAACGCAGCTTGTGGAGGACGCTCCGGATTCCATGGCTGCCATCTACGCTGACGTGTCTCCCGAAATGGCTTTGGCCGCAAGCGGACAGCTCAGTGCGCAGCAGATCGCGACGGTCCCGGTCATTCAACGTTGGGTCATCGACCAGGCGCGCGTGCCGTGCGG
>JAXDLH010000413.1:0-6323 GCA_034666705.1 Chloroflexota bacterium
CTCGCCGGTGGTGAGCAGCGTGCGCACCAGCTCTACCAGTGTCCGCTCTCTGGCCGTCAGCCCATCCAGTGGGCCGGCCGTGCGCACGGCCTCGACCGCCTCGGAACGGAGGTTGACCTCACGGGCGCGCGCCTCGTGGCGTGCCCAGGCGAAGTGCGCGCCCCACTCCCGCACCGTGGCCAGGATCACGAGCTCGCGATCCGCAGCCGGCAGCTCGGCCTGGGTGCGGAAATAATCCTCGACCTGTGAGGCGCGGGCCGCCAGCTCCGGCACATGCATCATGACGGCGGATGGACCGCGCATCACCCCGCCGCTGCGGGTGCCGGCAATCCGGTCCCAGATAGCCTGCGCCTCCGCGGCCAGGCCGGCTCGATCGGGCGCTACTACACGACTCATAGATCCCCCCCCCACGCGCTGCTGGTCAGCACTGGATACGCTGCCGCATTGGCCGCGCGCACCAGTCTACATGCGTTTGCGGCACGGCGGGCCATCGTGATGGGTACGTTCAGCTCCGGCCGCCCGCCGAGTTGCCCTGATCATGACCGATCATACTTCGCGTCCTTTGGGTTATCCCGCAGATCAGCGAGCATGGGACCGGTCCCCGCCGTCAAATTGGTCGCATCGACAACCGCATCAGCTTTGAGTTGCCCCAGGAACGCCGCATAGCTCAGGGACTGCTCATACTCGCGCTCAGCGAACGCGGCGAGATCTTCTTCGTCCAGTGCGGCGCGGGACAGTCCCATCAGTCATCGTGGCTCCAGAACATTTCGACGTTCTGCCATCGCACGATTTGGATCGTCATGGCGTGCCACCACCCAGCCCCAGGTCAGCGGCGACCACGCCGAGACGTCGATCCCGGGTCCATAGAGTCGCCAAGCCGTCCAGGGCCACCGCGGCCAGGAGATGAACGTCGATATAGCCGATGCCACGCCCCATGAGGGTGCGGTTTTCGATGAAGCTCAGCGCTTCGTGTTCGCTTGCCACTGGCGCTCGAGGCAGTCCTTGCAGTAACGTGAGGACTTCGTCGCGTCTGATGAGATGGCCGCATGCGAGCTCGCCGACGACGAATGGATGGACCAGCACCTGACCCGCGTCCAGCGCCGCAGCCAGGGCTGGATCGCCCTGGCGCAAGTGGTCGATCCACACCGAGGTGTCGACCAGGATCATGCGGGCTCGCTGCGTCGCCGGGGAATTTCCTGAAGCTGTGGCTCGCTGCCACCAAGGCGGGCGAGCCGTCGGGCGCTTTCTCGCTCGATCAGAGCCTTGAGGCCCTCACGGACGAGCGTAGTCCGCTCTTTCAGCCCAGTGACACGCTGGGCTTCGGCGAGCAACTCCTCATCCAGATTAATCGTGGTTCGCATGGACTGCATCGCCTCTGCCAAGATGCTCCGATGGTACATCATCTGATGATACATTCGATGCCTAGCGGGGTTTCTCTACCCCCTCGATCTTGCCGGTGGCCTCGAGGATGCGGCGGGGGGACATTGGGAGATCGCGGAGGCGGACGCCGGTGGCGCGGTAGAGGGCGTTGGCGATCGCGGCGGGTGGGGGGACGATCGGCGCCTCGCCGACGCCGCGCACGCCGAACGGATGGCCCGGGTTGGCGACCTCGACGATCACCGTGTCGATCATCGGCACATCGAGCGAGGTCGGCATGCGGTAATCGAGGAACGAGGCGTTCATCATGCGGCCGGCCTCGTCCATCACGTACTCCTCGTTGAGCGCCCAGCCGATCCCTTGCACGCCGCCACCCTGCATCTGCCCCTCCACGTAGCTCGGATGGACGGCCTTGCCGGCGTCCTGGAGCGCCGTGAAGCGCAGGATCGTGGTCTTGCCGGTGTCGGGATCGACCTCGACGTCGGCGATGCAGCCGACGAAGGCGCCGCCCCGGCCCCGCGGCTGCACATTCGAGCGGCCGGTGATCGGGCCGCCGGTGTCGTCGAGCTGCGCGGCCAGCTCCTTGAAGGTTAGCCGGCGCGCCGCATCTTCTGAGTCGGCGAAGGTGCCCGCGGCGAACTCAACCCGCTCCGGTGCTACCTCCCACAGAATCGCGGCGCGCGCCTTCATCTGGCGCACCACGTCGTGCGCGGCCTCGATGGCGGCGACGCCGGTGGCGAATGCGGTGCGGCTGCCCCCGGTGTTGCTCGTATAGCCCACGCCGTCGGTGCCGACGACCACGGGCCGCACGTCGTGCGCGGCGATGCCGAGCACCTCGGCGGCTTGCATCGCGACCGCGGCGCGCGTGCCGCCAATGTCGACTGAGCCCTCGACGAGCTGCACGCGGCCATCGTTGCTCACGCTGATCGTGCAGCTCGACTTGTTGCCGCCGTTGTTCCAGTAGCCAAACGCCACGCCGCGTCCGCGGTGCGGGCCAGCGAGCGGCGCGTTGTAATGGGGATGGTTCTGCATCGCCTCCAGCACCTGGAGGGATCCGATATTCGTGTGCGTGGTGCCGTCGGCGCGCCGGGTGCCGTGCCGAGCGCTGTTCAGGATGCGGAACTCGATCGGGTCCATGCCGACCTGCTCGGCCAACTCGTCGATCACCTGCTCGGTCGCGAAGACGGCCTGCGTGGTGCCCGGCGCGCGATAGGCGGCAGACTTCGGCTTGTTCACCACGACGTCGTAACCGTCGATGCGGACATTGGGAACGTCGTAGCAGGCGAACACGCCGCGCATCCCACCGCCGATCGAGGAGCCTGGGAAGGCGCCGGCCTCGTAGACCAGCTCCGCCTCGGCCGCGACGAGCCGGCCATCGCGCATCGCGCCGATCTTGACCCGCGTCCATGACCCCGGCGCTGGCCCGCTCGCCCGGAATACGTCGCTGCGGCCCATCACGACCCGCACGGGGCGGCCGCATTTGCGGGTGAGGAGCGCCGCGATCGGCTCGGTGCGCACGCCGAGCTTGCCGCCAAAGCCGCCGCCGATCTCGGTGGGGTTTACGTGGATCCTGGACACGGGGTAGTCGAGCAGCCGCGCCAGCGAGTCGCGCACGCCGAAGGCGCCCTGCGTGCTGCACCAGACCGTCAGCTCGCCGTCCGCGTTCCACAGCGCGGTGGCGGCGTGCGGCTCGATGTAGCCCTGGTGCACCGTGGCCGTCGTGAACTCGCGCTCGACGACGATGGCGGCCTCACGGAAGCCCTGCGCCGGGTCGCCGAGCACGTTCTGCATGTGCCGTGCGACGTTGCTCGGTCGGTCGCTCGTCGCGCCGAGGCTGTCGGTGCGCAACGTCTCGTGGAGGAGCGGCGCGTCGGCGCGCATCGCCTGGCGGCCATCGACGACCGGCGGCAATACCTCGTATGCGACGTCGATCAGCTTCAACGCCTCCTCGGCGATCCGCGCGCTCGTCGCAGCCACCGCGGCGACCGGGTGGCCCTGGTAGAGCGCTTTGGTGTTGGCGAGCATGTTGGCGCGCAGGAAGCCGATGTTGCCGGTGTCTTCGTCCTCATCGCCGCCACCCCCGGCCTGGGGAAAATCGCGGCCGGTGACAATCGCCTTCACGCCCGGCAGCGCCTCGGCGCGACTCGCGTCGATGCGCACGATCCGGGCGTGCGCGTGCGGGCTGCGCAGCACGCGGCCGTACAGCATGCCGGTGAGCCGCACGTCGGCCCCGTAGACGGCGCGGCCCGTAACCTTGTCGACGCCGTCGTGGCGAATCGGCCGCGTACCCACGACGCTGTATTCGACCTCGGAGAGCACGGCGTTCGCCTGCTGGAGCCGAGGGTCGAGCTTCTCTTCGGTCGCCGTCATGCCGATGCCTCCTGGGCCCGCATCGCGTCGGCTGCCGCCAGCACGGCGCGCACGATCTTGTCGTAGCCGGTGCAGCGGCACAGGTTGCCGGAGAGCCAGAAGCGGATGCGCGCTTCGCTCGGGTGCGGCTCGCGGTCGAGCAGCGCCTTCGCCGCCACGATGAAGCCGGGCGTGCAGATGCCGCACTGCAGCGCGGCCTGTTCGAGGAACGCCTGCTGGATCGGGTGCAGCGCCGTTGGGCCGGCGATGCCTTCGATCGTGGTCACGTCGTGGCCATCTGCCTCCGCGCCCAGCACAAGGCACGAATTCACGAGCCGGCCGTCGACGAGCACGCTGCAGGCGCCACAGTTGCCGTCGTTGCAGCCCTCTTTCGAGCCGGTGAGGCCGAGCACGTCGCGCAGGCACTCGAGGAGGCTCTGCTGCGGCTCGCACAGAAACACCGTCTCCTCGCCGTTGATGGTGGTCGCGACCTGAACCCTCGACGTGCGCGTGATCAACGGCCTGCCTCCGGATGCATCTCCACGGATTCTCCTCTAGCGCGGGCCAGGGCACCGCGCAGGGCGCGAACCGCGAGTATGCCGGCGAGGTGACGGCGCTGGGCCGCGCTGCCGCGCATGTCGGTGATGGGCCGCGCCGCATCGCGGGCGGCCTGCCCGGCCGATTCGAGCGCCTCGTCATTGCCGTGTGTGCCGACGAGCAGCGCAGGTGCGGCGTCGACCACAAGTGGCGTGGGAGCCACGGCGCCCAGGGCCAGGCGCGCGTCCGCAATGGTGCGGCCGTCCTCGGCCAAGGCGATCCAGGCGCCTGCGCCCACGACCGCGATGTCCATCTCGTTGCGCGGCGTGAAGCGCAGGTAGTAGCTGCCGGTGCGCGGCGTGGGTGGCGGCACGTGTACGGAGACGAGCAGTTCGCCCGACGCCAGCACTGTGGCGCCCGGGCCGGTGCAGAACGCCTCGACCGGGACCGTCCGGCGGCCACTCGGGCCGGCGATGAGGCACGTAGCCCCGAGCACGATGAGCGCCGGGATCGACTCGGCGCTTGGCGCGGCGTTGCAGAGGTTGCCCCCGACCGTGGCGCGGCCCTGGATGCCGATCCCCCCAATGATCGAGACGGCATCGATGAGGCCGGGATACGCGGCCTGAATCCGCGGGTCCTCGTAGATGCGGAAGCACGGCACCGCGGCGCCGAACGTCAGGCCCGCCGTCGGATCGAGGCGCAGCTCGTTCAACTCGGCGACGGCCTTGACGTCCACGACGAGGTCGAGCTCGTATCGCTCGGCCCGGAGCTGGACGAGTAGATCGGTGCCGCCGGCGAGTGGCCGCGACCGGCCGTCGCTCGTGGCCAGCAGCGCCACCGCCTCGTCGAGCGTCCCCGGGCGGGCGTAATCAAAAGCAGGCACGGCGGTCGACCTCACGCTGGGTGCAGCCCGAATTGTACCAGCGCCGTGCGGCGGCACTGGACCCGGGCTCCTGGTGTATGCTCGGCGATAAGGAGCTCTGCGAGTGCCGTTCGCGGCGGCGATGAGCAAATCTAACCGGTCGGAGGAGGCGCACCGTGAATGAGCTGATTTTCCTGGTCGAAGAGGCTCCTGAGGGTGGCTTCACCGCCCGGGCACTGGGTCATTCGATCTTCACCGAGGGTGATACCCTCGAGTCGCTCCCGGAGCAGGTCCGTGACGCGGTGCGCTGCCATTTTGACGACGCCGAGCGGCCGCATGTCGTGCGTCTCCACTTTGTGCGCGAGGAAGTCATCGCGGTATGAGGCCGCTGAGCGCCAGCCAGCCCATGCCGAGGCGCGAGCTGTACGCCGGATCGCCGCCGACGGCCTCGAGTGCTATGACGGCGTTCACCACCGCCACGAGCCCCCCCGACAATCGCCAGGCCCGCGGCGAGCTTCGGCACGTCATTGCGCCCCGGAATGGCGCCGGGCCGCTACGATGGTCCCGTCAGCATAGCCGGGCAACTCAGGAACGCCACTCCCATTCATGGATGTGGTGGATCGCCGTCGTCGAGTCGGGCGTCAGTCGCGCCACCGGCCCGCTCAACTGGCTGGTGTACGCCGTGATGCTCGGCGAGAACCAGTGCGGGATTGACGGCAGCTCCTGGGTGTAGACCTGCTCGAGCTCGGCATTGTGCTGGATCCGCTCGTTGCGGTCCAGCGCCCGGCTGAACCCCTCAAATGCGCGGTCGTACAGGGGGTTCGCCCAGCCCCCCCGATTCTCGCCCGTCCAGCGGTTTTCGGCGCGTGGGATCGCCGCCGAGATGTTGGCCGACAACGGTCTGGTTGCGATCCCACGCGTTCCGAGGCCCGGAATCAGCGCGCGGGCCTGGGCATCCGCGAGCTGCGCCGCCGAGAAGACGTGAGTCGTGGCGTCGAAGCCAGACTTGTGCAGGCTGCCGACGATGACGGCGTTCTCCTTCTCGTTCTTGGCCCCGGAGGATGCCCATACCCCGACCTGGAAGCGCGTGCCGTCGCGCACGAAGAAGCCGTCGGCGCCCTTGGCGAAGCCCGCCTCCTCCATGAGCTGCTGCGACTTGCGCGGGTCGTAGTCGTACCTCGTGATCACCCGCTCGATC
>JAXDLH010000414.1:0-11179 GCA_034666705.1 Chloroflexota bacterium
ATTGTCGTTGGAGGCCCGCCTCAGGGCGGGCCTCTTGCTTTGCCGGGCGCCCGGCAACGAACGCTCCGGCGCGGCTGCCCCGAGGCCCTGGTCGGTTTCCGGTCGAGTATCATCGTAACCGCAATCCCTGAGCGCAAGGAGGTAGCTGTGGCAGGTCCGTTGCGGCCTATCTTCCCGTTCACTGCCCTCGTCGGGCAGGATCGGATGAAGCTAGGTCTGCTTCTCAACGCCATCAATCCCAAAATCGGGGGGGTGCTCATTCGGGGCGAGAAGGGAACGGCGAAGTCAACCGCGGCTCGTGCGCTCGCGGCGCTCTTGCCGGAGGAGCCCACCGTCGTGGACTGCCGCTTCGGGTGTGACCCGACCCGCCCCGCTACCTGGTGCGACGAGTGCCACGAGCGCGGCGCGCGCGGCGCGATGCCGACCTACGTCCGTCACGTACCGCTCGTCGAGCTGCCAGTCTCGGCAACCGAAGATCGCGTCGTCGGCACTCTCGACATCGAGCATGCGGTCAAGGAGGGCGCTCGGCGCTTCGAGCCGGGCGTGCTCGCCTCGGCCAACCGGGGCATCCTCTACGTGGACGAAGTCAACCTGCTGAGCGACCACCTCGTGGACGTGCTTTTGGACGCCGCCGCGATGGGTGTGAACTACGTCGAGCGGGAAGGGATCTCGTTCAGTCATCCCGCTGAATTCATCCTCATCGGAACCATGAATCCAGAGGAGGGCGAATTGCGGCCGCAACTCCTCGATCGCTTCGCCCTCACCGTCGAAGTGGAGGGCATCCACGATCCACGCGACCGCGCCGAGGTCGTGCGACGCCGCGCCGCCTTCGAGCTCGATCCGACCGGGTTCAACGTTATCTGGCAGGAGGGCGAGGAAGACGAGCGCGGGCGAATCGAGGAAGCGCGCAGTCTCATGCCGAGGGTGAACCTCTCGGAGCAGATGCTCGATCTGATCACCCGGATCTGCGCAGACCTCGAGGTCGACGGACTGCGCGCGGACATCGTGATGTACAAGACGGCGATGACGCACGCTGCGTACCAGGGACGCGACGAGGTGACGCCCGACGACGTGCGGGTGGCCGCCATGCTTGCGCTGCCGCACCGCCGCCGCCGCCAGCCGTTCGACGACGCGTCGGGCGATACGGGCGACCTCGAGCGGCGTGTCCAGGCCCAGGTTCAAAAGTCAGAAGCCGAGCAAGCCGAGGGTGCTGCGAGCCCCAATCCAGAACCAGCACAGGCCTCCGAAGAGGACCAGGCTGGTCAAGGAGATACGCCCCGGGTTGATCAACCCGGGGCTCCCTTTCGGGTCAGGAAGGTAGGGGCTGACATGGTCAAGCCCCGGGACCGGCAGGTCCTGGGGCGGCGGACCAGCGTGACGAATACGGAGCCGCTCGGTCGCTACGTCCGCGGCGCGATCCCACTCGAGCGTGCGCATTCGCTGGCATTCGACGCCACAGTGCGCGCTGCCGCACCCCACCAGAACGAGCGTAAAGAGACGGATCCGGATGGGAACGCGCTCCGCCTGCGCACCTGGGACATTCGCGAGAAGGTTCGGGAGCGCAAGCTCTCGAACCTGATCGTGTTCGTGCTCGATACCAGCGGAAGCATGGGTGTCGAGAACCACATGGCGGTGACCAAGGGCGCCATTCTCTCCTTGCTCACCGATGCGTATCAGAAGCGGGACCGGGTAGCGCTCATCAGCTTCCATGGGTCGCAGTCGGAGATGGTGCTGAGCCCGACGAACAGCGTGCAGCGGGCCGAGCGCATCCTGCGCCAGCTCCCGACCGGCGGCCGCACGCCGCTTGCGGATGGGCTCCGGATGGCCGGCGAGCTGCTCAGCCAGGAAATGCAGAAAGACCCGGGTGTTATTCCACTCCTCATCGTGGTCTCCGACGGGCGCGCCAATGTGGCGCTCCACGGCAGCGATCCGATCGAGGACGTGCGCGTCATGTCTGGCAAGCTCCGTGAGATGCACATCAACGCGATGGTGGTCGACACCGAAGCTGAGCATTTCCGGATCGGTCTTGCGAGCCGGCTCGCGAGCTGGCTGGGCGGACCGTGCTACCGTATCGAGGAGCTGGACGTCCACAGTACCAGCAAGCTCGTGCGGCAAGCGATTGGGCGCGGCTAACCACAGACCCGCGCCACACCGCCGCATTCGGAGTGGGAATGAGCGAGCGCGTCGTCATCACCGGTATGGGCGCCATGACCCCGCTCGGGCACACTGTCCCTGAGACCTGGGGCAATCTGATCGAGGGCCAGTCCGGCGTCGGGCCCATCACCCTCTTTGACACCACCGACTTTGCCGCGCGGATCGCCGGCGAGGTGAAGGAGTTCGACCCCACGAAGTGGCTCGACCACAAGGAGTCGCGCCGCCTCGATCGCTTCTGCCAGTTTGCGCTCATCGCCGCTCGCGAGGCGCTCGCCGATTCCGGGTTGGAGATCGACGAGTCGAACTCCGAGGAGATCGGCGTGGTGATCGGCTCCGGAATTGGCGGCATTGCGACCCTCTCCGAGCAGCTCGAGGTGCTGCGCGCCAAGGGGCCGCGCTTCGTCAGTCCCTTCTTGATTCCGATGTACATCATTGACCTTGCAGCAGGCCAGATCGCTATCGCCACCGGCGCGCGTGGCCCGAACTTCGGCATGGTTTCCGCCTGCGCCACGAGCGCGCACTCGCTCGGCGAGGCCGCCGAGATCATTCGCCGTGGGGATGCAATCGCGATGATCGCTGGCGGCTCCGAGGCGGGCGTCACGCCGATTGGCATCGCCGGCTTCGCCTCCATGAAGGCGCTCTCGACCCGCAACGATGATCCCGCGCACGCTTCACGGCCCTTTGACCGCGAGCGCGATGGCTTCGTGATGGGCGAAGGCGCCGGGGTGATGATCCTGGAGGCCGAGAGCCACGCGCGGGCGCGTGGTGCCCGGATCTATGCGGAGCTGGCGGGCTATGGGGCGACCGACGACTCGCATCACATCACGGCGCCCCCGGAAGGTGGCGAGGGCGCAGTCCGGGCGATGCGGATCGCGTTGCGCAAGGCAGGGATCAATCCCGGCGACGTGGATTACATCAATGCGCACGGGACGTCCACGCCCCCCAACGATCGGGTAGAGACCGAGGCGATCAAGACGGCCTTCGGCGAGTACGCCGCCTCGATTCCCATCAGCTCGACGAAATCGATGACCGGTCACATGATCGGCGCCGCGGGGGTCGTCGAATCGATCGCCTGCGTGAAGTCAATCGAGGAAGGCATCGTCCACCCCACAATCAACTACGAGTTTCCTGACCCGGAATGCGATCTCGATTACGTGCCGAACGTCGCGCGCCAGCATCAGGTGGATGTCGCGGTGACGAACTCGAACGGGTTTGGTGGCCACAACGTGTCGCTGGTCTTCCGCAAATACGCGGCAGCGCAGTGACCGAGGCGGCCGGGCCGCGCCCCGCGTCCCCAGAGGTCTCCCTCGCTGCCCAGCGTGACGCGGACTGGTTGCAAACGCTGCGCGCGCTCGTCGCCGTCGTCGAGGGCAGCGACGCAACCGCCGTCGAGGTTCGCCGGGGATCCCTCCGGATTCGACTACGCCGTGCCCGGCCGGGCACCACGAGTGTCTACGCGGTGGCGCCGGCAGCATCGGCATCGGTCGCAGATTCCACATCCAGCTTGCGCCCGGTTCGGTGCCCCATTACCGGTATCTGGTACGACGCGCCATCGCCGGGTGCGCCGCCGTACGTACAGGTTGGCGACGTCCTCGGCGTGGGCGCTGTGGTCGGTCTAGTGGAGACGATGAAGGTGTTCAACGAGGTCACCTCGGATGCCGCCGGAATCGTGCGCGAGGTGCTGGCCCACCGAGGTGATCTCGTGCAGGCCAATGCGGTGCTGTTTACCCTGGAGCCCCTCGAGGGTGACGTCGCACCGGGCCACTTCGCGTGACGGAAGGGCGCTACGCTCGCATTACCGGCCTCGGGCGCTACGTCCCTCCACGGGTCGTCACGAACGATGATCTTGCGCGGCTCGTCGATACGTCCGACGAATGGATTCGCAGCCGCACCGGGATTATCGAGCGGCACCTCGTTGAGGAAGGCGACACGACCTCCACGATGGCCGCGCGGGCTGGCAGTGAGGCGCTCGAGGGCGCGGGCGTCGATCCATCTGACGTGGACCTCGTCATCGTGGCGACGTCCACGCCCGACTACCCACTGTTTCCCGCTACCGCGTGCCTGGTCCAGACTGCGCTCGGCCTGACCCGCGCCGGCGCCTACGATCTCTCTGCCGCCTGCTCGGGCTTCGTCTATGGCCTCGTCACTGCCAGCCAGTTCATTGCCGCCGGCGCCTACGAAAACGTCCTCGTCATCGGCGCGGATGCGCTGTCACGCTCCATCGACTTCACCGACCGCACGACGTGCGTCCTGTTCGGGGACGGGGCGGGCGCCGCGCTCGTGGCGGCGAGCGACGAGCCGGGAGGGCTCCTCTCGTTCGTGCTGGGCGCTGACGGGAGCGGTGGTGCCCACATGCACGTGCCCGCGGGCGGATCGCGGACACCACTCACGTCCGAGCTGCTCGCCGAGCGCGCCAACACCATCCGGATGAATGGTCGCGAGGTCTATCGTTTTTCGACGACCGTGCCGACCACTGCCCTCGCCGAGGCTGCCAGCAAGGCCGGTGTTGGGATTGGCGATCTGGACGTCGTGGTCGCTCATCAGGCAAACGTGCGCATTTTGCAGACGGCGGCCAAGAACATGGGCGTGTCCGATGAGCTCTTCTACACCAATCTCGACCGCTACGGGAATACGAGCGCCGCCTCCGTGCCGCTGGCGCTGTACGAGGCGTGCGCGTGCGGCCGGATACAGTCGGGCTCGCTCGTCGGCTTCATGGGGTTCGGCGCGGGGCTCACATGGGCTACGGCCATCTGGCGCTGGCAGGGCCTTACAGAAGGCTGAGCAAGCGCGGCCCGAAAATCATGAGCGCGACCACCACCGCCACTATCGCCGCGATCAATACGCTGCCGGCTGCCGCATCCTTCGCGTGTTTGAGGAGCTCCGAGGGCGGCTGGTCGAGCGCGTCCACGGTCGCCTCCATGGCGGTATTCATCGTCTCGAGCGCGAGCACCATGCCAATCGTAAGCGCCAGCAGGGCGCCTTCCAGCAGGGTTACGCGCAGTGCAAGCGCGAGCGCGACGATCGCCGCTCCGGCGCCGAGTTGGATCTGCCAGTTCCGCTGGGTCCGCGCGGCCCAGAAGATGCCCTGGAAGGCATAGCCGAACGAGGCGGCGCGCCCGGCCAGACCCGTGCGGCGTGGTGGCCGCCTAGGATCAGGAGCCGTTGCGGCGCAGCCCCAGCTCGATCAGCACGTCCTCTTCCTTGCGCCGCATCGTGCGGCGCTTCTCGTCCGTGTCGTGGTCGTAGCCGAGGATGTGCAGCACGCCATGCACCGTGAGGAAGGCGAGCTCGCGCTCCCGTGAGTGGCCGCCTTCGTCCGACTGACTCTCCACGCGCTCGAACGAGATCACGACGTCGCCGAGGTTGATCTCCGTCTCCGGCGGCAGGACGAAGAAATCGCGGGTGAGGTTCGCGCCGGGCTGCAAATCGAGGAGCGGGAAGCTGAGCACGTCGGTCGCCTCGTCGATGCCCCGCCGCGTCGCGTTAATCTCGCGCATCTCCTCGTCGTCGACGACCAGGACCCCGATGGTCGATGGCTTGGACCAACCATCGCGTTCCAACGCTCGTGCAACGACCTGTTGGATGAGCTTGGCGTTGATGCGGCGGCCGAGGCCGCGGGGTACCTCGACGTTTATAGTGACGGCTGACTCTGCAGCTTTGCGCCGGCCGCGCGCCGCCGGTTTCTCATCGGAGGCCGCGGCCGCTCGCTCCGGTTCGGGCTCGACCTCGAGCTCCTCCTCAGGTGAAAGGAGCGTCGCCTCGCTGCCGAATGCGTCGAATTCATCCGCGGCGTCGTCGAAGAACGACTCGGTTTCGTGGTTGGTAGGCATACCAGCGAGGCCAGAGAGCGCCATTGCGAGTGAGGGTCCAGGCCCGGAGCCTCCACCGCGCCGGCCGCGCCCTCCGCGCGATCGGCGCCGGGCCGTGTGGGCCGGCGCGGTGGCATCCACGTCTTCGGCCACCGCATCGGGCGCGCCATTCGGCACGGCGTCGCCGGCGGGCGACTCGATGACTGCCACCGGGCCTTGCTCAATGTTCTCGTCCCCAGTTGCATCCACGTCGACACGGTCTGGTGCCGTCGTAGGCGCCGTCGTGCGTCGCCGAGTGACGCGCTGTCGGGGGGCTGGGGTCTCGTTGTCGCCGTCGGGCACGTCGCTCATCCTCGCCGCGCGATGCGCTGTGGTGCCGGCACGAGCAGGCGCTCCCACAGATTGATCTCGGTGGATTATAGCGAGCCATGTGGACCGCGCCCGCGGGCACGGTCCACATGGCAGTTGCGGTATCATTCGGCCCGCCTATCGCTGTGGAGGTGGACGTGGACACGTTGCTGGACATTCTCGGGCGAATCTCTCCAGGGCATCTGATTGAAGAGCCGCGCCCGGTCATCAGCGGCGTGTATCTCATACTCGCCGCGATCTTCGTCGTTGTCGCCGTGGTCGCGGGCATCCTGTATCTGCGACCGAACCTCATCACGCGGGAGAACCGGCTGCTTCGCCGCATCGTTCGGGTGTATACGGCGTGGTACTTCTGGCTCGGATTTATCGGCGTCGGTCTTATCGGGCTCCGCTATCTGACGATTCCGCTCTTCTCGAAGCGCATCTGGACTGTCCTGGACGTGCTGGCGCTCCTCGCCGTTACAGGGCACATCGTCTACTACTACAAGCGCACCTATCAAGACGATCTCGAGGACTTCCTCGAAGCCGAGCGCCGCCGCCGCTTCATGCCCCAGCCACGGCGTCCCGTCGGTGCCCGCCGCCGTACCCCGCGCAAGCGGTAGCTCCCTCGCCGACACTCTCCAGCCCCCTGCTGCACTGTGGGCCAAGGTGGAATAATCGTCTGTCTTCAACCTTGACAATATGACTGTCAAGTTTTAAGATGATGATGCTAATATAGGCGACGAGGAGTAGTGGCCTCGTCGCGAGGTGAACCACCATGGCCGCGAGGCGCGACTACTATGAGATTCTGGGCGTGAAGCGCGGCGCTTCCGAGAAGGAGATTCGGCAGGCGTACCGCAAGCTCGCCCGCCAACTGCACCCGGACGTCAACCCGAACGACAAGGCGTCCGAGACACGCTTCAAAGAGGTGTCTGAGGCGTATGAGGTGCTCTCCGATAAGGAGAAACGCGAGAAGTACGACCGCTACGGGCACGATTGGCAGCAGGCCGAAGCCGCGCGGGCGCATGCGGGCGCGAATGGTCGAGGCCGGGCGCAGGGCTACACCGATTTCTCGAACATCGAGGACCTCTTCGGCGATAGCGTCGGCGGTGGCGCATTCGGCGATTTGTTCGGGCGCAGTGCGGGCCGCGGTGGACGCGGCCGGGGCGGCCTGGAGAACGTGCCGGGCCAGGATTACGAGCAGCCGATAGCGATCTCCCTCGAGGAAGCGTTTGGCGGCACGACGCGCACGATATCCATGGCGACCGGGGACGGGCCGCCGCGGCGCATCGAGGTGCGGATCCCCCCAGGGGTGCGTGAGGGGTCCCGCGTGCGTGTCGCCAACGAGGGCGCTCCGGGCCCGTTCGGCGGGCCCAAGGGTGATCTTTACCTCGTCGTCTCGGTTGAGCCGCATCGCGCGTTCGAGCGGGAGGGCGACGATCTGATCGTCAAGGTGCCCGTGCCGCTGCACGTCGCGGTGCTCGGTGGCGAAGTCGAGGTGCCGACCTTGAAGGGAACCAAGCTCGCGCTGCGCATCCCACCGGAGACGCAGAACGGCCGGCGCATTCGGCTGAAGGGTCAGGGGATGCCCCATCTGGGCTCGGGTGAGCGCGGCGACCTTTACGCCGAGGTCTCGGTCGTGTTGCCGACTCATCTGAGCGATGAGGAGCGCCAGCTCTTCGAGCGCCTGGCAGAGCTGCGAAGCGGTGTGGGCGTGGGGAGATAGGCGATGATGGAATTTCGAGGCGAGATTAACGAAGCAACCGGCTACTTTGCGATCAGCGCGGCGGCGCGGTTGCTGGGCGTGCACGCCCAGACGCTTCGCGCCTATGAGCGTCAGGGTTTGATCACCCCATCGCGCTCGAAGGGCCGGATCCGGCTCTACTCGGTCGAGGACATTCGCCGTGCGCAGCTCGTCCGCCGCCTGATTGAAGACCTTGGCGTCAACCTCGCCGGGGTTGAGGTGATCATCCGGCTGACCGAGCGCATTCGGTTGCTCGAGGAACAGCTCGCGCAGACGCAGGAGCAGCTCCAGCGGCTGCAACGCACGGCCCCGAACGGCACGCGGGCCAGAAATTAACCACGCAGGCACGGCGCTCGCCGTGCATCACCGCCTCGCGCAGCTCATACGAGAACGGCGGGGCGAGGGGAGAACACAATGGACATTCAACGATTCACTGAGCGTGGGCAGGAAGCGCTCGTCAGCGCGCAGCGACTCGCCGAGTCACGCTCGCACCAACAGGTGGAGCCGGAGCACCTGCTCCACGTGCTGCTGACGGTGCCGGACAGCGTGCCGGCCGAGGTCGTGCGCAAGGCCGGCGGCCAGCCGGCAACGCTCGCCGCTGAGGTCGAGCGGGAGTTGGACCGCATTCCGAAGGTGTATGGCGGCGGCCAGAACTATCTGTCGCAGCGGATGCGGACGTTGCTCACGAATGCGGAGGCGGAGGCCTCGCGTCTCAAGGACGACTACATCTCGACGGAGCATCTCCTGCTCGCCATGGCCGAGGAGGGTGACGCTGGGGCCGCAGGGAGAATCCTCCGCGCGAACGGCCTGACGAAGGATGCCGTTCTCAAGGCCCTCACCCAGATCAGGGGCAACCAGCGTGTGACGAGCCAGAACCCTGAGGCGACCTATCAGTCGCTCGAGCGTTACGGCCGTGACCTCACCGAGCAGGCACGCAAGGGCAAGCTCGACCCGGTGATCGGTCGCGACGAGGAGGTTCGCCGCGTCATTCAGGTGCTGAGCCGCCGCACGAAGAACAACCCGGTGCTCATCGGCGAGCCGGGTGTCGGCAAGACCGCCATTGTCGAGGGACTCGCGCAGCGCATCGTGCGTGGCGATGTGCCGGAGGGCTTGAAAGACAAGCGCCTCGTCTCGCTCGACTTCGGCGCGATGGTCGCCGGCGCCAAATATCGCGGCGAGTTCGAGGAGCGCTTGAAGGCCGTGCTCAAGGAGATCCAGGAGTCTGAAGGACAGATCATCTGCTTCATCGACGAGCTCCATACGGTGGTTGGCGCCGGCGCAGCCGAAGGCTCGATGGATGCTTCCAACATGTTGAAGCCGATGCTGGCGCGCGGTGAGCTGCGGTGCATCGGCGCCACGACGCTCGACGAGTACCGCAAGCACGTCGAGAAGGACCCGGCGCTCGAGCGGCGCTTCCAGCCCGTGCTGGTTGACGAGCCGACCGTCGAGGATACGATCAGCATCCTGCGTGGCCTGCGCGAGCGGTATGAGCTGCACCATGGCGTGAAGATCAAGGACTCAGCGCTCGTCGCGGCCGCGGTGCTCTCCCATCGCTACATCGCCGATCGGTTCCTGCCAGATAAAGCGATCGACCTGGTCGACGAGGCTGCCAGCAAGCTCCGTATGGAGATCGACACGGTGCCGGCCGAGCTCGACGAGGTCGAGCGGCGCATCATGCAGCTCGAGATCGAGCGCGAGGCGCTGCGGAAGGAGACCGACAAGTCGTCCCGCGAGCGGCTGGAGCGGCTGGAGAAGGAGCTCTCCGACCTGAAGGAGAAGGCTGGTGGGGTACGGAGTCGCTGGGAGCGGGAGAAGGGCGCGGTCGACTCGGTGCGCGGGATCCGGGAGCAGATCGAGCAGACCCGCGTCGAGATCGAGAACGCTGAGCGGCACGCGGACTACAGCAAGGCTGCGGAGCTGAAGTACGGCAAGCTGGTGGCGCTGGAGCGCGAGCTGGCTGAGGCCGAGGCGGCGCTCGCCGACGGCCACACCGACGGGGCGCTCATGAATGAGCAGGTGACCGAGGAGGATATCGCCGAGGTCGTGAGCCGCTGGACGCACATCCCGGTGACGCGGCTGCTGGAGGGTGAGATCCAGAAGCTGCTCAAGATGGAGGAGCGCCTGCATGAGCGAGTGGTGGGCCAGGAAGAGGCCGTGGTAGCCGTTTCGAATGCGATCCGGCGCGCCAGGGCTGGCTTGCAGGACCCGAACCGTCCACTGGGCACCTTCCTGTTCCTCGGCCCCACCGGCGTTGGCAAGACGGAGATGGCGCGCACGCTCGCCGAGCTCCTGTTCGACGACGAGCAGGCCATGATCCGGATCGACATGTCGGAGTACCAGGAGAAGCACACGGTATCGCGCCTGATGGGTGCACCGCCCGGCTACGTCGGTTACGACGAAGCTGGCCAGCTCACCGAGGCAGTGCGGCGCCGGCCGTACGCGGTCGTGCTGTTCGACGAGGTCGAGAAGGGCCACCCGGACGTCCTGAACGTACTGCTGCAGATCATGGATGATGGCCGCTTGACGGACTCGCAGGGGCGCACGGTGGACTTCCGCAACACCGTGGTCATTATGACGAGCAACGTGGGCAGTCAGGCGCTTGCAGGTGCGGGCGCGCGGGAGTTCGACGCGCTGAAGAACGCGGCGCTCGAGGCGGTGCGGCTGCACTTCCGGCCCGAGTTCCTGAACCGCATCGACGAGATCGTGGTATTCCATGCGCTCACTCAGGAGCAGCTGCGCACGATCGTCGACATCCAGCTCGGCAACGTGCGGAAGCGGCTTGCGGACCGCAAGCTCGATCTGGTGGTCAGCGACGCAGCCAAGGATCTATTGGCCGAAGCCGGATTCGACCCGGTGTACGGCGCGCGGCCGCTGCGCCGTACGATCCAGCGCATGCTGCTCGATCCGCTAGCCCAGCGCGTGCTGAGCGGCGAGTTCCACGAGGGCGAGCGCATCCGGGTCGATGCGGCACACGGCGAGTTGGTACTGCGTGCCGAGCCCATGACTGCGGTGGAGGAGCCAACGCCCGCCGGCGCGGCGGCGTGATCAGCCGGGGGTAGGCGGGACCGCCGCCCATCGCCAGGGAGCGACAATGCAGGAGGCCCGCCCCGGGGATAACCCCGGGGGG
>JAXDLH010000415.1:0-2836 GCA_034666705.1 Chloroflexota bacterium
CGGCCGACTCCGCAGCTCGGGCAAAGAGCGATGCCAGGAAGAGCTCCACCTCGCGCGCGGGCTCGCTGCTCGGAAGGTTGCGGCCTACGTACGCGTCCTTCCCCCAGGGAAGGTGCTCGGACGCATAGCGATTGGCCCCGACGAGGCGAAATTCGTCATCGAACCAGGCGATACCGCCAGGCACGGCCTCGCCGAGCGCCAACAACTGGTCCTGCGCCTCCTCGAGTCGCGCGAGCACTGCCTCGTGCTGCGCGCATGCTTCCTGGAAGCGACGCCATCGCTCGGCCCGATGCGCGATGTGCTGTTCGGCGATCGCGAGCCGAGCCTCCATGGCATCGATGGCGAAAGGCTGCACAAGGCAGTCATCGGCCCCAGCCTCGAGCAGCTCCGCTAGTTGGGCGGCACTTGAAGTGGTGGTCAGCATCAGGATGAATGGCGATTGTCCGAGCGCGATGGACCGGATCCGGCGCGTCAGGCCGGCGGCATCAGCGCCACTAAGCTGAGCCTCGGCCACCACGAGTGGCGCTGGCGCGCGCTGATACTCCGCCCATCCTTCCAGCGCGGAATCGCAGACCGCGACCTCATGGCCCCGTTCTGCCAGCACCACGTTGAGAAGTTGGCGGACCGCTGGCTCTTCATGCACGAGTAATGCCCGCATCGCCACCTCGAATCGTGTCGCCGAGCCCACCGCGTCCCGTAACAATCCGGACCAATTGTTACGATATGACGCCAATTCGAAGTCTAGTCGCCGGCTCGCGTCTGATCAACCATACGCGGGGCGCAATGAGCAGACGTGATCGCACTGTGATCGTCGGCTAGGCTACGGCTCAGTCAGTCGAGCCGAGGACCGGGCCGGTCATGCTGAAGCCGGAATCCACATAGATCACCTCGCCCGTCACACCACGCGCCAGGTCGGAGGCAAGATACACCGCCGTACCGCCCGCATCCTCGATCGTGACGTTGCGGCGAAGCGGCGCCCGCTGCTCGACTTGATCGAGAACCGACTCAAAGCCACGAAAGACCGTGGCGGCCGTCGTCGCGACCACACCCGGTGAGATGGCGTTAACGCGGATCCCCCGTGGGCCGAGGTCATGCGCCAGATAGCGCACTCCCGCCTCCAGGGCTGCCTTCGCCACCCCCATCACGCCATAGCCAGCATAGGCGCGGCGCGCGCCGTCGAACGTCAATGTCACGATGCTCGGATTCGGTCCAACCATGTGCGGTGCGGCCCGGCCGGCAAGGGCTAAGAGTGAGTAGACGCTCACGTCCATTGCCCGCTGAAAGCCCGCCCGTGACGTCTCTGCGGCAGGCCTGCGCAGCTCCCTGGTCGGCGCGAATGCGATGGAGTGCACGAGGATATCGAGTTGGCCGCACTCGTCCGCCCAGTGCGCGAACAGGGCGTCCAACTCGTCGTCACTCTGGACGTCAGCTCGGTGCATGAAGGTGACGCCGATGCGCTCGCCCAGCGGGCGCACCATCGCCTCGTCGGCGCGCGGCCCGAGCGCGAATCCTACTTCCGCACCATGGTTGGCAAGCGCTTGGGCAATGCCCCACGCCAGGCTCCGCTCGTCCCGCACCCCCTGGACGAGCGCGCGCCGGCCGGTGAGCAGCTGCGGCACATTCGCGCTCATGGATGGCTACCTCCAAGTATGCTTCGGGTGCGGTGGCACGACGTCAACTATCGTACCGCGGTACGGCCGATCCAACTCGGACCCACGCGCTCCTGGCTGCGAGAATTCGCATTCTGTGACCATCACGCCATAATCGCCACTCGTGCCTTTCCTCAAATGTCAGAGAATCCCCTCACGTTCGCCTGCGGTACGACTTGCGCGCCGCGGCAGAATAGTGCTTCCCATATATCTCGCTTTCTGTCTAGTTTTCTGTCTAGTATGGAAAGAGATACTGGACGAGACGATCATGGCACTTCCGAAGCTCCCCGATGACTGGCGACGCGATTTCGGGGA
The DNA here is from genome assembly GCA_034666705.1 of Chloroflexota bacterium. Classification (GTDB taxonomy): domain Bacteria; phylum Chloroflexota; class UBA6077; order UBA6077; family SHYK01; genus JAXDLH01. Next base: position 1,965 of record JAXDLH010000415.1, read on the forward strand.
CCCCGCCGATCGCGAAGAGGCACTGGACGCCGTCCGTGAGGCGGCGCGGGAGTGTCGCGCCTGCCCACTATTCGAGATCGGGTGGCAAACAGTATTCGGCGCCGGGCCCGCGGACGCCCGGCTCATGCTCATCGGCGAGGCGCCGGGGGAGCACGAGGACGCCCAGGGCATTCCGTTCGTCGGCCCTGCGGGTCGGCTGTTGGATGAAGCTCTTACGCGCGCCGGCATCGACCGCGGCGACGTCTATATCACCAACGTCGTCAAGCACCGGCCCTGGATCCCCGTTGGTAAGCGCAAGAAGAACCGTCCGCCGAAGCAAAGCGAGATCAATGCCTGCCGACCGTGGCTGGACGAAGAACTCGAGATCGTCGAACCTGCGCTCATCGGCTGCCTCGGTGCGCCGGCCGCCAAGCAAATTCTTGGCAAGGACTTCAAGCTCATGCAACAGCGTGGCCAGTGGTTCACAGCCGACGCCGCGCCGCACGTACTGGCGACAATCCACCCGGCCTTTGTCCTCATTCAACCGGAGGAGTCCTTCGATCGCTGGCGTGAGGTGCTCTTCGCCGATTTCCGGATTATCGCGGAGCGCTTACGGAGTCTTCTGGAGCATTCCGACTAGCCGACAGCCGGGCTGCTGTTCGTAACTCGCCATTAACGATCCGCCACGCCCTCCGCAACCACACACGGCCATAGTTCTGTCGAGCTTGCCCCGAGCCACCAGCCAAGCGGCGATCGAGGCCAACCGACCACCCGGGAACAGCTCGCACTTCCCGCGCGTTTCAGCAAAGAAGCTGAAACACATAATGAAGGAGAACACCGGTGGGCGAGATTATCGACCTGGCCAGCATGCGAGAGGTACTCCAAAACCGGCG
>JAXDLH010000416.1:0-12176 GCA_034666705.1 Chloroflexota bacterium
CATTTTCGTAGTTGTAGCTCGCCAGAAAATCCGACAATGTCTCTACTAGCTGGTCACCATTGGGCAATGCCCGCTTGCGCCGTATCTCAGGGAGCAGGTCATATCGAATCTCCCGATAGTCCCGCCCACCCATCGCCTTGAGAGCCTGTGCACTGACCGTAGCCCGCCGAATCGCACCCGCGACCGCCTGGAACCCGGGCGCGCCGAGAATCTCCACATAGTCCGCCATCAGTCCTCCAATCACGCGGTGTGCATGCGCCGTTGTAAACGCCGGCAAGCGCCGGCCGCGATCACGTGCGGGAACGAGGAAGGCGCCATACGCGCCCATGAAATCAATCAGCGCGTCGGCTGCGGTCTTGCCCCGTTGCTCGAGGAAACGCCTGTAGGAGATGAGCAGCCCGATCTCGTCCGAATGGTCTGCCTGCAGCGATGCGACCACACGCCGATGCTCGTCGAGGATCGCCAGCCAATCGTCTGCATCATCTCGGCTGTTGATCACGAACCAGTCGGGCAAGGCAAGCTGGGTTAGCTCAGACACCGCACGCGCCTGGCCGAGCGACTGATAGTTTGTGATGGAGAGACCCGAGATCACGCGCGCGGGTGTTCGCCCGGCCAGGTGAATACCCAGGAGCGCGCCGACGCCAACGGGCTGGTCTCCAAACTCGGACCGCCTGATCAGAATCTGTGCCAGGTTGATCACCGCTAGGGCGTCTAACTTAGGAGCATTTCCATAGATGGATGCGGTCCGCAGTTCGGTCGCAACCTCTTGCAGGCCGGCTAGCGAGATATCGGCCGGCACCGGGCAGAGTACGCGAATGTGCTCGCCCTTGCTCCCCATGAAGAAGGGGCAGGCGCAGGCGAAATAGCCGCGGTAACGGAGCCACTCGGTGAGCGAGTCAGTCCACTGCTCCTTGGTTCGGTCGTTGCGGTCGGTCCCCTTTGGCTTCAGGGCGCTGTAGCCTTTGGCCGCATTGGGGTTGAAGAGTTGCACGGCGGAGACACCCCAGCTCAAGCCGGAGGGAGCGCCACCTTGCAGTCTGGCAAGCCCCTCCACGAGTTGCTGCCGAAGCTCGTCAGGGTCAACGCCCATCATTGCGACATGAATTCGGTTGGTGTTGTTAAAACCTTGGAGCACGTTGAGAATCTGCAATAGGCGCCAGTCGGCCCGGGGTCGGTTGTTCTGCAAGATCTCGGCGATGCCCGGATCGCCTTCCGTCGCCTTTTTCTCGCGGATCGCCTTGCGAGTCTGGTTGTAGAGATCGACGCGCTTGCGCTCATCCTGGTAAGAGACGACGACGACGCTCGAAATGCCAGCGGGAATTGCTTCAGTCTTGGCTTGCAGGAACGGATAGCCTGGGGTGGGGTGAAGATCCTCTAGCAGGTCGATCGCCCCTGCGACCTGCACGCGAAAGCGTGGTCCGTCCTCGAATAGACGAACGGACGAGTTACCCGCCGCCGAGGCAAGCAGGTCGGCGAGCCCAACTGCCGCGAACACGTCGGCGTGAGTCCCGGTCTGCTTGGATGATCCAAAGGTCAGATCAGCAGACACCCTCGCTCCCTTCGGCCGTCGCCCGCTGGTCGGCGAGGCGCAGTGTGCGCATGAGGTAACTCACGAGCGGCCAGGCGTCGCGCAAAGTGTCAAGCGTGGTTGTCACATCCAGGAGCTCGCCCACTATGCCGCTTCGGTTCTTTTGTCGGTACAACTCATCAATCAAGGCGGCGCTCGTGTGCTCGATATGAGCCGCTGCAAGATCAGGCTGCCATCGAGCCCAGAGTGGATCGATCCCCATGTCCGGCGCATGGGGCAGCCATCCGCCGTGGTGGGCCAATACGCTGGCGAGCACTGCGGAGGCGAGTAGGCCCTCGCGTTCTGGAGCAACCCTCAGTTCTTGAGCGAGCAGCCCACACGCCACAAGCGCGCTTGCGGCAGCATGCGGCGGGCGTCGGGGCTGGAAACCACGGTTCGCAGCTCGATCCTCGAAATTGTCGGGGTCGAAGTCAGTGTGAGCGAGGCCCTCGAGGTGTTCATAGCCGGCCTCCTTCTTCTTTTGCCAGGCCTCCGCCCACCGCTGCCACGATACCTGGAGCTTGCCCAGGTCATGCAAGACACCGCTCGCGTACGCAGCGCGCTGAACCTCCGCGGCGGTCAGCCCGAAGCGTGCCTCCAGGCCGTTCCCGAGAAACCCCGGCACCCCATCTTGCTCGATCGTGCGGCGTTCGGCCGCTTGGGCTACCGCGCGAGCATGCTTTGCCCATGACTCGCGGTGAAGTGGCTTGTAGCCTCGCTTGGGAGGAAGCGCGCGTTCGGGACTCTCCTCATCGCCCGACGTTCCAATCTCCAGGCCAGCTTCTTTTGAGTAGGAAGCGACGGCGGGTGAAACGCAGACGACGAACGCTCGCCTGAGCTGCGCGTCAGTCTCCAGCGGCTCCCAATGCGGCAACACCCCCGGATCTGCATCGCCGAAGGACCAAGTCCAAGCCCTGGGCGACTGCTCCACGCCGCTTGCGTCATTTACGAATGGGCGTAATTGCCAGCGGGAGATCGAAACTGCCTCTCGTTTCCCTGGCGCGTCAGGCAGGTTCGCCGGCTTGGCCACGATCACGCTGATCTCGTCGACGCTCTCCTCACGGATCAGGTCCGACACGCGCGTTGGGTTGCGCTGGATCGAGTTCTGGTGGATCCGTCCTAGCATGACGTCGAGCCGCTGTTGCCAGCCGTCCCTGAGCGTAGACTCGTCCAGCTTTCGATGCACCATTTCGACCCATTGGCCGGAAACACCAGGTGTGAGTGGTTGGCTCGACAGAGTGTGTTGCTCCAACACTTTGAGTGTCGCGTCCAGCGTTTCGTCCGGAGCTTGGAGAGTGCCGTAAGGGAGCCATGCCGGGGCGTCCTCCAGCAGGGGATACACGTGCACCGTGCCGTCCTCTCCCGGGTAGCGAGCGCAGCGGCCGGCGCGCTGGACGAGGGCATTCATCGGACACAGCTCAGTGTGCAAATCGTCGCACGAAATGTCGACACCCGCTTCGATCACCTGGGTCGCGATCAGCACAGCACGCCCACTAGCCTCTTTCCCAAATAGGCGGCGCAGGGCGGCAACCTTTTCGGCGCGATCCGTCTTGAAGAATCGTGAGTGAAGCAAGAGTACGGGGACGTCATCCGGCAACTCCGCCCGCAAAGCGTGATAGAGCGCCTGTGCGCGCGGCACGGTATTGCAGATCACGATCGTGCGGCCCGAGCTGGCGCGGAGCACGGACTCCGCCGAGAGTGGCTGCGCCTCGAGCGTGAGGGTGCGGGTTACCTTGGCCACAGTTGGCAGGTCCGCGATCTCTGCCTCGGATGGACTGGCATCTTCCGCCCCCACCGCGCTCCGTAGCTCGTCACACAGTGGGCTCGTGGCCGTCGCGGTCATCCACACGCATTGAGTCAAATCACGGAAAAGATGCAGTCCCGCAGCACCGGTAAGAAAGGCGCGCTGCGGTTCCATGAGGTGGAACTCGTCGAAAACGACGAGCGCGCCGGCAATAGCCGCCGAGTTGATGTTGTGGAGACTACCAGACAGTCCATAGGGTCCGGAAAGAAGCCCACTTAGGACTTGATCGTAGGTGGTGACGACGATCTTTCCAAGCTCAAAGAACGGATCGTCGGGCTGCTCGCCAGTTTGCATCCGGACGAACTCGTCCGGATCCTTCCCCGCTCGGCGGGCCAGCGCTCGGGCCTCTTCATAGATCCCCTGTGCAAGGGTCCGTAGCGGCACGGCATAGATCAACCGTGTCGGCCGATCCACCCAGCCGCCGAAAAGGAACGGCGTTAGCACGGTAAGCGTCTTACCCGCGCCTGTAGGTGCGGCTAGCACAAGGTTCTTGCGCTCCGCCAGCATCTCCGCCGCCCGCATCTGGAATTCGTAAGGCTCAAAGCGATTCTGCTTGACGAAGAAATCACGATACTCGTCCGCGTTCCAGGGCATTGAGGTACCCCCAAGTTTTCCCTTCACTTCGTTTAGGGCTGATATCACGCCGACGCGCTCGTGGGTGGCTTGAGCCGTCCCTGGGCTTCTTCCGTAAATACCGACCAGACTCGTAGGTTCATGACCGCTGCAAGATAGCCGGCAGCGAAATCCTCTTTGCTGCAGCGCGGACGGCGAAAACCAGATTGCTCGTATGCACGCTCGAATGATCGACGTGCCCATAGTGTTAGGTCATCGAGCGTGGGAATTGGTTCCAGCATCATGAGACACCCCTCCTGCGGGATTCCAGCAACAATGAACGCGAGCTGTGGCCTCCGAGGCACAGTCGCTGATCCAAGTACAATCAATCTATGGCTATGTCACGACCGGCCAAGACCAAGATTCGAACCATAAAAGTCCCCCTTCCGGAGGACGCGATTGCCCTACTGGGATCCTCGCCCGAGAAGGCAGCGCGCGAGCTGCAGATCTTGGCGTACGTCGAGCTGTACCGCAGCGGCACGATCTCGGGTGGTTGGGCCGCTGAGTGGCTCGGAATGACTCTGTGGGAGTTCATCCAGCTGCTCCGGAAACACGAGGTGTCATATTTCGACGACACTCCGGGGGTACTGGAACGGCAGGTCCCGGCAGCGGAGGCGATCTGGAACAGGAACCCCGCGCCGCCGTTCTCGTCGGACACGCCTTGAGCGTACGTGCGGAGTTGGCGGTCCTTTTCCTCAAATCGGCAGTTGGTGTGCATCGTCCGCACCCCCATCACCAGCGCCCCAGCCACGGGTTGTATTGCGCCTCGCCGCGCACGAACGTGGCCACGCGCCGTGCCTGGGACTGGATGATCGTGCGGAGGCGGCGACGGCGGCCCTCGTAGAGCTCGTCGCCCTCCAGGCGCTCGTTCACCCGCTCGGCCAGCGAGCGCCGCGTGGCGTCGTCGAGTCGGCCGCTGGCATCCTGCGCCAGCGCGACCCGTTGGTTGAATTGGGCGAAGATGCAGCGGTCCACCGCGAAGGCGCGGAACTCCTCGACGAGATCGAGCACCAGGCTGGGCTTGCCGGGCCGGTCCTCGTGCAGGAAGCCGGCGTAGGGGTCGAGTCCTGCCAGCAGCACGGCCCGCTCGACCTGCGCGTAGAGGATGCCGTAGCCGTAGTTCAGGCACTGGTTCACCAGGTCCGCAGCGCCGCGCGTCTCGCGGCTGGCCCACACGACCTCGTCGTCGAGCCGCACCAGGTGGCGCGCGGCCTCCCAGTAGTGCCGCGCCCCCTGCGCCTCCAGGTTCATCACGGTCATGCGCACCGCGTCCGCGCTGTCGCCGGGCACGCCCTCCACCCGGTTCGCCAGGTGCTCGAGGCGGAAGGCGGCGTCGCGGGCCATCTCGTGGATCTCCACGTCCACGCGCGCCCGATATTTCGCCATGTACTTGAGCAGCGCCGCCTGGTTGAGCAGCTTGCCGCGGGCGAAGGTGCGAATGAGCTGGGCGCCACGCGCGTCGTCGAAGGCGAGCAGTTGTTGCCGACGGGTCTGCACGGTGCCGGTCAGCTCGGGAGAGATCAGCTTGGCATAGGGCGCGCCGCTGCGCGAGATGAATGAGATCGGGATGCCGCGCTCGGCGCAGGCGCGAATCGCATCGGAGCTGAGGCTGACGCCGCCGCCGAGCACCAGCACGTGCTCCAGTCCCAGCAGCGGCCGCTCCCCGATGTGCGCGCCCTTCACGCTGAGCTGCAGCCGCTCGCTGTGCTTGCCAATAAAGGCGCCGGGCTGGTCGACGAGCAGGCAGCCGTCGGGCAGCTCGGCAGCCTCGTCGATCGAGCGCATCGGTACACGGCTCCGGGGCTTGACGGTCGTCTCGGTCACGATGGCGCCTCCAGCCGATAGCGGCCATTGCCCATCGCGGCGTCCTTGCCTACGTGCGTCAGACTCCCCCATACGAGCCACGGCAGCAACGGCGCCAGGTCGCCCTCGACCGTGACGCCGCCGACGAGCCCGCCCATCGGCAACGCTCGCTCGTGGCGGCCGGAGCCGCGGAACAGCTCCTGCCACTCGACCCGCCGCTCCGCGATCTGCACCTCGCTCGCCTGGCGGAGCAGCCCGGCGACGTCCGGGGGCGGAGCGCTGCCGGCATAGCGCGCGCCGAGCGCCGTAAGCCGCTCGAGCAGGCGCGCGAACAGGGTGCGGAACGCGAGGCCCTCTGGCTTGACGAGCCGTCCGCCCTCCACCAGCCGCAGCGGCGCCTCCAGCTCGATCCGCAGCCGCTCCGCGCCGCCGCGCGTCGCCAAGGTCGCCGCCTCATCGTGCACGTCGGCTTCACTCACCGGCAGGCCTGGCGTGTGCACCGTCGCGCCGCGGGCGCGCTGGTACACGGCCTCCTGACGGCCTCGCAGCGGGTTCACCGCCCACACCTCGTCCAGGCGGAATCCCCCCTCGCGCCGCGCCCCCATCCCGGCGCGGCCCATCTCCTCGACGCCGAGCAGGGTGTATGGGAAGTGGCCGAGTGCGCGGCCGAACGTCGCCAGCTCGAACTCGAAGGTCTGGCCCGGCTCGTAGGCGAGCGGCCCCCGCAGCGGCGGCCGCAGCACGTAGGGGCGAGGTACGTCGCGGCCGCGCCGGTCGTCCTCGTCCACCGGCGCGAGCAGGAAGCAGACCGGGCAGTCGGCGGCGAGGGCCGGCTGCCCACACGCTGGCCCCCCACCGGCCACGCAGAACTGCCGCCGCAGGGTGCCGAAGAGGGCGCCGCGCAGCGCTGCCCCGGTCGCCGGCGGCAATCGCAGCGGCGCCATCACCTCGGCGCGGAAGCGCAGCAAGTGAACCTGCAGCTCGGCCATCAGTCCACCAGCCGCAAGCGTGCCGGCGTAGGGTCCACCGCGACGAGCAGCGGACGCGCCAGGTGGGGGAAGGCGAGGATCGCCTGGCCCGGCGCCAGCCCTGGCAGCCGTCGCCAGAGCGACTCGTCGATGCCGCTCACGGTGTGCTGCAGGGTGCTCACGACCTGCGGGTCGGCGATCTTGTGCAAGATGTAGCTGTTCACGAGGCCGAAGAGCTGGCGAGGCAGCGATTGCGGCAACTGGGTCACGAAGACGAGCCCGAGCCAGCGCTTGCGGCCGCGGCGGGCGATGCGCGCCACCTGCTCGAAGAGGTTCTCCATCTGGTCGAACCGCTCGGCGCTGAGGAACTCGTGCGCCTCCTCGATCACCAGCAGCACGCGGGTTGGCGGCTCGGCGGTGTCGCCCGCGCGCTGCGCCTTTTCGTACCTCTCGTAGGCGGCGTCCTGCGCCTCCTGCACGCCGCGCAGCAGATCGGCGATTACCACGTTGTTCAACACCGGGGAGCCAGAGTCCGAGAGGTCGACGATCGTCACCCGGCCGGGCTCCAGCAGGTCGGCGTAGTTCAGCGGCGGCGCGTCATCATTCGATCGGTCGAACACGCGCAGGCGATTCAGGCTCCCCAGCCGGCCGAGCAGCGCCCGCCAGGAGACCGGGCTGGCGGAAAGCTTGGCGCTCTTGATCCGTTGGGCCAGCTTGTCCGGGTGCTCGCGCAGCCTCGGGTCGTTGGGGTGCAGCCCGTTCAGATCGTCCTTCTCGATCCTGGCCAACGCAGCGGCCACGACGTCCATGAGGAAGCGGAGCTCCAGCCGTGGGTAGCCGCGCTCGAACTCGTCGATCTCCAGCGCGAGCTGCTCCTGCTCGGCGTTGCCCTTCTTCGGGAAGATGTCCAGGTCGCGCAGCAGCGCCTCGGCGACCTCGTACGCCTGCATGAACCGCTCTTGCTGTGCCTCGCTGAGCCCCATCACCTCGGCGAGCGCGTACGGGGAGGGCCGCGCGAACTGCAGCGAGAAAGTGGAGCGCGCGGGGTGGTCGGGGTTCGCGGTGTCGCGGCCGACGAGGTGCAGCAGGTGCACGTTCGGCACGCCCGCGGCCACGCGGCCCCGCTGCGCCAGCGCCGCGAGCATGCGCGGGTCGTTCGTGGGCTCGTGCAGGAAGGTGTACTCGCCCTCGACGTCGAGCAGGATGACCGCGCAGCCGGTGGCCTGCGCCTGCTGCACGAGCCCGGCGACGGTCGTGGACTTGCCGCCGCCGGTGGTGCCGAGAATGGCGAGGTGGCGGGGCAGCACGTCCTTGCGCGCCGAGGGCACGGCGACGGTCAGGCTCTCGTGGCCCACCATCTGGCCAAGGCGGATGTCCCCCTCGAGCTGGAGGGCGGCGGCCATCTCGGCCTCGCTCAGTTGGAACACCGGGCTGTTCGGCAGCGGCCGGTAGCGCGGCGGCACGAGCGTGCCGTCACGCTCCTCCCCCATGATCTCCACGTGGACGCGGCCGTGGTACGGCGGCACGAAGATCCCGCCCCGGGTGACGACGGTGACGAGCACCGTCGAGTCGGCCCGGAGGCCGTCGGGCTCGGCGAAGGGCCCGGCCACGACCGTGCCGACGTAGCTGCGGCCGTCGCCACTGCGAATGCGGATGAGCGCCTGCGAGGGCGCGTCGCCGATTCGCGCGGCGCTGAGCAGCACGGTCACCAGGTTGTCCTGGCTGCTGGGGGCGTCGAACATCGTGAAGCCGATGGCGCCATCGCGGAGTGGGTCCGACGGCCAGGTGTTGCCCGCGGCGGCCGCGTCGACGGCGAGCCGCTGCAGCGCCTCCGCAGGCACCGCTTTGATCATGGTCGCGTCGACAGTGGCGAGGTCGAGCGGCAGGCCGCGCTGGCCGTTGGGTGGTTGGTTATTCATGGTGTTCTCCTTTGGCCTTGAAAGGCCTTCTCTCCCGGCCTCGCGAGGCCCTCTCCCCGACCCCCCTCCCCAGAAATCGGGGGCGGAGAGCATTGCCAAATCAGTGCGGGTGGCGGCCCGAGAGGTATTGCAGGGGCGCGCCGGCGCGGGTGTAGCCGAGCTGGAGCGCGGCGGCGAGGCTCTCGGGGCCGAACGTGACGTCGCAGACTTGCTTGGCCAAATCGAGCAGCATGGGCGTGCCGCGATGCGGCTGCAGCAGGCCATCGGCCAGGGCGATCAGCGCCGCCTCGTGCGCGTGGTCGACGTGCGCGAAGAACATGTGCGCGGGGGTGAGCTCGCTGGCACGGTACAGCCCGACGACGACTTGCGAGGCGACCTGGTCGACGAAGCGGCGAATCCACTCCCGGGGTGTGAGCCGCCGGCCGTCGATCGTGGTGTCGCTCGCCGTGGGCAGGCGGTGGTCGTAGTAGTCGCGGCTCGATTCGATGATGGGCTCGATCGTGTCGCGCAGGGTGCCCACGATGGCGTACTCCAGCGGCTGCATCGCCCCGGCGATCACGCGCAACAGGCGGGTACTGACCTCCGGTGGCACGTACAAGAACTTGCGGTGGCCGCAGATCAGCTCCTCCAGCAGCTTCGTCGCCTCGATCATGATGTCCAGCGAGCCAGCGGCGCCGGTCAGCAGCTCGAAGGGGGCTGGGTTCCCGCGGCCCACGCGCCAGGTCGCGGTGGAGTGGTGCAGCAGGAACGCACGGGTGGCGTATGCGGTAATCGCCTGGCGGGCCAGTTGGCTCAGATCGGCCTGCCGATGCGCCTCCTCGTCATCCTGGCGGCTGCGCTTTTCGAGCAGCGCCAGCGCCTCCTCAGCGGGGTCGCCGAGCGACTCGTGCAGGTCGCGGCGAAAGATCCGCTGCACCCAGGTGTCCTGATTTCCCTGGTAGGTCACCAGCCCCACGCCGATCTGGGTGAAGCTGAGCGAGAGCGTCTCATGGGTGAAGGAGGTCGCATCGCACGCCTCGACGGCACCGGTGAAGAGCAGCCCCTCGTAGATGCCGCGCAGGTCGTCGACCGTGGCCCGGTATACGCCAGCGCCGGGCGGCGCATCGGGCCGGGTGGCGAGGTGTGGGAACACTTGGGCCCGGATCGGGTTGAGCAGGCGGGCCTCGGCCTCCACTGCGGCCGCGACCCCCGCAGCCACGGTCTCGAGCATCTCGACAGGATCCTCGCCATGGTGCCAGGATCTAATGTCGAGGATGGCGGCGAGCTGCTCGCCGAACAGCTCCTCGAAGGCGCCGGGGCTCGCGGTGAGTTGGCTGAGATCTGTCGTGTCCATCAATCACTGTTCCGCGCGAACGACGCAAAGTTCGACGTGACGCTCCGGTTCATTCGGGCTGCTCCGGCAAGCGGCTGGGCTGCTCCGGCAGGCGGCGTGGTGGCAGCAGTGCGGCGAATGGGCTGCCGGTCGCCGGGGCGAGCTGATGGGCGTACTCCTCGGCGACGGCGGCCGGCAGTCCAAACGTCGGCCTGAGCCAGGCGGCGAGTGGCGCCCAACCCTCGGACGCGGGACGCAGTGCCTGGACCACCTCGACCGGCGCCAGCAGCTCGAGCGCCAGCTCATCCGCGCGCTGCTCGGCGCGGGTGACCGCGTAGCTCCGCGGCTGGCCGGTCGGGGTGCGATCGATGAGGTGCAGTTGCGGCAGCAGCTCGACGCCGGCGAGCGCCGCCGCGACTCGCTCCGCAGTGCTCGGCGCGCGGCCGCCCCCCATGACGATGAGCGCGCCCGGTCCCACCCGCGCCGCGCCGCGCCGCCGTGGCTCCACGTACTCAACGATGAAGTGGGCGACCTCGTGGGCGAGACTGAAGCGGCGCTCGTCCTCCGGGTCGGCGCCGTCGAGGAAGATGAACCCACCCTGTGCGCTGGCATACGTCGCCGCGCGAAGGGCTCGTCCCTCGGTCACCCCGGGCGCCAGCTCGCGGGTCTCCGAGAGCCACTGGGTTATCGATCCCGTCCATAGCCGCGGCAGGCTGACGATCGAGAGTGGCGTGGCCCACGAGACTGCGGAGCCGAGGTCGCGGGGGAAATCGGCCGGGGCGCCGCCCGCGGCGTCCCAGAAGCGCCCGGCGGTCTCCAATACCCACAATGCCGTCATGGCTCGTCCTCGGGGCCGTCATCCGGGGCGGGCTCGCCCTCCGGCGGCTCGCGGTCGCGTGCGGCTACGAGCCAGAGGCCGGTGTCCTCCGCGTCGGCCGCGGCGACGATCGCGTAGGCGCTGGCGCGGTTCAACAGCTCGACGAGCACCAGCGCGTCGAGCCCGAAGCGCGTGGCAATCCGCTCTACATCGGCGCGAAAGGTGGCGGAGGCGCGGTCCGGGCGGCGGCAGAGCAGCACGAGGGGCAGGTCGGCGGGGGTACAGCCGAGCTGGGCGGCGAGTGATGCGTCGTCCAGTCCCTCGCGAGTGACGAGTGGCAGGAGCGCACCGGCGAGGAAGAACGGGTCCATCCGTGCCTGCTCGGCTGCGCGGCGCAGGCGTTGCGTGTCAGCCATCGGACAAGTCCGGAGGCGCAAGCCGTCGGAGCTGCTTCTTCAACCGGTCCTTCGCCCGGTTCACCATGCGCCGTTGGTCCAGCTCCGACAGATGCTCGATGCCAAGGATCTTTGCATACGGCACCGTGTGGCGCTCCCCGGCGACGAGCAGTTGGACCAACGCGCGGTCCGGGCCAGGAAAATGCTCGTCGAGCCACATTGTCGTCATCATCGTCGCCTCTCTCTGCACCACGAGCTCGGCTGGGTCTGCATCCTCGCTCACCAGAGAGTTCCGCGCGCGTTCGGAAAGTTCGACAGGGTCGAGGGGCGTCTCATAAGCTGCGCGCCGTGCCCCTCCTTGCCGAGCATTCGCCGCATCGCGGCTTGCGGCCATGTGGAGATACGACTCCAGCCCGAGGCGCGCTGGATCGTACTGCTGAGGGCGCTTGGCGAGATCAAGGATCAAGGTAATCGCGATCTCTTCGAGGTCGTGCGGGTCCATGCGGTGAAAGTGCGCGCAAAGCCAGCTCGTGAGCCTATCCAGATAGCGCTCCGCCAGCTCGCTGGGCGCGGTTGGATCGCCGGCGAGCAGCCGCGCATGGAGCTTTCGGCCAGCGTCGTCCGTTTCGCCCGGGTGGTCACCTGGCGGGTTCTGGTGCATTAGGCACGCCACATGCTGCAAGCTACGTGGCTGCCATTGTGGCACAGATTCTGTCTACTGGCGAGTGGTGAGTGCAGGGGGATGCGCCCCGACCCTCAGCCGTCTCGCTGAGGGTCGGGGCGTAGCGTAGGCGTGCTAGTCCATCGTCCACTCGTGGACGTTGATGGTCGAGTTGCGGCCCAGCCCCTGGTAGACCCGAGGGCCGACGATGCCCTTGCGGTAGACGAAGATGTCGGTGTTGTAGACGAGGGGGAGATACACCAGGTCGGCGAGCAGCATCTGGTGGAGGTCGGCGGCGCGCTGCTGGCGGAGGTCCGC
>JAXDLH010000417.1:0-8091 GCA_034666705.1 Chloroflexota bacterium
AAAGTCTCGCCCACTTCCCGCGGCCGTGGGACCCGTGCGGCTGACCACGAGCTGCTCATGGCCTGTGGCGTCGACGTAGCGGATCTCCGAGACTTCCTGGGCGAGACTCAGGAGCTCTTTAAATCGACTCAACCGCTGGTCGGCAAGATCCGGCGCTGTGCCATCCGGCACGCGCGATGCCCACGTAACGTGACCAATGATCTTGCTGAAGAACTCGTCGATCCGGCCGGCGGTGCCGATCGCCTGCTGCTCGTGAAGCCGGGCCGTCGCGGCCTGGTTTTGCTGATAGGCGGCGTAGGCCTGGAACAATCCACTGGTGAGAAGTACAACGCTGACGAGCGCGACGAGCACGGTCGCGTACTTGATGAAGAGGCCGCCCCTGAAGTGCGCCTGCGGCCAGTCCTCTACGGCGCGCCGCCGTTGGTGCAGCATCGTCTCTCATTTCGGAGCGTAACAACTGTTGACCTTAGATGTGACGAATCGTACACTCCGGCCGGCGAAAAAACTAGCCGAGGAGGCGGTATGGTGCTCCGTCGTCGCGAATTCCTGCGACTGGCCGGCACCGCCGGGCTGGGTGCCGCCGGGCTCCTCGCCGGGGCATGCAATGCCACCGCCACGGTCCCTGATGCCATACCGGCTCCGCCGCGCGTGCACCGCGTCGGCTATCTCACGGTGGGGATGGCCCCGGCCTCCGGCAGCCTCACGGAGCATTTCTCCGTGGCATTCCCAGGCCTCGCCGAGGGGTTGCGTGACCTGGGGTATATCGAGGGCGAGAATCTCGCCTATGAAGCGCGGTTCGCGAACAATAACGACGAGCTACTCCCCCAACTTGCCACCGACCTGGTAGGGACGAATCCTTCGGTCATTCTCGGCGCAACCAATGCCTCCGTACGGTCCGCAAAAGGTGCTACAGCGACGATTCCCATTGTGATGATGGGCAGCAGCGTTGATCCCGTCGCGGATGGATTCGTGGCGTCGATCGCCGTGCCAGGTGGGAACGTTACCGGCACAGCCAACGTGGGTCCCGATGTCGAGGTCAAGCGGCTCGAGCAGCTCAAGGCCGCGGTGGAGGGAGTCTCCAGGGTGGCGCTTTTCGGCTGGTCGGACAACCAGGGCGCTGACTGGGGCGTGGCGGCGACGCGGAACATCGAGCTGCTCCGCGCGCCAATCACGACCAGCTCAATGATCGAGGATGTCTTTCGCTCCCTGCTGTCCGAGCAGCCGGACGGGCTCGTCGTGATCCAGCGAGCCGTCGTCAGTGGGAGATTCGCGGACCAGATCGCCGGGCTTGCCGCCGCGGCACGCCTGCCCGCAATCGCGCCATGGCGACGTTTCGTCGAAGCCGGCGGCCTCCTCGCATATGAGGCGCGCACGTCGGATGCATACCGGGAAGTGGCACGATATGTCGACCGAATCCTGCGGGGTGAGTCCCCGGCTCGCATGCCAGTGGAGACTCCCCGCAGTTTCGATCTCATCGTCAATCGGCGGACCGCCCGCGCATTTGCGCTGGAGCTGCCGGCCTCATTCCTCGCGCAGGCGGACTTCATCATCGACTGACCGTGCGCATTCTGCATGCGCGTCGAACCCTCTCGTGCTAGTCGCGACAATTCTGGGTTTGCCCGCCGAGCCGAGCGCAGAGCACCTCGACGAGTTCCTCATTCGTCGCCCCTTGAATGCCGAGGAGTTGCTTGAGAAACGCGGCGTCGATCCGGACGCCGAGCTCATAGAGCGTGGCCACCGGCTCGTCACAAATCCGCTCCAGGAGCGCCGGCTCGTGCCTGGCGCGCTCGAGAACGAGGCCGAGCGAGATGTCGTCGGAGTCGACGAGATTCCGATATACGAGCATGTATTCCTCCCATGTATTTGCAGGCGTCGGGCGCCGTGCGGCCGACGATCCAAAGGGCTGCAACCGCCTGGTTTTCAGCCGATCCCCAGGGAGAACAGGTTCCAGATCCAGTCGGGTTGCGGGGTCGGCGTTGCGGACTCTCCCGATTTGACCCGGGTCCAGCGCTGCACGCCCGGCTCGATCGCGAAGCCATTGTTCCCAAGCCATCCCCGGGCGGGTCCGCCCGCAAACGCGATGACCGGTCCCGGTTCTCGTTTCGATAGCAAATGGAGCGCGAGCGGTCTTGCAACGGCCGGGTCGCTGCTCGCCACAACTATGGGTCCGATCCCATGTGGGAATTGATACGAGTACGCCAGGAGCTTTCCGCCCGCATCGCGCACCCCCCACGCGTTCGGGAGGGCGGGATCGAACAGCCAGCCGCGATGCTCCCCGGTTGCCTGTTCGTCCAGGGCAAGGAGCGCACCCAGATCGCTTCCGCTCAGTGCAGACAGCTCCATACCCGCAGGAAGTGGCGGGAGCGCCGCGGACGGCGCTCCTCGGTAAACGTTAAACGCTAGGTCGTCTGGCTGGAAGCCATGACGTTGATCGAATGCATACAATCGTTCCTGGGCGAACAGGTGGATGGTGGTTACTCCACGGCGCTCGAGCAACTCGATCCGCTTGGCTTCCAGCAGGTCCCAGGGACTTGTTGGATCCGGCTCCTGAGGTACCGGGTACGCCTCGTCAACGGCGATGTGGCCGAACCAGCCGACTGTGCCGTTCTTCACCGCGACCGCCACCCCGACGATGCGATTCCGAGACGTGCCATCCCGCGCCACCACCACGAAGGATCCATCCTCACTGCCCTGCTCACTCGCGCTGGGGGTGCGGGATACGAGGTGGTTGAAGAGGTCCTTGCGGCTGCGCCCGCGTCCACCTGAGGCGCTTTGCAGAACCTCGGCCGCGTCGCGATACGTTGCGTCCGAGGCTGCCTCGTCATAACCGACTACACGAACTAATGCTGACGAATCTCCTTGCATTCCTCTCCTCGTAGTGCGAGCTTTACGCTTGATCTATTGCGGGGGATGGATGCCACCGCTCCCAGATGCGACCGGGCTGGCCAAAGAGTCTGGAGTAGGGCACCTCGAAATCTCGCCACGTTGTGGCATCGATAGGCGCTTCCTCCGGATGATGGTGAATGAATTCGCCAAACGTCCGCGCACAGAAGTCCGCGTAGAGCCGCGTGTCAAGAATGGCTGCGTGCCATACGGTATCGACCTGCTTACTGCAGACGTAGGTGCGCCGATCGCTGAACAAACGCAGCGCGAGGTACCGTCGAAATTCGAGGATCGCTTCGTCGACCCAGGTCGCGGGCATCACGCCGTCTTTCAAAAGGCGGGCGCGGATGACAGTGAGGTCGTATGCTGCGAGCGCTGCTAAGATACGTGTTTGTCTGGCTGTAAGCGGCACATCGTCGCGAAGACGCAGAGGCCGTTCGCTCGGTGACGGCTCTTCAGCCGCTATTCGAAGTGCTCCCGTCGCCATTGTGCCCGGTGCTCCTCAACGTAGCTGATTAGCGCGCAATAGTGTGAGCTGCGTCACGCTACGGGGTCCCGTAGCGCCGTGTCAAGCGAGACGCGGCCACACCCGTACCGGCTTGTCGTGACGCACTGGCCGCGAATGCCCTTTGCCAAGCCGCTCGCAAGACGTCCCTGGCCCGTGCTCGACCACTCCCGAATTTCCGCTCGCGCCGATGATTCCTGAATTGCTCTCATCAGTCTGTCGTCCACCCGATATTTCAGGTGTCGGCTGAGCGACAGTTCGCCTGGCTCGCAGCCGACGGCCGGTGTGTTGTCCACCGTACAGCGGCGCTCGGCGGGTCCCTCTACTGTTGGCGCATGCGGGCGGTCATCGCCCAGCCAGGTGCGGAGAGGGATGGAGCATGCGGACAAATAAACACGGGGATCCAAAGATCCGGACGGCGGGATATGGCGGCCCGGCGCTGGGGCTCTATGAGCTCACGGGCGACGAGCTGCCGCCGAACGCCAGCCCAGTGTTGTTGATCATCCTGCTCGTTGCGTGCGGGACCATCATCGCGGCGCTCATCTTTGCGCTGTCGACGCGCGATGGGGGCCCGTGGGACGGAACGGCGGCCGGCGCGGCTCAGACTGCCGCAGCCGACGCCGGTTCTGCCAGTGCTGCCTTGGACCCGGCATGGGCGGCGGTGACCGAGAATGTGATCCGTGAGGTGGTGGCCAGCGTGCCCGGGCCACAAGGCGCCGCCGTCCCCACTATTCGCGCCATGGCACTCCATCCGGGCGCGCCGGTTCCAGTCGTGCTTTCATTGCAGCTTTCGGGTGTCAACAACCAGGCCTGGAATTCCATCACCCAGGCAGCGCAGCGTGCATACCTCCGGGACGTGCTGCAGGCGATCGAACGGATCTTGCCGCGGACTCGCCCGGATGCTTCCGGTGGTCCCGCACGGCTCGTCGCAGGTCTCTACGGCTCCTATCTGTATGGGAGTGCTGATCTCGCGGAGAACAGCGGCACGATCATGTGGCCGTGCCAACTCCAAGCCAATGGTGTGGCGCAATGTGACGTCGCGCTGATTACCGAGGCCATCGAGCTTACGCCCGGGCGCTGATTTCCATTCTTTTTCCCACAAAAGTCACAAGCCCCTTTTTGGACGGAGGTGCTTCCATGCAGTCAGATGAGTATCACGGGCGCCACCCGCCGACCCCGGCAGGTCTTCAAGCACGAGTGTTAGAGATGTACGAGTTGGAGCGAGAGGGGTTCGCGTTTCGGCCAAGCCCTTGGGTCCTCATCAGTCTGGTGGCTGCGCTCCTGGCTTTCATGGTCATCGCTGTGGTGTCCTGGGTTCCCCGCAGCGACGGGGCGTCGGGGGCTGGGCGCGCGGCTGCCTCCGGCTCCAGCGAACCCGCCGGAGATGCCCGTGCGGCCCACGTCGATCCTGCGTGGGCAATGCTCACGCAGGACGCAATCCGCGACGCAATCTATCGGGTGCCGGCGCCTGCGGGCACCGGGCTGCCCGGCGTCACCAGGATCGAGCTCAATCCATCTACCAGAGTCCCGGTGGTCGTCCACCTGCAGCTTGCCGGCATCAACAACCCGGCCTGGGCTGCGCTCGACGAAGCGAGTCAGTATGCGTATGCAGCGCACGTCCTGCAGGCAATCGCGCAGACGGTGCCGCGCACTCGTCCGAACGGTTCGGACGTGCCAGCGCACGTCCTCCTGGATATCTATGGCACGTCCCAACTTGTGGCCGGCGGGTCCGAGATCGGGCCGGACGACGCCTTCGCCCGCTGCCGGGAGATTGCCGGCGGACTATGGCATTGCCAGGACGCCATGCTGAGCGAGTCGATCGAGCTCACGCCGTCGTTCTGAAGCGGGGTTGAGGTTTCAAACGGTGCGCTCCTCCCCCGCGCGCCGAGCATGAGGGCCCGGTCCGTCGCCCGCGAACCGGGCCCTCATGCGATTCCACGACGCATTGGCGACGGAAGGCGCTTTGCGTGTCCCGTCGCGAGTCCTCTTACAACACTCGGCGCCGCAGGCGGGGCAGGTCGGTGATCTCGAGCCGTCGGGTCCGCCGGGCGATGAGGCCCTGATCCTCGTACCAACCGAGGAGCTTGTTCACGCTCGCCCGCGTGGCTCCCACCATCCCAGCAAGGTCCTCCTGGGTGAGCGGGAGCTGGATCTCGATCGCGTTGCCAAGCGGCGTGCCGTGCGTCTCAGCTAACTCGACCAGCTTTTTCGCGAGCCGCCCCTCGAGGTCGAGAAAGGCGAGATCCGATACTTGCGTCGTGAGATCGCGAATCTTGTTGGCGAGCGAAGCCAATACGCGCTCGTTCGCAGCCTGATTGGTCCGCAGCAGGTTCAGGAAGTCGTCGTGGTGCAGCGTCACTGCCGCCACGGGCTCGAGGGCTTGCACCGTGGCCGAGCGCGGGCTGTCGTCAATAAGCGCCAGCTCGCCGTGGCACTCGCCTGGCCCAATGATCCGCAACACGGTCTCGGCGCCGTGCGGCGACAGGACGGTAACCTTGGCTGTGCCTGATTCCAGCACGTGCAGCGTATCGCCCGGGTCACCACCGTGATAGATGACCTCGCCCCGCCGGTACGTCCGCCGGCGGGCATGCGCTGCGAGTTGGGCAAGGAGCTCGTCCGGCAAGCCCGCGAGCAAATCTGATAGCGCGAGCGTGCGTTGCGCTGCGGCTTGCATGACCAGTTCCCTTCGCCGATGGTTGGTGGGCTGTCGCTGCGGGTTGCGGGCGCCATATGTCTGAGTTGTCGCCAGGATAGGGGCACACCGCGAAGCGAGTCAAATGTCGGGTGGGGCTGGGTCGGATGAGGCGGCCGGTTGCCAGGGTCCTGTGCTGCGAGCGATCACCGCGAACAAGGGGTCGGCGCCGGGCTGAGGCGGGGAACGGTCCAGCCATTGGATCGACGCCCAATTGCCTGCGGCACGAAGATACTGCTCGACCAGCCGGCCGTGGTCCTCGTCGCCAAGAGTCTGCCAGATATACACGGCCTTGGTCGGGAAGCAGCGGTTGGAGAAGGTGATGACCAGCGGGGCGCCCAGTGCGAGCACGCGGCCGACTTCGCGCAGCACCGTCGGCGCGCGCACGAGGTATTGGATCGACACGCAGAGCCCCGCGCCGTCGAATTCCCCGTCTCCGAAGGGAAGCTGTGGGTCGCGGTTCAGGTTCTGGACGACGTGCTCGGTCAGCCGCGGGTTGGCGGCCAATTCCGGCTCGTTCATCCCGACCCCGACGACGCGCCCGTACGTTACCTCAGGTGGCAGATGGCTGACCCAACTGCTCATCAGGTCGAGGATCGCGCCGCCGGGCGGGAAGTATTCGCGGTAGAGCTGCGTCACCGCGCCGATCGCCGCATCGTCGATGTGCGTGACCAGGCGCGGCTGCATGTAGAAGAGCTCGTCCGCTGACTCGTCGTACCTGCGAAACGCGTCGTCGGGCGAGATGCGCGCGGCCGGCTGCTCGTCGTTCATCGGCCCTCCTATCCAATCGTACTGTGCTCGCCATCCTTCGCAATGTGAAGTATTATGGGCCAGTCACCGATCTCGCCCACCGGGGAAGCGTGTGCCCGCTGCTCTTCGCCATCGCGACTTCGCCATCTTCTGGTACGGCCTCGTCGTCTCGGGGATTGGCAGCCAGTTCTCATCCGTCGCGAGCGCCTGGCAAATCTATGAGTTGACGGGGTCGCCGCTCCAGATCGGCTTGCTCGGCCTATCGCGCGCGATCCCCCAGATGGGCCTCCAACTGTTCGGCGGCGTGCTCGCTGACGCGCTCGACCGCCGACGCCTGATGATGCTCACGCAGTTGACGCAGCTCTGCGTGTCCGCCTCACTGGTCGCGCTCACGCTCGCCGGGCTGATCTCGCCGGCTATTCTCTATGCGGCGAACGTGCTCGCGGCCTTTTCGACGGCACTCGAGAATCCCGCTCGCCAGGCGCTGGTGCCGAACCTTGTTCCCCGTGAAGAGCTGACGAGCGCGCTTTCGCTGAACAGCACCCAGCGAACCCTTGGCCAGATCGCTGGCCCGACGATCGCCGGCCTCGTACTCGCCACCGGCGGTATCGCCTGGTGCTACGCGGTCGATGCGTCCTCCTGGGTGGTGATGCTGGGCGCGCTGCTGTTGATCAATAGTCGCCAGACCGCGACGCGCGGCCGGCGCGCCGTGTCGCTGGGCGCACTGCAGGAGGGCGTCCACTTCGTGTGGAGTAACCAGATCTTGCTCTGGTTCATGGTGCTCGACTTTGCCGCCACCTTTTTTGGCGGGCCTCGCGCGTTGATGCCCATTTATGCGAAAGAGATCCTCGACGTTGGCGCGCAGGGCCTCGGCGTTCTCTACTCAGCGGCGTCGATCGGCGCGCTTGCCGGCGCGCTGGTCGTCAACAAGCTGCCTCGGCGCGACCGCGCGTCGCGGTGGGTGCTCGCGGGCGTGGCGTTCTATGGGCTATGCACCTGCGCCTTCGCGGTCTCGACGAATTTCTGGGTATCGCTGCTTATGCTGGCGGGCACCGGTCTCGGCAATACGGTGAGCACTGTGCTGCGCGGTACCGTCGACCAACTGGTCACGCCCGACGAGTTGCGCGGTCGCGTGCAAGCGGTTAAAGGCGTCTTTACCAACGGCGGGCCACAGCTTAGCCAGTTCGAGTCCGGCGTGGTCGCCGACCTGTGGGGCGTCCAGTTCTCGGCGCTCTCGGGTGGTGTGGCGACGGTCCTCGTC
>JAXDLH010000418.1:0-5828 GCA_034666705.1 Chloroflexota bacterium
CCCCGCCGTGTTGCGGCGGGGGACCAGCCCCCGCCCTTCCGCACGCCAAGGTTGGTCGCCGCAATTGGCACTCAACTCGGTCCACTGGCTTAGCTCGCATCTGAACGTAACGCGCCACACCTGCGCCGGACCAGCGCCGGTATTACCCCGCCGGGGTCGGCTCCCGGGTTGGGGCCTCGCGGTCGCCCCTGTCCGCGCGCGTCAGCGTGTCGCCGAGCACGCCGCCGACGCCGATGACCACCACCAGCGCGCACAGCGACAGGTAGACGAAGCCCACACCGTAGCTCACGTGCTCGGCCAGAAACGCATAGCCAGCGGGCGCGAGCGTGGCGCCGAGCTGCGAGACGGTGCGCCAGATGCCGAAGAAGCGGCCGCGGTTGAACGGCGGCGAGAGGTCGGCACCCAACACCTGCATCGTCCCGCCGGTCGCGCCCGCGGTGGCCTGGACCAGCACGTAGCTCGCCAGGAAGAAGGTCAGTGGGAGCGGAAAGAAGGCGGTCAGCGACATCAGCGCCACCGCTGACCCGTACGCGGCGAACCCGGGGGCAATGACCGCCCGCCGCCCAAACCGGTCCATCAGGTACCCGGTCAGGAAGGGAACTGGCACGCCAACCACGATGGCCGCGGTATTGAGCAAGCCCAGGGTCGCCGGACCCATGCCGTACGCGTAGACCGCGTAGAGGTTCAGCGAGCCCTGCTCCTGCCCACCTCGGGCGAGCTGCGCGGCGAGCTGGACGACGAAGAACACAGCGATCTGGAAGGTCATCATGTACGCAATCAGCGGTCGCCACCCCTGAGCGTTCACGGTCGCGGCGTCCTCCGCCCGGCCCCGGTGGCCAGGCGCCGTCTCTTTAATGAGCGTGAAGCTCGGGATGATAGCGGCCAGGGTCAGCGTCGCGTGGATGGCGAAGGGAATCCAGATCCCGAAGCCCGCCGCGAGGAAGCCACCGACGGAGGGACCGAAAAGCTGGCCGGACCGCGTCATGCCCATCATCCACTGCATCTGCCGAGCCCGCTGATTCCGTGGCGCCGAATCGGTAATGACGAGCAGCCGGCCCTGCATCCAGAGCTGGCTGGCCACGCCAATCAGGAAGCGCCAGAACAGCAGCTCGAGAAACGAGTGCGACCACGGCGTCATGAACGAGGCGACGGCGGTGAGCATCGGACCGGCCAGCAGCACTGGGCGGCGGCCGACCTTGTCCATGAGGTAGCCGGCGGGAAACGTCGCGACCAGGGCCCCACTGCTGAGCGCGACGAACACGAGGGAGGCTTCGCCGATCGTGACCCCGAACGACTTGGTGAGCCCTGGGATGACCGGCGCCACCATGCTCTGCCCGAGCGACAGCATCATCGAGGGGAGATAGAGGGAAAGGATGAGCTGCCGGGACAGCACTCCCGCTGGGCGCTCTTCGGCCACGGGGGCTCCTTGCCTGACGGTTAGATGGGTCAGTCCCGATCATAGGCTCCAGCCCCCGCCCAGTTCAATGGGATTTGGTATGAGACGCGCGAGTGCCGGGCCGGGGTGTGATATGCTCGGGCCGGTTTCCAGCTTCAGCTTTGATCCCGATCTTGATCTTCATTGTTGGTCGCTAACACGCAGTCGGTGACGTCAGAGGCGCCCCCCACATCGGTCGAGGGGGAGCGCACGGCGGTCGATCGCAGGAGAGTGGTCAAGCTCGCGGAAGGCAGCATTCCGCGCTGGAGGGGATGGTGGCGGAGTACGAGTCCATCGAGATCAACGCGCAGTACCGGGCTGGCCATTCGACGATCTGGGAGCTGGCAGACAAGTCCGGCGTCATGGCGCAGCTCAACATGACGCTGGCGAGCCTGGACTTCTGCGAGAGCTCGTCGGTCGCCGAGGCCGCGCTCTTCGACGGGTCGGTCGACGTGGTCGCCGGCAACCACATCAGCCCGTACGCGAAGGTGGCGCAAGGCAAGCCAATCGTGTGCCTCGCCTCGCCGGGCAATCGAGTGCGCGACACGGTGGTGACGCGCGAGCCGATCAACGCACTCGCCGAGCTGCGGGGCAAGCGGATCGCCGACACCGCGATCGAGGACCCAATCGGCGGCTATCACCACATTCGCGGCAACCACATGCTGGAGATCATGCGGGGCGGCCTGGCCCTCGACGACGTCGAGTGGGTCGTGGCGGCCGACTACATGGGTGAGGAGTTTCGCCGCGCGCAGCTCGAGGCGATGAAGGCGGGCACCGCCGACGCGACGTTCGTGGCGGGGAACACGGAGGAGTTCGTGAACAACGGCTTCCACGTGCTCCAACTCGAGCCGTTGCCAATGGTCACGGGGCCGACGATTACCACCTCGCTCACCGCGCTGCACCAGAAGGATCGGCTGGGCGAGCGCCTGGTGAAGGCGATGGTCATGACGATCCACTTCGCGAAGACGCAGCAGGGCGAGGCCCAGGCGCTCTTGCGGGCACCGACGGCGGCCTTCCCGGAGGGCGGCCGAGCCGGACGTGCTGGCAGCATGGCGCGGCTGCCGCTCAAGCCGTACCCCGATCCGCTCGCAATCGCCAACGCCTATGAGCTGTGCTGCTTGCAGTATCCGGTGGCGCGCGAGGTCGAGGCGACGGCGCTGTGGGACCTGCACTATCTGCGGGAGCTCGATGCGTCGGGCTTCATCGACGAGCTGGCCTCGGAAGCGCCGGCGCGAGGGTAGGGCAAGCGTCATCCTTGAGCGAAGCGAAGGATCCGCGACGGCAATCTTGGGGCTCCTGATCCTTCGCTTCGCTCAAGGATGACACGATCGTCTGCCTGTGACTCCCGGAAGGAGGAGACGCAACGATGAGGTTTCGAACGTTCCCGACCGGATTGGTGGCGCTGATTCTGCTGGCGGGATGTACGACGCAGGGGCCAGCATCGCCCGCACCTGGCGGCAGCGCGGCCGGCGCCGCGCAACCGACCGGGCCCAAGCGCATCTCCATAGCGATCAAGGGGAATCCGCCAACACTGAACGACAAGATCAACAGCTCCGGATCTGGGGGCGTGCCCGGCGTGGCCGAAGCCTCCCGACTCATTCACGTGGGCCTCGCGGTGCCCGATGAAGTAGGCGCCCTCCAGGCGAGGCTCGCGGAGGCGGTGCCGACCGTCGACAACGGCAACTGGCGCGTCCTGCCAGATGGCCGCATGGAGACCACCTGGCGCATCAGAGAGGGTGCCCGCTGGCACGACGGCACGCCCTTCACCGCCGACGATCTGGCTTTCACCGCGGTGGTCGAACGGGATAAGGAGCTGCCCCAGTTCGACGATCGCGCCTTTCAGTTTCTCGAAGGCGTCGACGTCGTGGATGCGCGCACGGTGACGGCCCACTGGAACCGGCCGTACATCGAGGCGGACGCGATGTTCACGGAGCAGCACCTCCTGCCATTGCCCAAGCATCTCCTGGAACAGGCCTACAACGAGAACAAGGCCGGCTTCATCGACCTGCCGTATTGGACCCAGAATTTCGTGGGCACTGGCCCCTATCGGATCCGCGACTGGGTGCCCGGCAGCCACATGCTGCTCGTCGCCAACGACAGCTACGTGCTCGGTCAGCCGATAATCAGGGAGGTCGAGGTTCAGTTCATCGACGACCCGAACACGATGATCGCCGGGCTCATGGCCGGCACGGTCGACGGCACCATTGGCCGCGGGCTCGCACTCGACCAGGCCGATACGATCCGCCAGCAGCGCCCGGAGATCCAGTTGCAACTGGCAGTCGCCGGCTGCCTCTGCGCATTCCCCCAGTATCTCAACCCGAACCCGGCGGCAATCGCCGACCCGCAGTTCCGACGCGCACTGATGTACGGGCTCGACCGGCAGGAGCTCGCGAACAGTCTGATGCAGGGGTTGGTGCCGGCCGCGCACGTGTTCGTGGGACCGAACGAGCCGGAGTATAAAGCGCTCGAGCCAAGCATCGTCCGGTACGAGTACGACCCGCGCCGCACGGCCCAACTCCTTGAAGGTATGGGTTATACGAAGACTGCGGACGGCTTCTACCACGACGCCGCCGGTCAGAAACTCAGCATCGAGATCCGCACCACCTCGAGCGTCGAGATCGGCAAGGGGCTGCTGCTCGCCGTCGCCGACTCCTATCAGCGCATTGGTATTGGCGTCGACCCGGTCCTGGTCTCACCCCAACAGGCAACGGATCGCGAGTACCGCGCCAACTTTCCCGGCTTTGATCTCGTCAACCAGCCGAGCAATCTGACGCTGCTGAACCGCTTCCTTGGCCGCGAATCATCGCTGCCGGAGAATAACTATCGCGGCAACAACCGGATGCGGTACGTAAGTCCTGAGCTCGATACGCTCATCGACCGCTACTTCACTACGGTGCCGATGAACGAGCGCGTGCAGACCGCATCGCTGGCCATCGCCCACATCACGGATCGCGTCGTGAACTTGAGCATGCTCTACAACGCCAACCTGGTGCTCGCCAGCAGCCGACTCAACGGCATCACGGCGACGAACTCCGCCTGGAACAGCCACGTGTGGGACATCTCGTAAGAGGGGGAACCATGACCACGGTCTTCGACGGATTGCAGGAATTCATCGATGCGGCGATCGAGGCGGACCCGAACTACACGGTCATCGAGGGCGCCGACTGGAATGAGGAGATCGGCGCGCTGCTCGAGGTCGTGGCGGAGAATATCCCGAACCCGCCGATGATCATCTTCGACAAGGTGAAGGGCTACCCGCCGGGCTACCGCATCGCCGCCAATGTGACCGCCGGCCGCATCCGCAGCGCGCTCGCGTTCGGGATCGACGTCGAAGGCAAGACCCCGGAGGAGCTGGCGCGGCTGACCCGCGAGCGCACGCGCAATGTGACGCCAATCCCACCGGAGTGGGTCGAGAACGGCCCCATCATGGACAACGTGCTCACGGGCGCCGCGGTGGACGTCTTCAAGTTCCCGGTGCCGCGCTACCACGCCGCCGATGGCGGCCGCTACATCGGCACCCACGACTGCATCATCAACAAAGATCCGGAAAGCGGCTACGTCAACGTCGGCACCTACCGCGTGGAGGCGCATGAGAAAGACCTGCTCGGTCTCTGGATGAGTCCCGGCCAACAGGGGCGCATCATCTGCCAGCGCTACTGGGATCGCGGCGAGGCGTGCCCGGTCGTGGCGACGTTCGGCGAGGACCCACTGATGTTCATGGCGGGGCACACGCGCCTGCCGTACGGCCAGTCCGAGCTGGACTATGCCGGCGGGTTGCGCCAGAAGGCAGTGCCGGTCATCAAGGGACCGGTGACGGGCCTGCCGATCCCGGCGTGGGCCGAGATCGCCATCGAGGGCGAGATCCCGCCGCCGTGGGTTGAGGCGCGCGACGAGGGCCCATTCGGCGAGTGGCCCGGCTACTACTCGGGCGGCACGATCGGCACCGGCGAGCAGCAGCCGGTCATCCGCATCAAGGCGCTCTACCACCGCAACAACCCCATGCTGGGCGGCGGCGCGCCCATGTGGCCCGGGGCGTATGCGGGCGACCGGCGCGGGCAGGACGGCGGGCGCGCGGGCAGCGCCGACCTGGAGCGGGCGGGCGTGTCGCACGTGGTGAACACGGGCGGCCACATGGGCTACATCCGCGCGATCGCCATTGAGCAACAGTACCCGGGCCATGCGAAGCAGGTGGCGCACGCCGCCCTGGCCAACACGCGCAACGGCCGCTGGATCGTGATCCTCGACGAGGACGTCGACCCCAGCAACCTCAAGGAGGTGATCTGGGCGATGACGACCCGCTGCGATCCCAAGACCGACATCGAGGTGGTGGACGGCGTGTGGGGCACCCCGCTCGACCCGCTGGTATCGGTCAACAAAGAGAAGAAGGAATCGG
>JAXDLH010000419.1:0-5541 GCA_034666705.1 Chloroflexota bacterium
CCGGATCGGCGTTGAACGACTGGTGGGTGGCCAGGTTCGGGATCGCTACCACGTCCTGGGTGTCCCAATCCCACCGCACGCCGTCGATCTCGTCGTAGCCGCTGCCCTCGATGATGAAGTGCGCCTCGTCGCCCAGGTGCCGATGCTTGCCCGAACGGCCGCCGGGCGGCAGTTCCATGAGATAGGACTCGAAGAGTTTCATGCCCACCTGCAGCTCCGGAAGCTCGGGGTGCAGGTACCACAGGGTGCGGCCGTTGCGGGTGTCGTACCACGTGCGCATCTGGGGCCGAACGACCTGGGGCACGTTCTGTCGCCAGTAGCACTCCTCCTGGAACTGCCGGATGTAGTACTCGTAGGGGTCCTTCACCTCGTGGCTCGGCGCCGGCGGCTGATCGAACGTGCGCGCGGCGAGCGCTTGCTTGGTGCTCGAATCGGCGCGGAAGACGAACTCGACGTCGCCGCGCCGGTACCCGACGAGGTCGCCGTTGGCATCGTAGAGCGCCTTCCCGTCCTCCGGCATCTTCCAGCTCTCGTGCGACTCGGCCTGCTCGCCACCCGCGGCGTTCGCCACGGTGGGGCCATGGCCCGCCTGGCAGTAGACCAGGATCGCCGGTCCCTCGTCGCAGAAGTGCTGGTGCATGCAGTAGGGCGGCACGATCATCAGATCGCCCTCTTCCCAGTCGTGGCGCCGGCCATCGTGGACCTCGTGGCCCTTGCCCTGATGAATGTAGAAGGGCACCTCCGCAATGTGGCGATGCATGCCGTTCTTATGTCCTGTGGGGATGATCTGCATCATGACCCGCAGCGTACCCATGAGCGAGATCCACGGCTTGCGCTCGGCGGTGGGCAGGTCATAGGTGGTGAAGACCTTGTGGTACGCCGCCCGCGACTGCTCCCACGGCACCGAGTCGAACTTCACGACGCGCGGGCGCTCCGCAAGGAGCTTCTGACGCATGGCGGCATCGCGGCCGCGCACCTCATTCCACTCGTAGTCCTGGACGCGCTGCTCCTGCTCGGGCATGCGCTCCCGCACGCGCTGTCGTGATTGCATCGGTGGCTCCTTCTTTCCGCTAGTGGATCAGGTGCAATGCTCCGCTAATAGGTCGGGTGCGCTCGTGGCCACGTTCCGCCCGTAGGGGTCAGGCCTGCCTGACCCGCGTCCCCCTTCGTTGGAGGGCGGGCGAGGCAGGCCTCGCCCGAACCCCTGCCCGGCGTGCATCAAAGTCGCGGATGGTACGCGGGGTCCGTACGGGCGAGGCATGCCTCGCCCGTACAGGTCCGGCACCGGGCCCCCTGCGGGCCCCGCGCCGGGCCGATGCGCTGGGGTGTGTGACCCCCACTTTTACCAGCCGCCGCTCGCGGAGCTCTCTGCGGGCGTGAGGGAGCGCTGCTGGGCCTGGCGCGACCACTCGTCCAGCGTCTCCTGGAGGTGGGTCTGGATGATCGGATGGTTCGGGTCGCGGATCGTCGCCAGCGGGTCCTCGCCGCGCTGCACGCGCTCGACCTCGCGGAAGAGCATCTGGCGGTACATCACGATTCCTCGGTCAGTGGTCGCGAGCCGCTCGACCGTGCGATTGGCGATCGGGCCCTGCGTCTCCCACGCCATGTGGTCCTGCGCCAGCACCATATCCATGCGCATCTTCGCGAACGGGTGGTGCGCGTCGACCGGGCTCTTGAACGGCTCGACGTACGTGACCGGCGGATTTTCGGCGTCGTAGCCCTCGGGCGGCTGGCCCTGCCGGAAGTGGACGAAGAAGATGTTCGTGTGCTCGTCGTCCATGGGCACCCGGATCTGGGTGGCGTCGCCCTGGCGGAGGATGTTCGGGAAGATCAACGGGTGCTCGTCGGTAAAGCCGTTCTTGTAGACCCGGTGCTTGATGAGACCGTAGTCCACTTCATAGAAGTCGAAGCTCTCGACGTCGTCCGTAAAGCCGCGGGTGGTGTTCGGCGGCTTGCGCGAACGGCCGATCGAGTCCTGGTGCAGGATCTGCAGGTGGGCCGGATCGGCGGAGTTCTCCATCGCTTGCGCCCAATTGGCGTCGAGGCGCGGATAGACCTCGACGGTGCGGTAGCCATCCGTGCGAGCCCACACGTCGTACGGCGGGATCAAGGGCGCCGGCGCAGGGCCGAGATATGCCCAGTAGAGCCCGACGTGCTTCTGGACCGGATAGGACTGCATCTTGACGGTGAGGTGGAACATCGAGCCAGCCGGCTCAGCCGGACACTCGAGGCACGAGCCAGAGGTATCGTAGAGCCAGCCGTGGTAGGCGCAAGCGATGCCCCGCTCCTCGACCCGGCCGTAGAGCAGCGAGGCCCCACGATGGGCGCAGTGGTCCTGAATCAGCCCGACGTTCCCGCTCTTGTCTTTGAACAGGATGAGGTCTTCCCCGAAGATGCGGACGAACTTCGTTGGGTTCTCTTCAGTCAGCTCCTGTGCCACGGCGACGGGCATCCAGTAGCGCCGCAAGAGCTCGCCCATCGGCGTACCCGGCCCCACTCGGGTGAGCAGCTCGTTCTGTTCCTTGGTCAGCATGGTCCTCTCCTCTTGTATGGAACCCTTGTCGCGGATTCCCGGGTGCCGTGCACCGGACCAACCGAGGGTCTATGGCCGACGATACCTGGGCTCTCGCGGACTCGTCAAGCATTCGGGCAAGATATGATGGCGCTGCCCGCACGCTGCGGAGGGAATGCCGTGTCGCACGACATCGCACATGATTGGAAGCTCCGCATTCGCGACGACGAGGCCGTCCGGGTGGACAGCACGCGGCTGCTCGGCTTTATTGCACGCTGTTACGCGACCCTCGGGCTGGAGCCGCAGGCGGCACGCGACGCCGCCGACGTGCTGGTGCAGGCGGACCTCCTCGGCAAGGATACCCACGGCGTCGCGCTCTTCCCCGGCTACGTCGGCAACGTGCGCAGCGGCGCGTGGAATATGCGACCACGCATCGCGGTCGTGAAGGAGACCCTCAACACTGCGCTGGTCGACGGCGACAGCGGCCCCGGCGCGACGGTCGGCCGCTACGCGATGGAGATCGCGATCGCCAAGGCGCGGACCGGCGCGGTTGGCGTCGTCACGGTGCGCAACAGCCGCCATTTCGGCGCGGCCGGTATCTACGCGCAGCGGGCACTGGCGCATAACCAGATCGGCATCGCCATGACGAACGCGAGCGCGCAGGTCGCGCCGACGTTTGGCAGCGAGCCACGCTTCGGCACGAACCCGATCGCCGTGGCCGCGCCGGCCGGTCGCTACCGCTACTGGGCGCTCGATATGGCCACCAGCACCGTGCCGCACAACCGAGTCACGCTGGCAGCGCGCCTGGGACGGGCCATGCCGCCCGGCTGGGTGACCGACCGCCAGGGAGCGCCGGTCACAGACCCGGCGACTGCCCGCGAGGGCCGCTTGCTCTTGCCCCTTGGCAGCAGCCCCGCGGCGAGCAGCCACAAGGGGTACGGCCTCGCGGTGTGGGTGGACATCATGTGCGGCGTGCTCTCGGGGCACGGCTTCGGCATGCACCTGCCAGACGGCAAGGTTGGCCACTTTTTCGCCGCGATCGACGTGACCGCGTTCATCCCGCTCGCGCAATTCCGGGCAATGATGGACCAGATGCTCGACGATCTGCGGGCGACGCCGACCCTGGCGGGCGAGGAGCGCGTCCTCTATGCCGGCGAGGAGGAGCAAGCGATCGAGGCCGACCGCCGCGCCAACGGCGTGCCGCTCCACCCCGCCACCATCGCGGAGCTGCGCCGGATCGGCGATGAGATCGACGTGCCGTGGACCCTCAGCTCATAGGAGTGGGGAGAACCGGGCGGCAGGCTCAGGCCTGGGGCGGGCCCTCATTTATGAGCGCACCCACGGCGTCGAGGGCGCGGTCGATCTCAGCCTCGGTGTTGAATACGTGGGTGCTGAAGCGGATTGCGGCTGGCGCGGCGACGGCACGGGCGGCGATGCGCCAGCGGTCCCACAGCGTCTCGACGACCAGGGGCGGCGGCCAGCCGTCCAGCGCGACTGAGACGAGGCCACAGGTGACACTGCCCTCGCGTGGCCCGGTGAGCGTGCAGCCAGATATCGCGGCGAGACCGGACCGCAGCCGCGAGGCGAGTGCGCCAGCTCGCGCCTCGACCACCTCCATGCCGATCTCCCCCATGAGGCGCACCGCCTCGCCGAAACCGGCGATCAATGCTGGACTTTGTGAGGCAACGCGGAACCGCTGCAACAGCGGCATCGGGATGCCCCCTTCGCCCGTGAACGGATGGCTATCGGCCATCTCATGCGTGTTGAAGAGCGGGTTGATCGTGCGCGTGTGCTCGCGGGCGATAAAGCAGGCGCCGGTGCCCTGAGGACCAAGCAGCCACTTCTGGCCGGAGATCGCGTAAAAGTCAGCGCCAAGGGCGCGCACGTCGAGGTCGATCTGGCCGCCCGTCTGCGCACCATCGATCAGCAGCAGCGCGCCCGCCCGGTGCGCCGCCTCGGCGATCGCGGTGATTGGCATGCGCAAACCGCACGAGTATTGAACGTGGCTGAGCGCCACGAGCTTCGTCTTCGACCCAATCGCCTCGCCGATCCGCTCTAGCTGCTGGTCCTCGCTAGCGTCTGGCGGGACCTCCACGACCTTCGGCACCACGCCGAAGCGCTCCGCGAGGATCGGCAGTGGCGCGGCAAGCGCTACATGCTCGAGGCTGCAGGTGACGAGCTCGTCCCCCGGCTGCCATGGGTAACCGTACAGGACGACGTTGAGCCCCTCGGTGGTGCCGTGGGTGAGCGCGATCTCCTCGGCATCCGCGTGGAGGAACGCGGCGACGGCGTCGCGGGCGCTCTCGTTCGTCTCCCACGCCAGACGTTGCATCTCGAGGCTTGCCGGTCCCGCCGCGGCCTCACGCTCCAGCATGTCGCGGATGCGCTCGAGTACCGGGCGCGGTGACGGCCCCGCCCAACCGGTATTCAAGTAGGTCACCTCGCGGGTTGCCGCAATCGAGTCCCGCAACTGGGCCACATCCATCGGCTCTACTCCCACGGCCTGGGGCAATCCGCCGGACGGCAGCGAAGCGCACGCCCCTCAGTGCCCTCCGGTCGGCGATGGTGCCCAGGCTCGCTTCGCCATAGCGGTCACGTCGCTGATGACCTCGACCACCGCGGGCCGATTCGAAGCGAGCGCCTTTTCGAGCGCCCCGCGGATCTCGCCCGGCTGCTCGACGCGAATGCCGACACAGCCGAGGTCCTCGGCCACCTTCGCCAGGTTCGCCTCGCGGCGGAAAAGCCACATCTCGTCGGACCGGCCGCGCTGCTCGCCGCCGTAGGCCGCGTCCATCAAGCTCTTCTCCTGGTTCAGCGCGTAGTTGTTGTTCACCACCATCACGGCGTTGAGGCCGAAGCGGGCCGCGGTCTCCAACTCGGCGAGGTGGTAGTAGAAGCCGCCATCGCCGCAGAAGCCGACCACCGGCGTGTCGGGCAGCGCCGCCTTTACCCCGAGCGTGGCGGGGAACGCCCAGCCGAGCGAGCCGGCGCAGCGGATGTAGCGCTGACCTGGTCGGGTGAGGCGGAGC
>JAXDLH010000420.1:0-4139 GCA_034666705.1 Chloroflexota bacterium
CTATGCGGCGTTCCTGCTGCTCGGCGTGCTCATCGTGGCGCTCTGGCACGCGTGGCGGCGTCGCGCCGTGCACGGCGTTGTGCTCTGGCTCGCGGCGCACGCGGCGATCGCGGCGCTCTTCGCTCCCTGGCTCCCGATCTTCTTCCGCCAGGCCGGCCTTGCCGCCTCCGTTGAGGATTGGAGCGGCATAGCCCCGCTCGATGCTGCCCAGCGCTGGGCCAATGCCACGCTCGCCGACAATGCGGCGGGCTGGGGAGTGCCGGCGCTCGTCGTGCTCGGCGGCGCGGTTGCCCTTGGCGGGTGGACGCTCCGGACGAGAAGTGGACCGCTCGCCGGGCTGACGCTCACCATCGTGGTGCTCCCGCTCGTCCTCGCCACCGCGGCGTCCGGATTTCTGCATTCGTTTCGGGAGCGTGGCTTTCTCGCCGTGATCGGGGCACCCTGGCTCCTCATGGTCACTGGCATCGCGGGCAGTCCGAGGCGCTGGACCCGAATCGCGGCGCTCGTGCTCACTGCGGGTATCGCGGTTCTCTCGTTGGTGGGGCTGCGCGCTCACTATGCCGAGCGGAAGGAAGACTGGCGCACTGCCGCCGCGCTCATCAGCCAGAATGGCGGGCCTGGCGATCCGATCTTCCTGGTCCACTTTGCGGGCGAGGTGCCGCTGGATCTCTACCTGACGAGCGCGCCGCCACGCGTCGGCTTGCCGCTGGACTTCGACTGGGAGACCGGCTACACCGCTCGCTACGTCGTGACGCCGCAGGACGTGGAACAGCGGGTGCCACCGGCGCTGGCTAATGCGTCGCGTGCCTGGGCCGTGCTTTCGCATGACCAGGGGCGGGGCAGCGACTATCTCATCGCGGCCCTCGCGCGGTGGGGCCAGCGCAGCGGCCAATGGCAGCTCAACGGCGTGCGCGTGTTTCGCTACGACCGACGCTGAGCGGGCAAGCTTCGGAACAATTTGCTGGTCCAATAGATTGGGGAGCGTCCGTCGCCACCGGACGGCTGCACCTTGGCTCTCGGGCTGGGCTCAGCCCGCGCCCTTCCGGGCGATCGCGTAGATGTCGTTGCAGGCGATCAGGCGGAGGGGAGTGCGCAGCGCAAAGCGAGCGAGCGTGCGCACGCCGGCGTTGCGGAAGAAGCCATATGAGGCGCCGCGCACGTCGCGGAACTCATCCGAGCTCGTCTGCCAGCGGGCCTGCTCCATGGTGAGGTTCTCCAGCCAGATCCGCGCGTGCAGCCCGGCGCCGCGCAGCGTGCGCCCGAGCCCGACGATCGTCTGCTCGTTCACGTGCACGTCGTGCTCGTAGTCCGTTCGCGGGTCGGCGGGAAGCGATGGCCGCACGAGGCGCAGGAGGGGGTAGCCAACGGTGAGTGCCCACCGGTTCGGCACGGTGTGGACGACTGCGAACCCATCGGGCTTCAGGACGCGGCGGACCTCACGCATGGTGAGGTCGAGCTGCCAGGGGTAGAGGTGCTCTACCACGTCGAGCATCGTGACGCGGTCAAAGGTGTTGTCCGCGAAGGGTAAGGCCGTAGCGTCGGCGAGCGCCTCTTCGACGTCGAGCTGGTGCGCTGAGGCGAGCTCGCTGGACGCCACAAGGTCGACCGCTTCGCGCGTGAGGCGTACACAGTCGGGCGAGTAGTCGACGGCAGTCACGCGCGCGCCGCGCAGGGCCGCGTGTACGGCCACCTCCCCCCGGCCGCAGCCAAGGTCCAGCAGATGCACGCCTGCTGCTAATTGCGCAAGATCGAGGGAGCGGGCAAGGCGCGGTCGAAGCCGCTGGCCGCCGCTCGCGACGAAGTCGCGGTAGTCGGGCCCAGCAAACTTGACGACGATCTCCTCGGAGTAGTGCGAAGCGGGCACGGGCGCGTGGCGCTCGGTCATCTGGGCCTCCGGGCCTGGACGAGGAAGCCCGTCCCCTGGGAAACGCGGCCCTCGAAGAGGCGATCGGCGGTGAAGCACGCCTGGAATACCGCGCCCACCGGCGCGGAGCGGGCCAGCCGGGCAAGAATCCCGCGCTGGTTCCCGGGCCGGCCCGCCCGCGCCAGGCCGGGCCGCTGCACGAACTGTTCGTAAAGCTGCATGAATGGGAACCCCCAGCGAACCAGCCGCTCGATCTCGAGACCCGCATTGCTCACGAGCTGCCGCAGCCCGGCCTCGTCGTAGCGGCGTTGGTGGCCGGCCCACCGATCGAGCCAATCGTACCGCTCCGGTCCGGCGGGCACGGTCAGTACGAGCACCCCGCCAGGTTTCAGCACGCGGCGGAGGTGGCGCAGCACACTTGCGTCGTCCGCCACGTGCTCGAGCACCTCACCACAGACGATGCCGTCGAAGTTCGCCTCCGGGAGATCGAGCGTCTCGAGGTCCTGCAGGGCGACGGTGACGTGGCTCGCGAGACCGGCTGCCGCGATGTGGGCGGTCACGTGCGTCACGAACTCGTCTGAGTCGTCGACCGCAGTCACGTGGTAGCCGCCTCGCGCGATGCGCTCTGTGAGCGTGCCGGCGCCACAGCCCGCATCGAGCACGTGACCAGCAGGCAGCGCAGCGGCGAGCCAGGCGGCAATGCGGCCCACGCGGTAGGCATGCCGTGGGCCAATGAGCTCCGGGGCACTGCCCCAATGCATCTCGGGGACGTCGGCGTGTCGCTGTGTCATCGCCGCCGGATGATAGCAGCTACGCCGGGCAGCAGCGGCAATACGCAGAGCGCCTCGGTCCCCGTGAGCAGCACGCGAAAGGCGAGCGCTGCCTCGGCCGCCGCCTCGAGCGGCATCAACCGGCTCAGCAGCACCGTCAGCGTGGCCTCGCGCACGCCAAGGCCGGCGGGAGTAAACGGTGCGATGAGGCCCAGGAGAAACGCGATCGCCCAGGCATTGGCGATGGCCGGATAGTCCGCCAGCGTCAATGGGCTCACGAGTGATGCGGTCGCGAACAGCGCGCCGGCCGCGATGACCCACACGCCGAGATAGCCTGCGAGCAGGCTGAGTGCACGCGGGTAGGGCAGCGGCCGCAGCGGTACCACGCCGCGCCGCCGCGCGAGGCGGTTCAAGGCCCACGCCGCCGCCCGGGGGTGCAGTGCGAGCAGCCCGGCGAGCGCAGCGATCGCGGCCGGCCACCCCTGCACGGTGTCTCGAAGCGTCGCAGGAATCGTGGCGATCGTGATCATCGCGCCAGCGGTGACGATCAGCAGGAGCTCGAGCACCATGCTCGCGCCGAGCGCCTCGGGACGGGCGCCCAGGCGACTGCCCAGCAGCAGGCGGCTCGCGGCGAACCATACGGTGCCGGGCAGGTACCGGCTCAGGTTGCCGACGAAAAAGACGCGCAAGCCCTCGATCGGCGTCAGCCGGAAGGAGGGGTCGCGGTCGAGCGCGCGCAGCACTCCCCACCAGGCCAGGCCCCCCAACCACAAATAGATGATCGCGAGTGCCGCGGCCCCTGCGAGTGGGGCTGGGGTAAGCGTCAACCGACGGATGTGAAGATCGGCGACGCCGTGCAGGAGGGCGAAGGCGAGCGCCGCGAGCCCGAGCGCACCGCACGTGAGGGCCGCGACGCGGACCGCGGCGTTCAGCCCGCCAGCTCCTGGAGGACGGCAAGCAGGGGCTCGACGACGAGCTCTGGTCGAAAGCTGCCATCGTACGTCCGCCGCGCCGCGTTGCCCAGCCGCATGCGGAGCTCCGGATCGTCACCCAGCCGGCGGAGGGCCGCAGCGAGGGCCATGGGGTCGCCCGGCGGGCAGGTCAGGAGGGGCGGGCCACCGGGCGCCGTGCGGGAGAGCACCTCCTCGCGGATTGCTGGCGTGTCTGCCGTGAGCACGGGCCGGCCGCAGGCGAGCGCGAGATACACCTTGGCGGGCACCACGTCGCGCGCCTTTGGCGAGTCGGCGAAGATGCCAAGGCACACGTCGGCCCGCGCAATGTGCTGGGCGATCAACTCCCGCTCCGGCATCCAGGCTCGCGTCAACTGGACGTGAGGAGCCGTAGCGGCCACTGCGCGCGCCACCATATCGGCTTCCTGCCCGTCGCCGAGCAACTCGATCGTGATGCCGCACTCCGGCCCGAGCAGCCTCGCCGCCTCCACGATGAGCGGCACGCCGTGCAACGGGATGAAGCCGCCGAAGTAGAGGACGCGCAGCTTCTCGCCC
>JAXDLH010000421.1:0-3957 GCA_034666705.1 Chloroflexota bacterium
CGGGAACATCTTCTTCACGGCCGAGGTCGAGGAACGCACCCTCCCCTACGTGCTCGAGCTGCTCCGCTCCGACGTGATCCTGTGGGCGTCGGACTTCCCACATGAGCGCGAGCGCGATCAGTTCGGCGGCGACCTGCCATTCCTCCGCTCCCGCGAGGACATCCCGGAGCGGGTGAAGCGGCAGATCCTGTTCGACAATCCCGTCCGGTTCTACAACCTGGACCTGCCGGACTAGCCGCGCCGGTCAGCGTGCGAGGGCGAAGGCCGTGTAGGCGTAGCGCTTGTCGCTGGCCCGCATGGCCTGCTGCAAGGTGTCCGCACTCATGAGCCGGTCGTAGCCGACGCCGTCGGAGTCGACCGCGTCGTTGTAGAGGAAGCTGTCGCCCACGAGGCCGGTGAGCACGACGTAGTGGTCGCCGTAGTACAGCGAGGCCTCCCGGCCGGGCAGCGCGCGGAAGAGGACCTGGACGATCACCGGGCGCCCCGCCTCGAGCTGCTGGCGGACGTCGGCCACCGACCAGCGCCGAAAGCCCTGCGATCCGTAGAGCCCGATCGGGCGCACGCCGTAGCTCTGCGCAACCTGGGCCAGCGCATCGAGCAATGTGCCGGCCTCGTCGCCCCACATGCCCTGCGCGTCGAGCGTCTGGGTCCGCAGCTCCGCCGACGCAACGTCGATGCCGTACGCGCCGAGTGCCATGCTGAGCGTGGTGGGGCCGCAGTTCGCCTCGGCCCACGGCGTACCGTCGAGCTGTGAGTGGTAGGGGGCCTGGATGCGCTGCACGCTCGACTCGGTCGTGGCCGGATAGGCGCGCGGGAGCACCTCCGTGGGCGGCGGCGGGATCCGCTCGATGGAACCGGGCGCAACCCAACCTTCGCCGGGCGGCGTCGCGTGGCCGTCGCCCGGATAGCGCACGAGGATGCTGCCGCCGGGGACGCCGCCGAGCACCTCGACCCAGCTCATACGGGGCAGCGTCGCGCTTTTCACCGTCGCCCGCGCGTCCGCCCAGATCTCCGCCGACCGGATCGTCTCAGCCCACCCCGGGGCCCCGTCATCCTGCGGCCGCGGCACGTCCGGCGCCGACAGGCTCGCCGCGCCTGGCGTATCGATCTGCGGCAACTCGGCTGGGGAAATCGCGACGGCAGGGGCGGGCGCTTCGACGGCCGGCGCCGGTTGTGGGGAGCGCGCGCAGGCGGTGGCGAGGGCAAGCAGGACGGCGAGGCACGCGGCAGCCCGCGCTGCGGAGGATGAAACGATCCTGAACATGGGCAGCAGTATAGACCACCCGCGACGAGAAATGGGGACTCGCCGGCGCTCGCCCATTTCGGCCGATCAAAGGGCCGAGTGAGCGAGCGCCGGTGTAGGCCGAGTCACCGAAGCGGGGATCGATCCTCAGCGGGCCCCGGCCAGCGCTGGCTCCGGCGTCGCGGCAGGTGCTGCGCCCTGGCTCCGCAAATACTGCGTCGCCTGCGCGAGCGGGATTACGTCCGCGTACTTCTGGTCCATGTCGAACAGATTGATGGCGTGCGCCGCCCGATGGCGGTCGAAGGTGCACTCCTCGACGACCTGCATGCGGAAGCGATAGGTGCAGCCCTCCACCACGGAGGCACGCACGCAGCCGCTCGTGCTCTCGCCGGCGACGACGATCGTGTCGATCCCAAGGAATTGCAACTGGGCCACGAGCGGCGTGCCCCAGAAGGCGCTCGGCGACGACTTGCGCAGCACGACTTCGCCCTCGATCGGGGCGACCTCGTCCACGATGTCGTAGCGGCGGCTGTGCCGCTCGCGGGCCGCCGGCTCGCTTGGCGTGCGCTGCGTGCTCCGGTGGGCCGCCTCGTTCCAGCCCGGCATGCCGGCACCGTCGTCGAGGCCGGTCACGTGCAGGACCGGCACGCCGGCCGCGCGGGCCGTCGCGATCAACTCCTGGATGCTGGGCAGGGCGTCCCACGCTTGCGGTCCGCAGTAGCCGGGCCACAGCTTGGTTCCCTCCAGGAGCGGCAGGCGCTCATCACCGAATACGCCCCGGTAGAGGTCGATGAGCAGCAGCGCCGGACGACTGCCGACCCCGACGGGATTCTTGGGCCTGGCCGCGACGTGCGCCCTATCCTCGTCAGTTAGAAAACGATCCCAGACCCGCTCGGCCATGACGATCCCTCGTGCATCGTGTGGCCAGCGCACCCACGCCCGGCCCACCGGTAGAGTAGCGAGACTCACCCTTGTCCGCAAGGGTATCGACCCTATGCGGCAACACGTCAGCGCTCGAACACGATCCGGCCTTCGGGCAACTGCGCGGGATCGATCTCGTCCATACCGAAGACCCAGATCTCGAGGGGGCGCCCACGCACCCCTGCCTCGAAATGCGATCCGGGCGGCCGACCATTACCCCAGGGCGACTCGTTACCGCCGGCATGGGCGGCGGGCGAAGGGGGCGGCGCATGGGGACCATTGGCCAGTTTCTGTTCAGCGGACCATCGCTCGCCCGGCGAATGGCGTGCATGGCGCTGCTCGCCGTGAGCGCGCTCCTCTTCATGGGTCAGGGGTGCGACGTCGACGTCAACGACCTGACGTTCGACGACCCTTTGGTGACAGCCGCTGCGGGGCAGGCCCTGGCCGGGGTCGACGTCGACCTCGCTAGCCTGCAGGCTACTGTTGGGAAGCATGATCTGGACGCCGCGCTCGGGCTGGCCGCCACGGAGCTGACCCTCTTCGCCGATCAGTACGTGCCCGGCGGCCACGAGGCGGTGCAATCTGGTACCCAGCAGCAGATCCTGGCGCTCCTCTTCGACGTGTACCTGCTCGCCGATCTTCACACCCCGGATGGCCACGCATTGTTCCCCGCGACCGGTGTGCTGAAGCCGCAATTGGAGCAGCTCGCGGCCCAGGGTCTCGCGGCGGGCGGCGACCCGGAGCGCAGTCTGCTCGGGCTCTACATCATCGTGACGGCGGCCGCGATGCCCGCCAATCCCCTGCCAGCCGCCGCGGTGCCCACGAGCACGCCGACGCAACCATCGGGCAGCAGCGGTACCGCGGCGCCCGCGAGCGGGGCCGGTTCTGGCCAGCGGGAGCACGATCTGGTCTTCGCGACGCTGGGCGTCAGCCCGGCCTATCTGAGACAAGCGGGCAATATACAAGAGGTGACGGACGATGGGGCCCAGGCCGGGGCTGTGCTGCTCGGGGCGTTCCCCGGCGACGAGGCGCGGCTGCTCCGCGAGGACGGCAACGTGCTGAGCCTCGTCTATGTAGCGGCGATGCTCGCCAATCTCAAGGACCACGTCTCGCACATGTATCTGTACCCGTCGGTTCTGGAATACATGCCCCAGCTTCTGACAACAGCCCAACGCGTCGCGGCGCCCGGCAATGGGAGCTTGCAAGCGGATACGGCGGCCCTCCAGCAGGAGCTCACGCGGCGCATCGCCGTCGATCAGGCCGCGGCTCAGTAAACGACACCGCTCTCGGTCGTGATTCCTCGCAAGCTTGTGGTCACCTCAGGGCGAACGCCGGGCAGCACGTCGCCGCAGGATTAAACCAATGCTGATCGCGACGCCGGCGAGTGCGGCGATACCCGCCACCTGGGCGATGCTGTCCGAAGACACAGCCGGTGTTGGCCGAGCGAGCTGCACGCCCAGGACCGCCGCCACCGGCAGTGGGTCGCGCGCGTCGAACGGCCGCAGGAACGGGCCCGGGGCGTAGTCGACGAATGCCGGCGAGCCGGGCGTGGCCTGTGGGGGCAGCAGGCGTGCGATCAAGCCGGCCGTCGCGTTGAGGCTGGTGGGATCGAGGGCGCTCGTCCAGTCGTCGCGGTCGAGCCGCTCGACCAGCGCGCGCAGCGCCGCGAGCAGCTCGGCCGGCAGAAAGGCGCAGTGGCCGGGGCGCTTCACGTAGAGCTGCCGCAGGAGGGCTCCGTTGCCGGCGGCCTGCACGACGTCGGCGTACGCCGTCTCGTGCTCGGGCGTAATGAA
>JAXDLH010000422.1:0-11692 GCA_034666705.1 Chloroflexota bacterium
GTCCGTAGCCCGCTGGTTGCGATCACGGATCCTTCGGCAGCGACCTCAGGATGACCCGGAGGTCGGCTCCCTCCCCCGCGCGCGGGAGAGGGGCCGGGGGTGAGGGCCGTCCCGTCCCCCGACCCGAAGTTGAGAACCGCCTCCTACGCGTCGGTGATCTTGAAGACCGAGCGGGCGTTATCCTCGAGGATCTGCTTCTTCTGGTCGGGCCTGAGCCACTCGATCCCTTCGACGGCCGGGCGCAGATCGTCGAGCATGCGGCCCTGGTACTGGAACGTGCCGCGCCCGGGCGTCTCCGTGCCAAACAGGACGCGGTCCGGGCCTACCACCTTGATCAAGAGCTCCAGCGCTTCGGTCGTATAGAGCGTGCCGTCGAAGTAGAGCTTGCGGAACTCGTCGAGGAACGAGCCGATCTTTGGCGAGCCGTACATGCCCGCCTCGTCGCGTCCTGGGGGCGTGAGGTACCGGCCGATCTGATACGGCGTCGCCCCGCCGCCGTGGCAGAGGATCAGCTTGAGGGTTGGGTACTTCAGCAGCACACCGCCATAGACCAGCGTGGGCCCGGAGATCGTCTCCTCAACCGTCTGGCCGACGAGATAGGCCGATCGGTGGCGCAAGAAGCGGGGCGACTCGAGGTATGCGCCGTGGATGAAGAGCGGCACGTCGAGCTCGACCGCTTTCTCCCATAATGGCTCCCAGTAGGGGTCGTCCAGCGGCTCCATCGACTCGTTCCCCTTGGGGTTGGGATTGACAATGGCACCAACCATGCCTAGCTCTTTAACGCCGCGCTCCAACTCCTCGACCGATGCGCTCAGGTCAGCCTGGGGTAGCGTTGCCATGCCGCGCAGGCGGTCGTGCCGCCGACTGACGCCCTCGGCGAGCGCATTATTGAAGACTCTCGCCCATGGGATGCTGATGTAGGGGTTCTCGTTGTGCAGCATGGATACGGGACGGATACTCAGGATCTGCAGATCGATGCCGCGCTCGTCCATGCACTTGATGTTGGTCTCGTTCTCCTCATCGATCCCGCGAAACGGCTTGGCCGAATCGGAGATGTTGCGCAGGCTCACGGTCTGCCAGAAGAACTCCCGCAGCCCAGGGCTCATCCAGTGCCCATGCATGTCGATGATCAATGCACGCTCCTCCCGCTGCCCGTCGTTCGGTCAGGGCAACACGAGGCAGGCTACCATCGCCCCCCAGACGCGTCAAGCGAGACGGACGACTAACTCGATGAGCCGCCACGCGGCGTGAGCCCGAACGCCTCGGCCACCAGCTCGTAGGATCGCACGCGCGCCGCGAATGAGTAGACGTTGGTTACGATGCCCACGTCCGTCGTGCCGTACTCTGCCGCCACATCCAGAATTCGTTCCCGCACGTGCGCTGGGTCACCGTCGATAGCGTTGCGGCTCTGCTGCTCGGCGTGCTGGCGAACCTCGTCGCTCAGCGGGTAGGCGGCGGCCTCTTCGGGTGACAACAGGCCGCCGCGGATACCGAGCGCCCGCGAGGCGCGCATGAAGCGCCGGCTCGCGGCTAGCGCGTACGCCTCGTCCCCGGTCGGGGCGCACACGACCTGCACGGTCACGTTGAGGCGCGGCTCCTGCCCGAACTGCGTCGGGCGGAACTCCTTGCGATATTGCTGGGCGACTCGTGGGCCGACCTCGTGGGTATTGCCGAAGAAGTCGGCGAAGGCGAACGGCAGTCCCAGCAGGGCTGCGAGTTGCGCGCTGTAATCGCTCGACCCGAGCAGCCAGATCTCGGGTGCACCCTCGGTCCGAGGCCCGGGCTGTACGTTGATCTGCGCAAACGGGTGCTCTGGCTCGGTCGCCCCGTGCAGGTAGCCGACAAGGTCGACGACCTGCTCGGGGAAGTACTTGATGTCAGCCT
This sequence comes from Chloroflexota bacterium, assembly GCA_034666705.1. Lineage (GTDB taxonomy): Bacteria > Chloroflexota > UBA6077 > UBA6077 > SHYK01 > JAXDLH01. The sequence goes on from JAXDLH010000422.1 coordinate 1,885, forward strand.
GCGCCCGCGGATACGACAGGGCGGCCGCCGTGAGTTGGTCGCTTCCTGGCGCACGGCCAATGCCAAGGTCGATTCGGCCTGGAAAGAACGACTCGAGGATGCGGAACTGCTCGGCGACCTTCAGCGAAGAATAGTGCGACAGCATCACCCCGGCGCTGCCCACCCGAATCGTGCTCGTCGCCGCCGCGATCTGACCGATGAGGAGCTCGGGGCTGGTACCGGCAAACGTGCCGGTATTGTGGTGCTCCGCCACCCAGTAGCGCGCGTACCCGAGTCGCTCCGCCGCCTGGGCAAGCTGCACCGACTCACGCAAGGCATCGGCCGCGGTGCCACCCTTGCGCACCGGCGACTGGTCGAGCACGCTGAGTGTTAGCGTCGGGGCGGAACCCGCGTTTGTCTCCGTCTCGTCCTCATTCCGCAATCCACGCCCCGCAATGCATCCGTGATTAGAAAACAGGCCTTACTCGGAGATCCACCGGTCGGTGGCGCGCTCCCAACTGACGAGCTCGGCCGGTTTGAACCAGAGCCCAACCTCCTGTGTGCCGTTCTCGGGCGAGTCGGACGCGTGCACGAGATTCCGCCCGATCTCCACTGCCCAGTCGCCGCGAATCGTGCCGGCGGCCGCACTAGCGGGATTGGTCGCGCCGACCGACCCACGCACGACCGATACCGCGTCCTTGCCCTCGAAGACCGCAACGGCCACGGGGCTGGACGTGATGTACTCGATAAGTCCTGCGTAGAACGGCTTACCCTCATGGACGGCATAGTGCTGCTCGGCAAGGCTGCGTGGCACGGCCATGAATTTCAGACCTACGAGCTTGAGGCCGCGTACTTCGAGGCGTCCGAGGATCCCGCCTACGAGTCCGCGTTGCACGCCGTCGGGCTTTACGATGACCAGGGTTCGCTCGCTCAAACCTGCTTCTCCGTTTTCCGTCCGTCCGTGCTCCGCCGGTGCGGCGCGCGGATCGGTCTCTCGATGATTTCGGTCGAGTCTGAGTCTGACTTCGGAGTTTCGTTCGTCGCCGCGGTTGACACCGCCGCTGCGGTGCCACCGTCGCCAGCAACTGTGCTGGGTGTAGGGGGCACCACGCTTCGGGGCGCAGGCCGCCTTGGGGTTACTCCTCTGTTGCCGAGGGGCCGCACCTTCACGACCTCCTCGGACACCATCACGCGCTCGGCAGTCGTTGCGGGCTCCGTATCTCGCGGCGATGCGGGCAGGCCCGCGGCTGACGCCAGCCGGCGCCCAAGCGGGCCACTCCCGTAGCGAGGCAGCATAAGTGGCAGATCAGGCGCTGAGTCGAAATCGTCGGGCGCCGGTCGCACGAGTCGCAGCAGGTGCCACATTGCGTCGCGCATCCACCGCGACCACTTCGGTGTCATCAACTGCGACTGTGGCCGAGGGACGCGCCGCGGCATCGGCGGCAGTCGTAAGTCGACGCGCTCGGTCGCCCGGTCCGCCAGCACGCTTTCCAGCAAGATATAGCCGGCAATGCGTCCGCCGGGGTCCTGTACGTGAACTTCGGCGAGATGGCCCTCCGCCCCCACGACGTCGCCCCCGCCGGCCATGATGACGGCGAGCAATGCATGCGGCTTCACCGCCCGCCGCGTGACCTCGAGTACCTCATTGCATAGCACCGCCGCTTCGTCGAACTGGTCGGTCGCCCAGAGCGCCTCGGCCAGCGCGATTTTCGCCTCGGGCCGTCCCGGCTCCTCGTCGAGCACGAGGCGCAGGGAGTCGACGGCTGGGGCGGCAAACCCGCTCGCAATGAGGGATCGTGCGGCGGCGAACCCACTCAGCGCTGGTGGTGGAGGTGCTCCTGGGTAGGCCATCTCGAAGACCCGATCACGCTCGCCTCGCAGTTCGTGGTTCGCCGGATTGAGATCCAAAGCTCGGTCCAGCCAATGGGCCGCGGCCGCGGCATCGCCCACCGACTCCGAAGCGATGCCGAGGCCCGCGCAGGCGAGATAGTCTTCCGGGTCGGAGGCAATGACGCGCTCGAAGGTGCGCACCGCAGCCTGCGGCTCGCCCGCCTCGAGTTGGATCTCCGCGAGCAAGAGCATCGTCTCGAGATTGTCAGGGCGCACGGAGAGAATCCAGCGGCAGATGTCGAAGGGGCGGCTGATCTCGCCCGCCTCGATGTTGTCGCGAATCTGCTGGTGCAGGTCCCCCAGGGAAACCACGGCAACCTCGCGGGCGGCGCGGATGGGCGCCTTTCGGGGCAGTATACCGAACACGCAACAGAGTGACGTCTCTCGTGCAAATGGTTTCACGGAAGGCGCGGGTCGGCTAGAATGCAAGTAGGCGTGTCCAGCGACGATGCCCAGTAATATTGGGGGAAAGGACGTATTTGATGGACGCCTATTGCGTGAAGTGCCGGCAGAAGCGGACGATGAAGAATCCGCAGCAGACCAATCTCAAGAACGGTCGCCCAGCTACCAGTGGCGAGTGTGAAGTCTGCGGGACAAAAATGTTCCGTATTGGTGCTAGCAAGTAGCTGATTAGGTCAGATGCGACTGCTGGGCAGGTAAGCGTCACCGTTTACCTGCCCAGCAGTCGCGCGTACGCCTCGATGAGCGGCTCGACCGCTCGCGCCCAACTATGATCCAGTACCGCCTTAGCACGCAGCGCCTCACCGCGCTGCCGTGCAGCCACTGGCTCGCGGAGTACCCCCTCGAGTTCGACCGCGAGCGCTGACCAGTCCCCGGGCGGCGCATATACTCCCAGGTCGCCGAGGATCTCTCGGCTCACTGCGGTGTCAAATGCGACGGTTGGCAGCCCCATCGCGATGTAGTTCAGCAGCTTCCCATTCCCCTCGGTATTCGAAAGCTTCGGTGCGACGGCGACGTCGCCGAGCGCAAGGAACTCCGCAGCACGCTCGTAGGGGATCGCGCCGGTAAACGTCGTGTGCTCCGCGAGTCCAAGCCGTGCGGCGAGTGCGCGGTACCGGTCCTCACCAGGGAAGCCCATAATCAGGAAGTGCGCCTCCACACCGCGCTCGACGAGCGCCTGGGCAGCGCGTAACAGGTGGGTGATTCCTTGATATTCAGCCAGCAGACCCAGGTATACGACGACCGGGCGCTGGCCGGGGACACCCAGCTCGGCCTTTAACCGTTCCGCTCGTGCCAGGTGCCCATCCTGTGCGGCAATCAGCCATAGCGGTCGAAAGCGGTCGGTGTTTACTGCATCCGGTACGACGGTAATGCGACTCGCTCGGCAGCCGAACTCGCGCACCAGCACGTCGGCGCCATGATGCGTGCTCGTCACGATGTGGTCGACGTGATCGACGGTCCACTGCTCGATCGCGCGAAACCCCCGGAACGCTAGGCCGTTCCTCGCGAGAAACCCGTGATCGATCATCTCGGAGGTCATACTGCCCTGGAAATCGAGCAGGATTGGGACTCGCTGCGTGCGTGCCACCGCCCAGCCGATCAGCGCGCCCTCGTGCAGGTGACCGTGGATGAGCGCCGGGTGGCTCGACCTGGCGGCAACGAGCGCCGTGCTGGCGAGGGTCGCATCCAACGAGAACTTTTGCAGCGAGGCGCCTGGATCGACTCGCCGCTGGCCAGGTAGACGTGGGGCTCGCCGCACCTCGACGCCGGGCAGCGCGCGGCCAAACGGATAGGTCGCCACGCGCGTCACCACCCCGTGCGCCGCGAGCGCCGCGACCTCCTCCACGATTCGCACGTGGCAGCCGTAGTCGCCGAAAAATGCTGTCGGCGCGACTGCCAGAGCAGTGACCTCTCGCAGCCGTTCGTGGGGAGCTCGACCTTGGATCTGCTCCCTCTCAACCGATTTCGGTGGAGGGGAGGCCATCTCGTGTGTGGTGAGGGGTGCGGCTGTGGTCCCGGGAGAGGTTGGTGGAGGAGAGCGCTGCTCGTCCCCCGGCGGTAGGTCACTCACTGCTAGGTCTCAGGTGGGCACGGCTCGAGGTTCCGCCGGAGCCAGAACAGGTCGCGGAAGGCCCGCGCGATCACCCGCGGGTTGCCCCCGGTTGGCTTTCCCGCGGTGCGTGGATAGTGGGTTACCGGGACCTCGATCACCCGGTACCCGCAGCGGCGCGCTTTGATCAAGAATTCCGCGCTGAAGGTCGCCCCGCCGGAGTGGACCCGCACGCGCTGCCACACGCGCCGCTGAAACAGCTTGAACGCGCAGTCCACGTCCCGCGCCGCGTACCCGAAGAGCAGCGACACGAGGGTCTTCCAACCCCATGCGTAGATCAACCGCACCGCCGGATCGCGGCGTGGGCTCCGGTAGCCGATCACGAGTTCCGCGCGCTCGGTATGCGGCAACAGTCGGTCGATCTCTGTCACGTCGAACTGCTTGTCGCCGTCGGTAAAAAAGATGAGCTCCTTCGTCGCGGAGTCGAACCCGGTCCGCAACGCCTCGCCGTACCCGCGGTTCACGGGATGGTTCACACCGCGAATGTGCGAGTCTTTCGCCGAAAGCTCTTCGAGAACCTCGCGGGTACGGTCTTTAGACCCATCGTTGACGACGATTACCTCGTAGTCATCCGTCCGGTCGGCCAGCACCCTTGCCATCGCGGTCGCCGTGGCGCCGATCAGCGCCTCCTCGTTGTAGGCGGGCAGCACTCCCGAGATGCTCGCGGTCAAAGTCCGCTTCCTCCTGAGCCCAGCAGCGTCTCGACGATGCCGGCGAGTTGGTCCTCATCATAGTAGTGGATGACAAGCCGTCCACCACGGCGGGCGCGCGCGATCTGCACCTTCGTTCCGAGCGCTCGCTGCAGCTCCTCTTCGAGGGCGTTGGGCGCTTGCCGCGCTCCGCCTGCGCGCTCCGCCTGCGGCTCGCCGAGCCGGCGCACCAGCTCCTCGGTTTCGCGCACGCTCAAACCCCGCTCCACTACCCGCCCCGCCAGCGCCTCGATCATGCTCGCGTCGGCGCAGCCGAGCAGCGCGCGCGCGTGACCCTCGCTGAGTGCACCCTCGGCGAGTAGCTGTCGGGCGCGCGGTGGAAGGCTCAGAAGTCGTATGCGATTGGTGATCGACACCCGGCTCCGTCCGACGCGCCCCGCGACCTGTTCGTGCGTCAAGCTGTGGCCCTCGACGAGCTCGCGGTACGCCGTCGCTTCTTCGAGCGGCGAGAGGTCCGCCCGCTGCACGTTTTCGACGAGCGCCATAGCCAGCGTCGCCTCAGCCGACGCCTCTTTCACCACCGCAGGAATCGTCGTGAGCCCCGCGATCCGCGCGGCTCGCCAGCGGCGCTCGCCGGCGATCAGCGTGTAGCGGTTGCCCTCCGCCCGGGTGACGATGATGGGCTGCAGGATGCCGTGCTCGCGAATCGATCCGGCGAGCTCCTGGAGCGCTGCCTCGTCAAAATACTGGCGCGGCTGGGCGGCATTCGGACTGATCCAGTCGATCTGGATCTCGACAAGCGCAGCCCCGCCGCGCGGAATCAATGCGTCGAGTCCCCGGCCCAGCCCACTCAGGCGCCCTGTCGGAGATCGTTCGTCGTGGCTCACGGCCCATACCCTCGCAGGATGATCTCCTCTGCCACGCCCGCGTAGGCAAGCGCGCCGCGCGACTCCGCATCGTAGCTGCGAATCGAGCGGCCGTAACTCGGCGCCTCGCCCAGTCGCACCGAGCGCGGCACGGTGCTCGTAAAGGTCTCGGCGGGGAAGTGCCGCCGGACCTCCTGCTCGACCTGCGTGCTGAGGTTAGTCCGGGCATCGTGCATGGTGAGCAGCACCCCAAGCAGCTCGAGGTGCGGGTTCAGCTCTGCCCGTACGGCGCCGATGATCTCCATCAATTGACCGAGACCCTCGAGCGCCAGGTACTCGCATTGCACCGGCACCAGCACGGCATCCGCGGCGGCGAGCGCGTTGACCGTGAGGATGCCGAGCGACGGTGCGCAATCGAGGATGATGACGTCGTAGGCGTCCCGCACCGAGGCCACCGCATCGCGCAACCGGGTGTCGCGGTCCGCGGCGTCGACGAGCTCCACCTGTGCCCCTGCGAGTCCATGGCTCGCCGGAGCGAGGCTCAAGCCTGGCTCCCCCGTTGGTACGACCACGGTGGCAAGCGTCGCTCCCCCCAGCAGGACGTCATAGACCGAGCGCTCGATCGCTCGCGGGTCAACGCCGAGCGAGGCGCTGGCGTTTGCCTGCGGGTCGACGTCGACCAGCAGTACCCGTCCGACTGCGCCGAGGTATGCGCCCAGGTTCACGGCTGTGGTCGTCTTGCCCACGCCGCCCTTTTGGTTTGCGACCGCAATCACGTGTGTCAATAACGCCCCCGGCCTCGCTGGGACCCTCAGGTAGGTTGGGTGCTCGCAGCTCGATTATCGTGGATTGCCTGCCGCTCGGGTTATCCGGATGCGTGGTTCGCATCAATCCTCACGGGCCAGGGCCGCGCACCCAGTACACGCGCACCCAGTACAATTGGAGCAAGACGTGCGAATGAATCGACACGAATGGAGGTGTGAATGCCGAAGGGCGACGCTATCGAGGTGAGTGGCATCATCACGGACTCGCTCCGCGATGGTCAGTTCAAGGTGCATCTGGATACCGGCCAGGACGTGCTCGCATACACGTCCGGCAAGATGCGCAAGTTTCACATTCGGATGGCACTCGGCGACCGGGTCAAGGTTGAGTTGAGCCCGTACGATCTGACTCGCGGACGCATTACGTATCGCCAGGGTGCGCCCGCAGCCGTCAACCCTGGCGACCAGCCGGCCGCGGCCCCCCCGCCCGCGCGTCGCTAGCTACGCGGCGCGTCACCTGAGCCGTCGCCCCAATGGGGCGCCCCCTGGTATGTGCTCCTGCGCGCCGAGCAGGCGTGCCCCCTCGCTTCGGACAAATCGATCATGGGCGGGCCGTTGGCTACGTCCTGGAAAGCACCGCCATAAAGGCTTCTTGCGGCACCTCGACGCTCCCGACGCGCTTCATGCGCTTTTTGCCCTCGGCCTGCTTCTCGAGCAGCTTGCGTTTGCGCGAGATGTCGCCGCCATAGCACTTGGCGAGCACGTTCTTGCGCATCGCGCGGATCGTCTCGCGCGCAATGATCTTCGAGCCGATCGCCGCCTGGACCGGCACGTCGAAGAGTTGGCGCGGGATCATCCGCCGCAGTTGGTCGACGAGTGCGCGGCCGCGCGACTCGGCGTGCAGGCGGTGGATGATCGTCGAGAGGGCATCGACCTCCTCGCCGTTGACGAGGATGTCGAGCTTCACGAGCTCGGCGGGCCGATCGTCGATGTGGTGGTAGTCGAGCGATGCGTAGCCTTGGGTGCCTGACTTGAGTTGGTCGTAGAAGTCGACAATCAACTCGGCGAGCGGCATCTCATACGCGAGCAGTACGCGCGTCTCGTCGAGGTACTCCATCCGCTGGTATTGGCCGCGTCGCTCGCGTACCAGCTCCATGATCACCCCGATGTAGCGACTGGGCGCCACGATGTCGACGTGCACCCACGGCTCGTAGATCTCGGCGACGTGATTCGGCGGCGGCAGCTTGGAGGGATTCTCCACGAGGACCTCGTCGCCCGCGGTCGTGATCACCCGGTACTCGACGCTCGGAGCGGTGACGATGAGCTCGAGGCCGTACTCCCGCTCGAGCCGCTCGCGCACGATCTCCATGTGCAGCATCCCGAGGAATCCACAGCGGAAGCCGAAGCCGAGCGCGGACGACGACTCCGGCTCGAAGACGATGGCCGCGTCGTTGAGGCGCAGCTTCTCCAGCGCCGTGCGCAGCTCGGTGTAGTCATCATTCTCGACCGGGTAGAGCCCGGAGAACACCATTGGCTTGACCGGCCGGTAGCCTGGGAGTGACTCCGTCGCCGGGTTCGTCGCGCTGGTAATCGTGTCGCCCACGCGCACGTCGCGCACGTCTTTCAGCGCCGTGGCGATGTAGCCAACCTCTCCGGCCTCCAGGCCGTCGAGAGGCTGCATCGCTGGCCGGAATACGCCGACCTCCAGCGCTTCCACGGCGGTACCAGCAGCCATCGTCCGCAGCTTGTCGTTGGTCTGCACCGAGCCATCGACGACGCGGACGTGCGCGATTACGCCCTTGTAGGCGTCGTAGTGGTTGTCGAAGACGAGGGCACGCAGTGGCTTCGCCGGGTCACCCCTCGGGGGGGGGACGCGCGCCACGATCGACTCGAGCACCGCCGCGACCCCAGTGCCCTCCTTTGCCGAGATGCGGAGTACCTCGTCGTGAGTCACGCCGATGACGTCCTCGACCTCTTTGGAGACCACGTCCGGCTCAGCGTTGGGCAGGTCGATCTTGTTGAGCACCGGAATCAGGGTAAGGTCGTGCTCCATCGCCAGGTAGACGTTGGCGAGTGTTTGCGCCTCGATGCCCTGGGCGGCGTCGACTACCAGCACCGCGCCCTCGCATGCGGCCAGGCTGCGCGACACTTCGTAGGTGAAGTCCACGTGGCCGGGCGTGTCGATCAGATTCAGCTCGTATACCTGACCGTCCCGCGCCTCGTAGCGCATACGCACGGGCTTCAGCTTGATCGTGATGCCGCGCTCCCGCTCGAGGTCCATCGCATCGAGAAGCTGCTCGGTCATGTCGCGCTTCGCAACGGTGCCCGTCAACTCGAGCAGGCGATCGGCGAGCGTGGACTTGCCATGGTCGATGTGGGCAATAATGCAGAAATTGCGGATATGTTCCTGGGTCACACAGCCTCTCTGGGATCGATCGCGGGGTTCAGCGGTATTGTACCTGTCGCTGTCCCCTGGTCGGCTTTCGGTATACTGTGCCTACTGACTAGGGCTATCGCGGCTATTGCTGGAGGAACGGTTGCCAAACAAGCGCTCTGCTCTCAAGGCGCACCGGGTAGGTGAGCGGCGGTACGCTCGGAATCGGCCGGTGCGTTCGGCCCTCAGGACCTTCGTAAAGAAGGCCCGCACCGAGATCGAGAAACCGACCGAGGAGGGCGCGGCGCTCGCCGCCGTGCAGCTCGCGGCCAAGCGGCTCGATCAGGCCGCGAGTAAGGGCATCATCCACAAGAATCAGGCGGCACGACGCAAGAGCCGGCTCATGCATCAGTTGAACAAGCTGCAGCAGGCGCCCGCAGAGGACGCCGCCGCCGCGAAGCCCGTCCGCCGCGCCGCCGCGCGCACCACCGGCGGTGCCGCCCGCACCCGCTCGACTGCAAGCCGCGCGACCGGCACCACGCGAATCACCACGCGACGCACCACGAAGTCGTAACCTTCCATAGTCATAGCTTGAGAAAGCCGCCCCATAGGGGCGGCTTTCTGCAACTGGCGCAGTGCCACGTGGTCATTTGACCCGAACTGGATTGCCTGCTATGATTCGGCCAGAACGAATGTTCCGAACAAACAGGCGGAGGGTGCTATGCGCGCACTGAGCCAGCGCCAGGAAGCCATGTTGCGCTTCATCCGGCAATATCTGAGCGAGCGTGGGCGCCCACCGACGGTACGCGAGATCGGCATGGCGGTCGGGATTAGCTCGACCTCGGTGGTCGACTACAACCTGCGCATTCTCGAGCGTGATGGCCATCTCCGCCGCGAGCGCGAGCTCTCACGCGGCATCGAGTTGCCCGGTCGGGGCGCGCCCACGATTCCGGTACTTGGCCGCATCGCCGCGGGCCAACCAATCGAGGCCGTCGAGGATCCGACGGATACGGTCGAGGTGCCGCAGCGCTTCGTGGACGGCGGCTATTACGCCCTGCGGGTCAAGGGTAAGTCGATGATCGAGGATCACATCGACGATGGCGACGTGGTAGTCGTGAAGCCGCAGGACGACGTCGACGACGGAGACATCGCCGTCGCACTCATCGTGGAGGAGGGCTCGCCCGAGGGTGAGGCGACTCTGAAGCGTATCTATCGTG
>JAXDLH010000423.1:0-3651 GCA_034666705.1 Chloroflexota bacterium
GCGATTCCGGTGCCCGGGGAGCCCACAGTGATGGTACGAGGGCGTAATCTTAAGTCGGGACTGCCCGAGGAGGTGCTCGTATCATCGGCGGAGATCGCAGAGGCGATCTCGGGGTCAGTGAACTCGATCGTGGAGGCGGTAACGGACACGATTGACGAAACCCCGCCGGAGTTGGTCGCGGATCTCATGGGGCGGGGCATCATGGTCGCTGGTGGGGGTGGGCTCCTGCCAAGGCTCGACGAGTTGCTCCACCACCGGACCCGGATGCAGGTGCACATTGCGGAAGACCCGCTCGGCTGTGTGGTGCGTGGAACGGGTAAGGTGCTCCAGGATATCGAAACGCTGCGGCGCGTGACGATCGACCTGCAGAACGGTCGACGGGCGAGCCGGTAATCGTGGTGAGGAGCTAGGAAACTGGCAACGATTCGTGCTCGCCGCTCGGTGCCTGGCTGGGTCGCCATTTTGGTCTTGCTCACCGCGGCGACGGTAATCGCGATCCCGGTGGCCGGCCGTCAGGCTGCGGCCGTCGGGACGCAGCTTTTCGCGCCGCTCGAGCTCGGTCTGTCTCAAGCGGCAGGCGGGATCGCGCACTTCGGGGATACTGTGCGTCACGCCGGCGAGCTCGCGCGGCAGAACGATGCATATCGCCAGGAGATCGACCGGCTGCAGGCCCAGGCGGTGCAGGCGCGCGAGCTGCAGCTCGAGAATGCGGACCTGCGCCAGCTTCTCGGACTTCGCGCGCAGGCCACGCTTGGCACGATGCTCTCCGTGAATGTGATCGCCCGCGACCCGGTATCGATCGTACAGGCCGTCACCGTCGACCGCGGTGCCCAGGACGGCGTGACGGTGAATGCGCCGGTGATCACCTGGCGTGGCGTAGTGGGCCGTGTGGTGGAAGTTCATCCGAGCTCGTCCAAAGTGCTGCTCACGACTGACGTGAACAGCGCGGTGAGCGCCCGCATTCAGGCCGAGGACTCGCGCGCCACCGGCACGATCCGCGGGACTGGCGATGGACGGCTCATCATGCAATATGTCCCGCGTGAGGACCCGCTGCGGACCGGCGATCTGGCGATCACCTCCGGCATCGGCGGCACGTTTCCCGCCGGGCTGGTCGTCGGCAAGGTGGTCCAGGTGCGGCAGAAGGATGTCGAGGTGTTCCAGGAGGCGCTCGTCGAGCCTGCGGTCGACATGCGCAACCTCGAGCGGTTATACGTGCTGCAGCGCCCGCCCGCCCCGGGTGGCGCCAGCCCGGCCAGTCCGTCATCGTAGGGTCTCCTTTGGGCTTGGTTATCGCGCTCCTTGCCGTCGCTGCGCTCGCCGAGTCGTTCGCCCTCCCGGGTTGGGTGACAGAAGAGGTTCGGCCCCAGCTCACCGTCGCGATCGTGATCGGGTGGGGGATCTTGCGTGGTTGGGAGGAGGGCGCGATCGTCGGCGTCGCCGCGGGCTTCTTCGCGGCGTTCGCGTCGGCCACGCCGGTGGGGGTACCGGTCGTGCGGCTCGCCGTCGTCGGCTTGCTCGCGGGCCTGGGCCTGCCGCGCCTCGCGCAGATCAGCGCGCTCGTACTCTTCGTGGCCGGTTTTGTCGGCAGCCTGGTCTCGTTCGTCATCTCGGTGCTCGGGCTGCAGGCCGCCGGTTGGACGGTGAGCTGGGAGCGCGATCTGCTCTTCAACGCGATGCCGAGCGCCATCCTGACGGCGCTCGCGACGCTCGTCTGTTACCGGGGATTGCAGATCATCGAGCGGCTCACGACCGCGCAGACTGAGGAGCCGTCGCTTTGAGAAGAGGCTCCCCGTTGAATGGCAGGCGAGTACGGTGAGCACTATGATGGCCGCGCCGGAGCTGCGCTGGCGTCAATTCGACTTCTTGCAGGCGCTCGGCGCCCTCGTGCTCACGGCATTCGGTGTACTGCTGGTCACCAGCGCGACGTGGCAGTATTTTGACCATCCAACGTTGCTTGGCAACACGTGGTTCCTGAAGCAGGCACTCGCGGCGTCGGTGGGGTGGATCCTCATGATCGCCCTCTCCTGCGTTCACCCGCGGATGATCAAGGCGCTTGCGTTTCCGATCTACGGGGCGTCGCTCGCGGCGCTTGGCGTCGTGCTCGTCGTGGGCCGGGGCGCCGAGGACTATGGCGCGCAGCGCTGGATCGAAGTCGGCGGCTTTCAGTTGCAGCCGTCGGAGCCTGCGAAGCTGGCCCTCGTGATCATCCTGGCTCGCGTCCTGAGCGGCGGGGTGCCCGGCTTGCGCGCACTGCTGCTGTCTGGTCTCGTGCTCGGCGGCCAGGTATTTTTGATCTACCTCCAGCCAGACCTCGGCACGGCGCTCTCGTTCTTAGGGGTGTGGGTAGGGATGATCGTGCTGGCCGGTACCCCCCGTCGCTACCTCGCGGCGATTGGTGCGTTGTTCGTCCTGGCGGCCCCGATCGTGTGGCTTACGCTGCACGACTACATGCGGCAGCGGCTACTGATCTTCTTGAACCCATCCGCAGACGCCCTTGGCCAGGGCTACAACATTTTGCAGGCGCAGATCAGCATCGGTTCAGGCGGCATGTGGGGCAAGGGGCTGCTCGAGGGGACGCAGACCCAGTTGCGGTACCTGCGCGTCTCGCAGAGCGACTTCATCTTCTCGGTGCTCGGCGAAGAGTTGGGCTTCGTCGGTGCGATCGTACTGTTCGCGGTCGTCATCATTTTGCTGTTTCGCGTGTTGCACGCCTATGAAGTATCCAACGACCGGTTCCATGCACTGCTGTGTGCCGGGGTGGCGTCGATGATCGCCTTCCAGGCGATCGCCAACGTCGGGTCGAACGTCGGCCTCACGCCGGTCGTCGGGATTCCGCTGCCGCTGGTGAGCTACGGCGGCAGCGCCCTGCTCACCCAGCTTGCCGCGCTCGGGCTCGTCCAGGGCGGCCTGTTGCGCAAACGCCGCTACCGATTCGAGGCTTGAGTGGGCTTGCTGCAAGCGGATGCGCCCACGAGCAGCCCAGCAAGTGAATGCGCTCTTGCTGGGCTGCTGGGACACGCTCAGGGGAAGGATTGCTGTGCTATAATGGCCCGTGGTTTTGCTGCACCACACCGCACATGCATCCGCACCAGGGCGGATCAACGTATCTGATGAGGGGAGGCCGATTAGGCGTCCCCTTGTAGGCGTCTCCGGTGGTCGGCAAAGCCAAAAGGCATGCCCCGAGCTCGTTGGGCTCGCTCTCCGCTTCCCCGGTCTCCCGCACCGTTAACGGAGGTCTCATCTCCATGGTCCTGTCTCCTCGTTTGTCTACGGCCCTCGCCCGTCCGGTCGGCGAGAACCGCATGTCGTTCGCGCGCATCCCCGAAGTTCTCCCGATGCCCAATCTTGTCGATATTCAGCGCAGGTCCTTTCAGTGGTTCCTCGACGAGGGGCTCCGCGAGTTGTTCGCGGAGATCTCCCCGATTCAGGATTTCACCGGCAAGAATATGGACCTCGAGCTGGCTGTACCCGGTCCGGACGGTGAGCCCGGCTATTCGTTCGGCACACCGAAATACTCCGAGGAGACGTGCCGCGAGACGGACGCCACCTATGCGGCGCCGCTGCGAGTGCGGATGCGGCTGACGATCAAAGGCGAGATCGGCGAGATCAAGGAGATGGACATCTTCATGGGGGACTTCCCCATGATGACCA
>JAXDLH010000424.1:0-15253 GCA_034666705.1 Chloroflexota bacterium
GTCGTATTCGCATCGGTGTCACGGACCATGAAGCCCCGCTCGAATCGCTGGTAGAGAACGTTCGACTGATCGGGATCTGCCACTGCCGCCGTCGTGGGGAGTCCCCAGAGATCCAGACCCATCGTCACGCCAGCCACCGCGTCGCGGCCAGGCGCCGCCGCCTCGTAGAGGGTGAGAAACCCAGTTTGGGTTTCACCACTTGCATCCTTCACATTGGACTGCACGAATTCGAGCGCCCGGGCCGTAAAGTCGCTTGCATCGCGACTCGGCGCCGCGGCGACCAACGCGTCGTCGACCGACGGCAACTGGTAGCCGTCGACTGGCGAGTATGGCAACAAATCGATCAGATTGAGCGCGCGGACGCCCTGACCAGGCGCCACCTGCAGGGCCCCACGCTCGAACAACTGGACCGTCGAGCCTTGCAGCGTGAACTGGCGAGAGAGTGGGTCACCCAGGACGGCCGCCCCTCCATGAGCATTGAAGTAGTTCCAGATCTGGTCGTCGCTAACGGCAAACCCGGTCTGCGCGAAAAGCCGCCCCGACGATTGGGTCTCCGAAGCGGCCTCGGGATCTGCGAGGATTGCGCTCTGAGTTGCCGATTGGGCAACCTCACTCGTCTGAGCGGTCGCATCTGCCGCGACGAGCGGCGACATGCTCGCGATGAGCACGAGACTCGTGAGGGCCAACCGCGCGAAGCCTGGAAATGACAAACTGCCTCCGACTCGACTGGGGTTGCTGCGAATGAGTGCCGCAGCCTCGCGGATCTTAACGTCTATCCATCTCGATTTGTTTCACGTCGTTACGAATGCCCGCGTCGATATCCTAGCAAACCGCAACGCCGAATACCAGTGCGAATTGTTACATCCCTGTAAGATCGCCGTGGAAATGTACGATATCATGCGTCGGCCCATAATGCGCCGGTTGGGCCGTGTCTATCAGTCCGCGAGATCCACGCCTTCACGGTTCCGGACTCGGTGAATGGTACATGGACGACGCACCCAACTGATACGGTTGGGTTACGAATGGGCATTCAGGCAACGCAAAAATGTCGGATGGCTGGGCGCTTAAACTCGGCTATGAATACGATCAGGAAGGGGTTCCTGAAACGGTAGTCGTTGCAGCGAGCAGTCCGGCCGCGCGTGTGCGACAGTGGGCTGAAGGCATCGTGCTCACGCGACCCTTCGGCACCTTGCTGGTGGCCGGCCTCGCGGCGTTCGCCGTCTACGTCGTCGGGTTCACGATCCCGTATTCGCTCGCCGCCGGAATCGAGCAGCCCCTGCTCCAGTTCACGCGCATTACCGGACCGTCCTTCGGTCCGACCATCGGGCTGCTCGTAGCGCTCGGGGTGCTCTTCGCCACCTATGCCACCGCGGTACGCGTCTGCCTGCAGCTCGAGGGCTCCCGACGGGCCGTTGCGGCAGTCGTTCTTCTCGGGGGCATCGCAGCCATCGCCCTGTTGCCGATGTACCCGGTTTTCTCGCTTGACATCTTCTATTACATGTCTGCTGACCGGATCTGGAGCGTATTTCACGAGAACCCGTTCGTTGTCCCGCCGCTCCAGGCGGCCAATGATCCGTTCTTTCCATATACGAGCTGGGGGCACTATCCCTTGCCATATGGTCCACTCTGGCCGTGGATTACACAGTCGACGAGCGCGCTTGGCGAAGGTCAAGTTGGGCCCACACTGGTCGCCTTCAAGGCACTCGGCGTCGGAGGCTACCTTGCGTGTCTGCCGCTCGTGTACTGGGCCCTCAGCAGGCTCGCCCCGGACCGGCGGTTGACTGGCTTATGCATCTTTGCCTGGAATCCGCTTGTCCTCCTCGAGCTGGCCGGCGCGGGCCACAACGATGCGGTGGCGCTGGTACCCGCAGCGCTCGCGCTCGGGTTCTGGAGCCGGCGATGGAGCGTGGCGTCGACCGGCACAGCAATGGTCTCCTTTCTGACCAAGGCGACTGTTGTCGTTTTGGCGCCAGCACTCTGCTGGCCGAGTTTCCGCCGGGCGCTCGAAGAGCAGACGTTGCTCCGCTGGCTAGCGCTCCACGCCGGCGTTGCGGGGGCGCTGTACGTCGTCGCCTGGCAGCCGTTCTGGGGCGACGGGCGCAGCGCCGGCTTTCTTCGCGAGGCCGACCAGTACTATGACAGCCTGACCATGCTGCTCATGACGGCAGCTCCAGCTTCTCTCCACGACGTCGCACCGCGCGCCATCCAAGCCGTGCTGGTTCTGGGGTTTGCGGTGTTCTACCTGCAACAACTGCGCGCCACCCGCGATCAGGGCAAGGACATCCTGCGTGTGATGTGGCGCGTCAGCGTGCTGTACTTTCTCGTCATCTCACCGTTCTACTCCGCCTGGTACATGGCATGGCCAACCCTCGTCAGCGCGCTCATCGCCGAGCGGCGCACCACCATCCTCACCGCCCTGCTCTGCATCGGCGCCTTCGGAACGTATCTGGTCCAGTTTGTGCTGCGGCCCATCGCAATGCCAACGGTCAGTTGGACCGAGATCAATGCGATTGGGCTCGCCGTTGCCGCTGGTCCATTTCTCCTGGGTCTGTGGGCCTTGCAGCCCAGACGGCAGGCTGCCCTCGCATTGGCTGCAACCGCCGAGGCATAGGCCGAAAACGATAGGGCCCGCGCCACTTTTTGGGCACGGTATCATCGATTGAGCGACGCTGCCTTCGATGGGCGAAACGCGTCCTCGGCGCAAGGAGCAGGGCAATGAGCGAAGTGCCTGAGCGGCGACCTCCACCGGTCGTCATGCGATCCCGGCTCATGCTCGAGGTGGCATCGCACCTCGTCGGGCAGGCAGACTGGCCGGACCAGCAGGTCCAGATCCATTTCCGTCCCCAGGGGGGAGCCGACTGGAACCTTTGCTTCTTTGCCAGCGACGCACCAAACGCCGTCGAGGCCGTGCTGAGCGGTGCCGCCGACATTGCGATCTGCAATCCCGGCGGCGTCCTGGCGATGGCAGTCCGCGGAGCTGCGCCGTTCAAGGCACCCGCGCCGCTGCGCGCGATCATGGTATTGCCGCAGTTCGATCAATTTGGCTTCGGCTTCACGGCGGCGTCCGGAATCACGTCGCTCGCCCAGGTACGAGACGATAGGTACCCGCTCCGCGTCTCGCTTCGAGGCCAGCGCGACCACTCGGTACATCTGGTCGCCGACCGAGTGCTGCAAGCCTATGGCTACTCACTGGCGGACATCGAGCGTTGGGGCGGGCAGGTGCGCTACGACGAGGAGTTCCCGAACGGCCCGCACCGCATGGGCGCCATGGAGCGGGGTGAGATCGACGCGATCTTCGATGAAGCGCTCAATATGTGGGCGCGGCGGGGTCTCGAGATCGGCATGCGCTTCCTCCCGATCGACGAGCCGCAACTGGGCGAGCTCGAACGCGTCGGCCTGCGCCGGGTGGCGATCACGCCGGGCGAGTACCCGGCGGTTGGGCAGGATGTGTGGACCGTCGACTTCAGCGGCTGGCCAGTCTTCACGCGGGAGGACGCTTCTGATCACATGGTCGAGGCGTTCTGTGCGGGTCTCGAGGCGCGCAAGGAGCGCATTCCCTGGTACGGAAGCGGTCCGATGCGGCTCGACCTCATGGTCTCAGACACTCGTGAGGCGCCCATGATGATCCCGCTGCATCCGGCGGCGGAGCGCTTCTGGCGCGCGCGCGGCTATATCAAGTAGCGACGGACGACCCTGTCCGCCCACTTACCGCTGGCGGGAATGCGGGCCGCGGACAGCGGGGTCCTGCGGACTACGCAAGCATGCGTCGGTCCAGACGGGGTAGGCGACGAATTGGGAGCGGGCGGGGGCCGCGGCCGTGAGGGTCTCGGTCCCCGTGGCCGCTCATTGCATCGCTGGCGTCTCGTTCTGGACCGTCGGAGGATCCGGCACCACCTGCCAGAAGCGTGGCAGGAACTCGTCCCAGCTCGCAAGAATCTGCTCGCCGCGAGCGCTTCCGGTCAACGCCACGTGCTCGGCAATGAGCGATCGCAGCCGCTCGGCATCCTCGGGGCGCACCACTCGTCCATCCCGGGCGATCCGTTCCAGGTCCACAAGCTCGGTGTTGACCTTGCCGGGAAAATCGCCGTTCTCGTCCAGTACGTAGGCCGTACCAGCGGACATGCCCGCCGCGAAGTTTCGGCCAACGGGGCCGAGCACCACGACCACTCCGCCCGTCATGTACTCGCAACAGTGGTGGCCCGCGCCTTCGATCACGGCCGTGGCGCCGCTGTTCCGTACGGCGAAGCGCTCGCCGGCGCGACCAGCGGCAAACAGCTTGCCGCCGGTCGCCCCGTAAAGCACCGTATTGCCCATGATGATGTTGTCCTGCGCAATGAAGCTCGCGTGAGACGGAGGCCGGATGACGATCTCACCGCCGCCCATACCTTTACCGACGTAGTCGTTCGCCTCACCATCGAGCACGAGTCGCATCCCGCGAGTGGTGAATGCCCCGAAGCTCTGGCCTGCGCTGCCCCGCAGGTGCACGTCGAGCGTGTCATCCGGGAGGCCTGCTTCTGCGTGCCGACTTGAGATCTCGTACGCGAGCCGGGCGCCGACGGTGCGGTGGCTGTTGTCAATCGCGTAGCTCAACTCCACCCGCTCCCCACGCTCCCAGGTCACGGCCGCATCATCAGTCATCTTGTCGAGGAAGAGGTCACGGGTCGGTGGATCATTGCGCGGCTGGGCTTGCTTGACCGGGCGACCGAAGGACGGATCGGGGGGCGTAAGCAGCGCACTCAAATCGAGTGCCGCAGCCCGCGAGTTCAGCACGTCACGATTCTGGGTCAGCATGTCGGCACGCCCGATGATCTCGTCGATCGTGCGCACGCCGAGCTCGGCCATGATCTCCCGCATCTCCTGCGCGAGGAAAGTGAAGTAGTTGATCACCATCTCGGTCGTGCCAGTAAACTGCGCGCGGAGCTTGGCATCCTGGGTGGCGATCCCCGTCGGACAGGTGTTCAGGTGGCATTGGCGCGCCATGTCACACCCTAGAGCCACCACCGCCGACGTGCCAAACCCGAACTCCTCCGCGCCAAGCATCGCCGCGATCAATACGTCGCGGCCGGTCTTAAAGCCGCCATCCGTGCGCAGGCGCACTCGGCCGCGCAGGTCGTTCAAGACCAGAACTTGCTGCGTCTCGGCGATACCGAGCTCCCACGGACAGCCGGCGTTCTTAATCGACGAGAGCGGTGAGGCACCCGTGCCACCAGAGTCGCCGGACACGAGGATGTAGTCGGCATACGCCTTCGCGACGCCAGCGGCGATCGTCCCCACGCCTGCCTCAGAGACGAGCTTCACACCCACGTAGGCCCGAGGGTTCGCCTGCTTGAGGTCGTAAATGAGCTGGGCGAGATCCTCGATGCTGTAGATGTCATGGTGGGGCGGTGGCGAGATCAGAGGGATCCCGGGGATTGCATGCCGCAGCCGCGCGATGAACCCGTTCACCTTGTACTTGGGCAACTGGCCGCCCTCGCCCGGCTTCGAGCCCTGCGCCATCTTGATCTCGATCTCTTCGGCCTGCGACAGGTAATACGACGTTACCCCGAAGCGCGCCGAGGCGACCTGTTTGATGCGGTTGTGTGCCGCCACGCCGTTGCGCGGGTTCACGTACCAATCCGGATCCTCGCCGCCTTCGCCGCTGTTGCTGCGCGCCCCGAGCTCGTTCATGGCGAGCGCCAGCGTCTGTACGGCCTCCGGTGAGAGCGCGCCGAGCGACATGGCTGTCGAGTAAAAGCGTCGATAGATGCGCTCAGTTGGTTCGACGTCATCCAGCGGGATCGACGGTCGCTTGACAAAGTCCATCAGATCGCGCGGCT
Organism: Chloroflexota bacterium; assembly: GCA_034666705.1. Taxonomy (GTDB): domain Bacteria; phylum Chloroflexota; class UBA6077; order UBA6077; family SHYK01; genus JAXDLH01. Next base: position 5,817 of record JAXDLH010000424.1, read on the forward strand.
CGGCAGGCTCGTGATTGATCGTCAAGGCGACGTAATCCTTGTACGCGTCGTAGTCGCCACGCCGGACCGCCTGGTGCATGGCGTTCACGACTGGCACACTGAAGCCGTGATATTCGCCGCTCCCACGGTACCCTACGAAGCCTGTGAAGCGGAGTCCGGTCCGAGGCATCACGCCCGCCTTGTATTCGAGCCCGCCGAACGCCTCGCCGTGCTTGCGCAGCACATCCTCGGCGATCTGCTCGAGCCCAATGCCGGGCACGCGATTGGGTGTGCCGGGGAAGTGACAGTCCACCAGGCTGCGATCGAGCCCAAGAACCTCAAAGATCTGGGCGCCGCGATATGCGGCGAGCGACGAGATGCCCATCTTCGACATGATCTTGAGGAGGCCCGCCTCGACGGCACCCCGGAAATTGTCGACTGATTGCTGCGGATCCAGGGTCGGATAGTCACGGCTGCCCGCAAAGCTCTTCGCGGTCTCGAGCGCAATATAGGGATCGACGGCGCTGGCGCCGTAGCCGATGAGGCAGGCGAAGTGATGGATATCCCAGGCGTCGCCCGTCTCCGCGACGAGGTCCGCACGCATCCGCAGACCAGCACGGATCAGGTGCTGGTGCACGGCGCTGACCGCAAGCAGCATCGGGATTGACGCATGGGTCTCGTCGACCCCGCGATCGGAAAGAATCAGCAGGGCGTTGCCACGCTCTACGGCAGCAACCGCGTTGGCGCAGAGCTGCTCGACCGCCGGCCCCAAGCCGGCAGGACCGGCATCGACGTCGAACAGGCAGCTAAGCGTCTCGGCGGGAAGATCGTGGCGGTGGCGGGGGTGCCGCAGCCGTTCCAGCGCACCTTCGGTCAGAACCGGGCTCGGAAACTCCACGAGGTCGGCATGATCCTCGCTCTCTTCGAGCAGGCTGAGGCGCCGCCCGGCATAAGTGTTGAGGCTCATTACGAGCTCTTCGCGGAGCGGGTCGATCGGCGGATTGGTCACCTGCGCGAAGCGCTGCCGGAAGTAGCCGTAGAACGGGCGATGCTGTTTTGAAAGCACCGTAATCGGCGTATCGTCACCCATCGAGAAGACAGCATCGTGGCCCTCACCACTCATCGGGTTGATGACCTGAATGAGGTCCTCATGGGTGTATCCGAAGGCTCGCTGCTGGTTCGTGAGGGCCTGCTTCGCCTCTGCCGTGCCGTTCGACGATACGGTGAAGCCGGTCGTCTGCAGACGGGTCAACTTGCGCCGCAGCCATACGCCGTAGTCGCTCTCGAGGGCAACGCTCCGCTTCAAATCCTGGTTGCGGTAGAGGCGTTGGTGCGCCGTGTCGACCACCAGCATCTCACCTGGTGCGAGGCGGCCTTTCTCGACGACGTGGGCGTCGTCGAGCTCGATTACCCCAACTTCAGATGCGCTCACGACGAGGCCATCGTCCATGACCTTGTACCGCAAGGGCCGCAGACCATTGCGGTCCAGCGAAGCACCCGCCACGATCCCGTCGGTGAATGCCACGGCTGCGGGGCCGTCCCACGGCTCCATCAACAGCGCGTGGTACTCGTAGAAGGCGCGCACGTCCGGATCCATGTCGGTCATCTTTTCCCACGCCTCGGGAATGAGCATCATCATGGCGTGAGCCGGACTGCGCCCGGATTGGACGAGCAGCTCCAGCACGTTGTCCAGCGAGGCGGAGTCGCTGCCGGTCTCATCGATCACCGGCCGCAGGTTGCCGATCCGGTCGCCCCAGACCGAAGACTGCAGCTCCGCCTCACGGGCGCGCATCCAGTTACGATTGCCCCACAGGGTGTTGATCTCGCCGTTGTGCGCGAGCATGTGGAACGGTTGGGCCAGGAACCAATTCGGGAAGGTATTCGTGCTGTAGCGTTGATGGAAGACGGCAATCGACGCCTCGAACTCCGGGTCATGCAGGTCAGGGTAGAACTCACCCATTTGCGGCGCGACGAACAGCCCCTTGTACACCACAGTTCGACAGGAAAAGGAGGGGATGTACAGGTCGTCGACACCCTCGTCACAGGCCCAGTTCTCGACGTCTTTGCGTACGAGATACAAGAGCCGCTCGGCTTCGACGTTCGACAGCTCAGGAGGCAGTCCGACGAGGACCTGGGCGATCTCGGGCATCGTCTGCCGAGCCTTCGCACCCAGGGCGTCTGGGTCGACGGGAACCGGTCGCCAGCCACCGACCTTCAATCCGTACCGCTCGACCGCCTGCTCGATCGCCGCCACCGAGCGGTCACGGGCCGATGGAGCCTGTGGCAGGAAGATCATGCCGACGCCGAGGCCATAGTCGTTCGGGAACCGCACCCCCAGTCGCGCGGCCTCACGCGCCAGGAGACGGTCCGGAATCTGCAACAGCATGCCGGCGCCGTCGCCGGACTTGCCATCCGCCGATACCGCACCGCGGTGGGTTACGTTGACGACAGCGAGGATCGCCTTCTCGACGAGGTCATGGGTCCGCTCGCCCCCGATGTGGGCGACAAAGCCCACCCCGCAGGCATCGTGCTCCATGCGGGGATCATAAAGAGGAGGGAGCTGCGACTTTCCCAGGCCCATCACGTCCACGTCTTCGCTCCTCTCGCTTCAGGTCGTCGGTTGGTCGGCGGCTCAACCTACAGCTTCGCCACGGCTGGCACCCGCACCTTCGCGGGAAGGAACAAGAGCAGTGCGGCTGCGCCTGACTCGACGCTAATCGCACGTGAGGGGGAGCTACAGAGCGGCGCGGGAGTCGGCCTCATTGCCGAAACCTCAGCGGCCATGCGGCGGTTGCTGCAGTGCCGCCGTAACCCCCGCCTTGGAACTCCTAGCTGCTAGATCCCTCCGCCAACTGACCGCTCGAATGGCGGAGGCGTATGGGAGTCGAACCCACCCGTGACACCCTACAGTGCCACGCAACGGTTTTGAAGACCGCGAGACCCACCAGGACCCGTCCGCCCCCACGTACGCGCCGGCGTAGTGGGCGCATTATACAAGAACTGTATCCGCCGAACGGCAGGACGCCGAGGGTACTCGGCTGCGGTACATCAGGAGGTCAGACATGTATATCGCCGCCTGTATCTTCGATTTACACATTCCAGGCGCCGGTTCGCTCAAGGAGAAGCGAAGCGTTGTGCAGTCCGCATTGACGCGCGTGCGCAATCAGTTCCACGTGTCGATCGGTGAAGTTGATGCGCTGGACCAATGGGATCTGGCGGTTATCGGACTGGCGGTCGTCTCGAACGACGCCATCCATGCCCGCCAGGTTGCCGAGCGCATCCTCGCATTCGTCGAGCGCAGCCGGCTCGACGCTGAGGTAGGCGAGGCGTCTATTGAGATCGTCCAGCCGTTCTAGCAGATCCAGCACCGACGCCCGGCCCGTTCAATCCAGGGCGGTGGCGGACCGCACGAAGATGGCCCGTCCAAGAGCCGCGACGTACAATAGTCGGGCATTACGACCAACGCCCGTGAGGAATCCCGCATGACCGGTATCGTGATCCCCGTTGACCCCATCATCGTCCAGTTCGGGCCTCTGGTGCTGCGTTGGTATGGGCTGATGATCGGGATCGCGATCGTCGTCGGCGTCTTCCTGGGCGCCAGGGAGGCACAGCGCCGGGATATCGTGATCGACGAGGCGATCAACCTCGCCACGTGGGGAGTCATCCTTGGGTTCGTCTTCGCGCGGCTCTTCCACATCGTTGACAATCTGGCGTATTACACCGCGAATCCAATCAAGATCCTTGCCGTCAACGAGGGCGGCATGGCGATCTACGGCGGCATCTTCGGTGGCGTGCTGGGCGGGTTCATCTACGCCAAGCGGCACAATCTCCCCGTTGGGAAGCTCGCCGACGCCGCGGCGCCCGCAATCGTTCTCGGCCAGGCAATCGGCCGAATCGGCTGTTTCTTCAACGGCGACCACGAGGGCACGGTCGCGAACGCCTGGTTCGGCACGATGTATACGAACCCGAACACGCTCGTGCCGGACTTCGGCGTGCCGCGCCATCCCACCCAGGTCTACGAAGGGCTCTTCGACCTCGCGCTATTCGGCCTCCTCTGGTTCCTGCGCAAGCGCATTCGGGTTGACGGCGTGCTCTTCTGGATCTACGCCTCCCTCTATTCGCTCGGTCGCTTCTGGATCTCCTTCCTGCGGCTCGACGCTGACTTTCTGTTCGGGTTGAAAGAGGCGCAGGTCATCAGCCTGGTCACCTTCATGGTTGGCGCACCGCTGATCTTCTACCTCCTCGGTCGGCATCAGCGGCAGACCGCGGCCCCCCAAAGCGGGCCTGCCTTCTCGTGAGCAATCGGACCGGCCGCGGCGCATGATCGCCGAGACCACCGTCCCTGCACTCGCGGCCTGGGTCCCCCTTACCCGCGGCGCGGCAACCGCCATCTTCAGTGTTGCCCTCGCGGTCTTTCTGCTCACCAGTGGCGTGCGCTGGGTAACCCTCGGCGAGAGCTTCTATCTCGATGAATTCGCGAAATACCACATCAGTCGGGTGACCGGACTTTCGAATGATGAGCTAGCGAAAGTCGCTCGTGCGTTCGTGACGTACTTTCAAAGCGAGCCGGGTCGGCTCGACGTGGTGGTAAATCTGCCGGAAGGCCCGACCCGACTGCTCAACGAGCGCGAGATCATCCACATGGAGGACGTGCAACTCCTCGTCCAGAAAATCTTGCGGCTCTGGACGCTGAGCCTTGCAATGCTCATCCTCAGCGGCATCGTAATCGTTGCGGTAGATCGCGAAACTGCCGGGCGCGCGGTTTTGATCGCCAGCGCGATCGGCGGTGCGCTCGCTGTGTTCGTCATCGGGGCGCTCGGGGTCGCGTCACTCATCGATTTCGAGCGGCTCTTCCTGCAATTTCACTTCATGAGCTTCTCGAACGATTTCTGGCTGCTCGACCCGCGCACTGATCGGCTGATCCAGTTGTACCCGGAAGGTTTTTTTTACGACTCCGCGCTCCGCATCGCATTGGAGACGGTGATCGGCGGGGCCGTAATCTTTACCACGTCTGCGGCCGCGTTGCGGTTCATCGAACGTTGAGAATCAAAACCCCCAGGTAAGGCCGAGGGTCGCCTCCGCCCAGGCGCGCAGGGCCGCCAGCCCTACCAGCTCGGCAATAGCCAGCGAGAGACCACAGGCGGTCGCCCAGCTCAGATCGCTCCAACGCTGCGCCTGCGTTGGTCCTTGCCAGAACAGGACCACGGCATATGCGTTGACGAGCGCAAAGCTGCCGAGTACCGACAACGCGGCCAGCAGCGACAGCCACGTGGCATTGCCGGCGCCGAACGTCGCCGCCGCGGCAACAATCGCGAGGCCAAGCGCCGGTCGCGCCAGCTCCTGCCAGCGGGCAAACAGCGGACGTGCAACCCGGATGCCCCGCCGCCAGAACAGTGTGCTCATAACCGGCATACTCAGGGCGGCCAACGCCATCCCGCCCCACAGACCGGAGATCAGGCGGGGCTCACTGCTTGGAGCATAGAGATATGGGAGCGCACGATCGGAGAGGGTCGCATTCACACCGTCGAGCGCGAGGAAGGCGAACCCAATGAGCAGGATGACCAGTACTCGGCCCCGCGGCAGCTCGGTGCGGCGCCAGCCATCGTCGGTCCAGCCGAGGAGCACGGTGCCGCCGAATCCGACGAAGATGCCAAACATCCGCGCCTCGAGCGCGAGCGGCTGCCCGCCGACGAAGATCGTGTGGCTCGGCCGCTGGGCACAAATGCCGCGCAGGGCCGTGAGGAGCCATTCGTTGACTTCAGCAGGCGCGGCCAGAGCGGCGGCGAGCGTCGCGAGAGGGACCATGAGCGCCGCGGCAAGTGCGAGATGCCGCGCGCGGGGACGAGTTGTTGAGGTGACCACCGATTGCCTGACCTGGTCGGGGAGGGTTGCGTGATGCTACCACATGATCTGCGCGCTCTACTGATCGACCTCGATGGCGTGGTCTACCGAGGCGAGACGCTGTTGCCCGGCGCACTCGAGCTGGTGCCGACGCTCGAGCGCCTGGGAATCGCCCACGCGTTCGTGACGAACAATGCAACGCTCGGCGCCGAAGGGTACATCGCCAAACTCCGTGCGCTCGGGATACCGGCGGAGCCAGGCGACGTGGTGACGAGCGCGGAAGCGACGGCCACCTACCTGCGCGCGCAGGCTGAGCCTGGCGCGCGCGTCTGCGTGGTCGGCGAGGCCGGTCTGCTCAAAGCAATCAAAGGAGCCGGCTTCGAGCTCGCCGACGAGAATGCGCAATACGTCGTCGTCGGACTCGACCGCCAGGTGACCTACCAGCGGCTCGTCGTGGCCTGCACCGCCATCCTGGAAGGAGCCACCTTCATCGGCACGAACCCGGATCGGGCGTTTCCGGTCGAGACGGGCTTATGGCCGGGCGCTGGTTCCATTATCGCCGCAGTTGCTACGGCAACCGGCGTCACGCCGACGATTATCGGCAAGCCTGCCCCAACTCTTCTGCTCGCCGCGCTGACGCACCTGGGCGTGGCTCCCGAGCACGCCATCATGATCGGCGATCAAGTGGCGACCGACGTTCGAGCTGGCAAGGCGGCGGGGGTCGCCACTGTGCTGGTCGAGGGAGACCTGGCGCAGGGCGCCGCAGAGACCGTGCCCGACCTGACCGTCCGCGACCTCAGCGATCTCCTCGCCCGCCTTCCATTTCCCTGATCTCTCTTTTCCTGATCTCTCTTGATTGCGGTCCCTTGATCGCGTGTCGGCTGCGATCTCGGTTGACGAGGCCGCAGGGCATCCCTATCCTTAGCCGACGATCCGGTCGGCGCTCGCGCCACCGGACGCTCATCACCGCGGAGGATGTTGGGTGACCAGACGAGAGCGCCGCCGCCTTGCGATCAGCCTGGGAATCTCGATGGCCATCGCGATCATGCTGAGCATGGCGACGGCCAACGGCCTCTTCCCGACTATCCAGAACATCATCACCGACCGCTACTTCCAGAAATGGAGCGACCCCGACGTCAAGGACACCGCGTCGCGCGTCGTCATCGTGGCGATGGACGACAAGAGCATCGACGCGCTGGGCCGCTTTGGGAACTGGCCGCGGCGTTACTACGCGCAAGTGGTCGACAAGCTTCGGGAAGGCCACGCCCGAGTCATTGCACTCGACGTGGGATTCCTGACGCCAGAGGCGGATGACCCGATCGTCGCCGACTCCTTCAAGCAGTTCATCGCCGTCGACCCAGATGAGCTGCGCCGCGCCGGCGTACCGCTGCAGCGCCACAGTGTCGTCTCGCCCGTCGTCGGCACACCGGACCTCACTGCTCGGCCGCATGAGATCCCGAGCTATCCCGCCCGGCTCGATCCGCAGCCGATCTATCGCGACCCTGCGGTCACGACGATCTTTGGCCACGTGGACGTCATTCCGGATAGCGACGGGGTCATCCGCCATACGCCGCCGATCATTCGTGCTGGCCCGGAGGGCAATCTCTATCCATCGCTCGCCCTGGCTACCACGATGGCGTACACGAACAGCACCCAATTCGGGTTCAGCCAGACTGCGGATGGAGACCTTCTGGCTCTCAATCGTCGCGTCCCAATCCCCCTCGACGACGCTTCCATGATGATCATCAGTTACGTCGGCCCGCCGTCCCATCCGCGTGACCCATCCTCGCAGACGTTCACGGTCGTCTCATTCATCGACGTCATGCAAGGACAGGTCGACCCCGCGACCTTCCGCGACAAGGCTGTATTCCTTGGAGCGCTCGACGCATCCGGCATTGCCGATGACTACACGGTGCCAACATCGGAGGGCATCGGCAAGATGAGTGGAGTAGAGATCCACGCCAATGCCTTCGCCACTATGCTTTCCGCCCGCTTCTTCGCGGATCAGCAACCAGCGATGACGATCGGTTTGATCTGGATCCTCTGCATCGTGACGGCGCTCACAGTGTTTCGCCTGAGCATCCTGGCGAGCGCAGTCGTCGCGCTGCTAGTCGGCATTGGGTACTACGAGGGCACCCAGCTCTATATCAGTTACGTCTACGACCCGGCCGGCGTCGCCATTCCCAACATCGTATACCCCGAGGCCGCACTGGTCATCACCTTTATCTGGGTAACGATCTATCGCGTGGTATTCGAGCAAGCGGAGGTTCGCGCCACCCGCGGTGCGATGGGCAAATACCTCTCGCCCGCCATTCTCACCGAGGTGCTGCGCGATCCAGATAAGCTCCGCCTGGGCGGCGAGAAACGCGAGATGACGGCCCTGTTCACCGATATTCGGGGCTTCACCTCGATCTCCGAGAAACTGGATCCAGAAGCGCTCGTAAAGCTGCTGAATGAGTACCTGACCGAGATGACGGACATCGTCCACAAATGGGAGGGTGTGCTCGACAAATATATGGGCGACGCGATCATGGCCTGGTGGGGCGCGCCGACCGATCAGCCAGACCACCCCTACCGCGCGTGCATGACCGCGCTCGAGATGCGCAAGGAATTATCGGTCTTGCACGAGGGCTGGGCACAAACCGGGGTTCCGAAACTGGAGATGGGCATCGGCGTAAACACTGGGCCCATGGTCTACGGCAACACCGGCTCGAAAGAGCGATTCGACTTCACGGTGCTGGGTGATGCCGTGAATCTTGCCTCGCGGCTCGAAGGCGTCAACAAGGAGTACGGGTCGAACGTGATCATCAGCCAGAGCACGTGGGACCGGGTCGCCGATCGCGACCTCGTCGTCCGCTTCCTTGACATGATCGAGGTGAAGGGCAAGACGGAGCCGGTCGGGATCTATGAGCTCATCGGCGTTAAGGACCAGGTATCTGAGATGTACTTCGACCTTATCGAGGCGTGGGACGAGGCGATGGCGCTCTACCGCGCCCGCGAGTTCGGTCTTGCCGAGCAGGCGTTCCAGCGCGTACTGGAGATCGCGGCGACCGATGGACCGGCCACGGTATATGTGCAACGGTGCGCTGAGCTGCGCGTAAACCCGCCGGAGCCGGAGTGGGACGGCGTCTTCGTGATGACCCACAAGTAGACTGTACTACCGTCCCGCGGGTACGAGCGTGCGCGTGGGCGTGGGCGTGGGCGTGTTTGTGAGAAGCACGACCGCCGGTGTTGCCGCAAGGCCAGGCAGGCCGGTGGCCGCCGGTGGTCGTGTCGCAATCGCGGGTGACGTGGGCGTGGCCGGCGGCGCCGTTGGCGTCGGCGAGCTCAGGATCGCGGGCACGAGGCGCACGCCGTCGGGAACCGGCGCGCTGGTTGGGGTAGGACGCGGCGTGTCCGTCGGCAACAGCGTAACCGTGGGAAGCCGCGTGTCTGTCGGCGTCGACGTGATGATCGTCCAGATGTTCACCATGCGCCGCTGGGCATCGGCGGCCGATGCCTGCAGCGCCGCAGTGTACTTGCTGTTCCGACCCACCGGAGCGAGCCGTGCCAGCCCCTCCCCCAGCAAGACTCGATTCACCATGGCGCCGTCGACGTAGACGTAGCGCAGCAGTTGG
>JAXDLH010000425.1:0-9303 GCA_034666705.1 Chloroflexota bacterium
GGAAGGCGACCAACTCCTCTCCGAGGATCTGCACCTGCACGGGGGGACAATCCGGCGCCGCCACCTCTTCGCTGAGCAGCACCGGAATCCAATAGCGGCGCATCAGCTCGCCCATCGGCGTGCCGGCGCCGGTGCGCGTCAGCAACTCGTTCTCTTCCTTAGAAAGCACCCTCGTCCTCCACCCAGCGCCCGCCGCTCATCCCACCCAGCGTACGGTTTCCGGCGCAGCGTGTCAAAACCGCGCCGGGCAAGGCCGCAGCACGGCTCAGCGTTTCTCGGCACTGCTCGTCGCGGAGGGGATTGCTTTGAGCACGAACTGCTCGCTGAATCCCCCCGCGAAGGCGACGATGAGCGTGAGCCATGGGTCGGCATGGTCGAGGTTGCCAATCCTGATAAGCCCAGCCTGAAGGAGACAGGCGGCGGCCAGGGCAAAGCCCCCGCCCACCAACGCGCGACCCAGAGTGACGGTGTGCTTGGCGACCTGCTCAGGGATCCGTCCGCTCGTGGTGAGGTGGAGTGTCGAGATGATGGCGCTCATGGTAGATCCGACCATGCCGAAGAGCACGACGGCCAATACCATCTTCCGATCCAGCGGCGCGTCACGCCCGGCCAGCGAGATGCCTCCCTGGACGAACGGCGGCACGTCGATGAGGATAACGATGAAGGCGGTTAGTACCACCGCGAGCAGGGGAACGAGCACCTTCAGCTGGTCTCCAATGAGGCCATTCTTGAAGTAGTCGTTGTCGAGCCCTGTGTCGCGAACGTGCATCGCCTCGCGCAGATTCGCCACCGCCGGCGCCGCTCCGGCGGGATTCGTTGCCAATAGCTTCAGAATGTCCTCTTTTCGCCAACCCCCGAGCTTGCTCGCCTCTTCCCGGAGCGAGATCGCGTAGCTCGCCCGCTCCGCATCGGTGAAGCTGTCGACCTCCCAACGGTGCGCCTCATTCAACGCCTTCCAGCCACCGTCGACGTCATCCTTGAGGAGCCGCGAGCGGGCGCTCGCCAGGCACGCGTCCGCCGCCCTGCTCCACGGCTCGGGTTGCTGACCGGCGCCACGTTGCTTGTGGAATTCGAGCTCGACCTCGAATGCGGCGATCGCATGCACCAGTCTCTGCCGTTGGCGTTCCCCCGTGGGCCACCACTGCGACGAGCGCGGCCGGGAAGGCGATGCGGATGGTGCGCTCGTGGCCTCGCGTGCTCCCGGAGCCGCAATCGGCGTCATGATCCCACGCTCACTGACCCCAGACTCAAGATTCGAGTCTTACTCAGATGCGCATCGCGCCGATCATACCGCAGGATCTCCTAGATTGACATTGGCGTCCACGCATTCCGGGCTGACCACCATGCGGCTCGCCAAGCGCCCCTTTGCCCCTCACGCGATGCGCTCGACCAAGCCGCCGATGGTCGCGCGCCTTGCAAAACATGGTGGGACTTAGGAACGGCGGGATGCGGCTCGATAAGCCAGCACGCTCGCAATCCTCGCACCGGGCGTTTTCCGCTACGAAGCCTCGGCCGCGTTTTGTATTTTCACGCTACCCAGGCCGATGCTATGCTCCACTTTGCGATGAGGAACGACGGTCCCTATGACACCGCCTGCTTTCACGCTCAGCAGGCAGCGGAGCGGTTGCCGAAGGGGCTGCTGGCTACGCGGGGAGCGCCGATCCCTCAGGTACACCACCTCGGGGATCTGCAGCGCCTCTGCTTCGAAGCGGGACTAACGCCAGCAATCGCGCGGCTCGACCTCGCAGAACCGACACCGTATGCGGTACGGCTTCGCTACGAGCTCGACTTCTGGCCAGAGCGGGAGACGGCCGAGATGGCTATCGAGGCTGCGGAGCAGCTTCGCGCCCCCGTGTTGGCCGCAGTGCCTGAGGAAGCCCGGCCGTAAAGACCATTTCTCATGACGTGCCTGCCAATGCGCGGCGCGGTGCCACCGCCCGGCTTCTCCGTCGCCCCTCCAGCCTACTTACGCGGAGCGTTCGGCCGGCTCGCCGTTCATCAGCCCCAGCGCGTTGTCGCCGGCGATGACGAGCTGCGGCTCGCGCCAGAGTTGGGTGGGCGCTGAGGCATGGGCGGGCGCGAGGGCCGCGGCGCGGCGGTCGGCGGGCACCAGCATCAAGTCGTGGCTGCAGCGCACTACCTGCCGGGGCATGATCCCCTTGCTGGGGATCCAGCGCGCGAGGGGGTGCCGGCCCAGCTCATAGGTCGTGACTTCCAAGGTTTCTGGGTCGAGGTAGGCCTCGGCCAGGTGGCCGACGAGGTCGCCGTTCTCGGCGAGCACCTCGAGACCGAGCAGAGCATCCACGTCGAGGATGCCGTCGTCTGCCATATGTTCGGCGATGCGGCTCTCGGCCGATTGCGTGGTCCCGAGCACCATGATCGAGTGCTCGCCGATGCGGCGCACCTTCGAGGCAGGGATGCGACCCTCCTTGAACCGGTGCGATGGGCTCACCTCAATTGAGGAGAGGCGCCCGGTGTTGCCGTCGATGAACACGTTGCCCACCCGTCCGATGCGGTGGGCGCTCGAGAGCTCGACGACCGGCATGCCGCGCAGCGCGGTCAGGCGCCGGACCCTGCGGTTCGGACGATCCCTGAGCGCCACGTCCTTGATCTCCTCGCTCCGCTCTGCCGTGTTCATCGCTGGTCTTCCTCCAGGGCCCCGGCCATATTCCCGCCACCCGCAGGCGAGCCGCCCAGCTCCATCTTCCATATTAGTCACTTGCCCGAATGGGTCAACCCGTATGCAACGGGTTGCAGGCGAGCCGTCTGCCTATGTCAACCGCACCGTCGCAGAGCTGTAATGGAAATGCCGCGCGTCCGTTGCACATTGCGCGCGCATTGCCCAGTTGTGGGAACCGCGCTTCGCGACCATAATGGGCGCATTCAACTGGAACGCCGGGGGCGGACCACGCGCGTGGAGCGGTCCCTCTCATCTAATAAGGCAACTCTTGCCGGAGGTATGCAATGGCGACGATCACGAACGTGACGTACGACGGGCTGCGGGGTCGTCTCGCGGAGCCGGCGCAGCCGAATGGCGCCGGCGTATTGGTGATGCCGGGCTGGATCGGCCTGAACGCCGACACGGATCGGTGCTCGACTCGCTTGGCCGAGGCCGGCTTCACTGCCATCGGGTGGGACCCGTTCTCCGCGTACCCCGCCGACGTCTCCGAGGAGGTGCGCCGGCGCGCGACCCAGGGCGAGATCCTGGACGTGAATGCCCGCGCGGAGCACATCCGCTGGGTGGACTACCTGCGAGACGAGCTCGGCCTCGAGAGCGTTGGCGCGATGGGCTTCTGCATGGGCGGCCGCATGTCCATGCTGCTTGGCGCCGAGGACCCGCGCGTCGCGGCGGTCTCGACCTACTACCCGACGTTGCGCGACACCCCGGCGGCATGGACGATCGACGCCGCAGCCGCGGCCCCTGAGATGCAGAGCGCCATTCAGATCCACTACCCGCAGCTGGATCAGGTTACCCCCTACTCGCGCTTCGTGGAGCTGCGCGATGCGCTCGAGGCCCGCCGGGGGCTGATCCCGACGGCGACATATCTTCATCCGGGGGCGCACCATGGCTTCCTCGGGGTGAATAAGACCGACCCCGCCGATCACCTGGCGGCGGAGATCGCCTGGCCGGCGACGATCGCCTTCCTGCGTGCCGCGCTGATCGAGTCGGCCGAGCTGGCGGCGTCCCGAGGCCAGGCCGCCGCGCCCGCGCGGCCATGACTGGTTGATGCAGAACTCCACGCTGCCCACGCCCGAGCCCCGCTCCATCGTGGATTGCGTGGACAGCCATTGTCCAATGCCGGGCGACGCACCATAATGGCGGCGACGCCAGGGGGACTGGACCGTATCAGGCCAGCCGGGGGCTGAGCCCACATAGACAGGGGAGGGTGCCGTGAGAGCCAGGACGTTCGTTCCATGTTTGTTGGCTGTCGTGTGGGTGCTGGCGGGCTGCGCGCCGGCGGCCCAGAACACGCCGGCGCCCGTTGGGGGATCGGCGCCGCCTGCGCAGGCCAGGCAATCAAAAACGCTCACTATCGCTCTCCAGGGCGAGCCGGCGGCGCTGAACGTGCTAATGGGTGGCGACATCGGCGGCTCGCCCGGCGGCCAGGTAAGCCTCGCGCTCAACGAGCGGCTGAGCACCTTTGACAACAAGGGCATCCCGTTCGCCCAGCTCGCGACGGAGCTGCCCTCCCTCGACAAGGGCACCTGGGTGTTGAACCAGGACGGCACGATGCAGACGACCTATCATCTGCGCCCAAACGTCAAGTGGCACGATGGCCAGCCGATGACCGCGCGCGACATTGTGTTCGGCTGGACCGTCGCCCGAGATACCGAGCTCCCGGTCGCCACCCGCGACGTGGCCACCCTGATTACGACGATCGACACGCCGGATGACGCGACCCTCGTGATGCACTGGTCGCGGCCCTATCCCCAGGCGCATGTCCTCGGCGAGATCGAGATGGCGCCGATGCCGGCGCACCTCCTGCAGGAGACCTATGCTGCCGATAAGGACAAGTTCCAGCGCCTGCCCTACTGGACCACGGAGTTCGTCGGCGTGGGGCCGTACCGTCTCGAGAAGTGGGAGCTCGGCGATCGCTTCGTGCTGAAGGCGTTCGACGGCTACTACGGCACGCATCCGAAGATCGACACGCTGAACTTCGTCTTCATCGGCGATGAGGCGGCGACCATCGCGCAGCTCTTCTCCGGCGCGATCGACGGCGAGATTCGCGGGCTGCAGCCTAAATCGGTGCTGCAAGCCAAGCGGCAATGGGAGCAGACCGGCAAGAAGCCGTACGTGTCCCTGGAGTCGGTCGGTACGCGGGCCGACGAGGTGCAGTATCGCGACCCCAAGGCGCGCGAGCTGACGGACCTGCGGGTGCGGCGCGGCCTGCTCATGGCGATCGACCGTCAGACGCTCGGCGATGCGGTCTTCGACACCACTGCCCCGCAGGCCGACGGCCTTGTGCCCCTCGACGATCCGCGCTATGGATGGATGAAAGACTCGCTCACGAGCTACCCGTACGACCAGCGGCGCGCTTTACAGGAACTGGCTGCAGGCGGCTGGCAGCGGGGCCCGGATGGCGCGATGGTGAATGCGGCCGGCGAGCGGGTCACCCTCTCGCTGTGGACCACCGAAGGCGCGCAGTGGCAGGAGACGCAGGCCATCAATGCGGATGCCTGGCGCGCGATCGGCTTCGCCGTCGACGAGTTCGTGCTGCCGACCGCACGCGCCCGGGACCGCGAGCTGAACGCCTCGTTCCCGAGCTTCAATGGCGCCTTTTACGGCCTCAACTACTTCCAGCCGGTGCGCATCTATCAGAGTGGGGAGTGCGCGAGCGCAGACAACCGCTGGACCGGCACCAACCGGGGCTGCTACCAGAATCCGGAGCTGGACCGGATCGCGCAGCCGCTCGTGACTGCAGTCGACCCGGCGCAGCAGCAGCGGCTGTGGTCAGAGTTCGCGCGGGTCTTCTCGGACCAACTGCCGGCGCTGCCGCTCTACCACATGCCATGGGCCAACATGTTCCGGGAGGGCGTGACCGGGCCAAAGGGCGAGTCGTGGCGAGGCAGCGGCTCCTCGGGGACCTGGAACGTCACCGAGTGGGATATCCAGTAGCCGCGCCAGGCTTGGTATATACCGCCGCCCTGACGGGCGGGCCTAGCAGCGAATCGAAGGCCTGCCCG
This sequence comes from Chloroflexota bacterium, assembly GCA_034666705.1. Taxonomy (GTDB): domain Bacteria; phylum Chloroflexota; class UBA6077; order UBA6077; family SHYK01; genus JAXDLH01. The sequence goes on from JAXDLH010000425.1 coordinate 5,686, forward strand.
TCAGGGTGGCGGACATCGATCCTTGCGCAATGCGAACGACCGATCGGGAAGGGATGTCATGCTGACGATTGACGCCGACGCCCACGTCATCGAGACCGACCGCACATGGGACTACATGGATGCCAGCGACCGCCAGTATCGACCGGTGCTCGCCCCGGCGCGCGAGGGCTCGACGCAGGAGCGCTGGATGATCGACGGCAAGTTCAAGGGGTTCCGCTTCCCCACGCTCACCGAGCAGGAGATGCGCCGGCGCTCCGAGCGCTCGGGCCGCGACGTGGTCACGCCGCAGGCAGCGCGCGAGATGGACGACGTCGCCCTGCGCCTGACGGACATGGACCGGCTGGGCATCGACGTCCAGGTGCTGCACAACACCATCTGCATCGAGCAGCTCACCGACCGTCCGGAGATCGACGTGGCGCTCTGCCGCTCGTGGAACCGCTGGCTGGCCGACATCTGGAAGCAGAGCGACAACCGCCTCCGCTGGTCGATGCTGCCGCCCGTGCTGAGTCTCCCCGACGCGGTGGACGAGATCCGCTTCGCCAAAGAAAATGGTGCGGTGGCGGTGTGCATGCGGCCGGTCGAGGGCGACCGCCTGCTCCCGGACCCGTACTTCTACCCGATCTACGACGAGGCGCAGCGGCTGGACCTGGCGATTGCCGTCCACATCGCGAACGGCAATCCGCGGATCTGCGACGTGTACCGCGCGCACAACCCCGGCGGTGGTTTCTCGACCTTTCGCGCGCCGACGGTGATGGCGTGCCAGCAGGTCCTGATGAGCGAGGTACCGACGCAGTTCCCCCGCCTGCGCTGGGGGTTCATCGAGGCGAGCGCCAACTGGGTGCCCTGGGTGGTGGCGGACGTGAAGGAGCGCTACGAGGTAGCTGGCAAGCCGGTCCCCGAGTATCCGCTCGAGGAGAACCGCGTATACGTGACTTGCCAGACCAACGACGACCTGCCGTTCGTGCTCAAGCACGCTGGTCCGCACAGCATCGTCATCGGCACGGACTACGGCCACTTCGACCCATCGTCGGAGTTGGACGCGATCACCGTACTCAAGGAGCGCAGCGGCCTGCCGGCGGAGTCGATCGCGCAGATCGTCGAGGCGAACCCCAGGGCGCTCTACGGACTGTAGACGCCGACCTGCCGTCGCAGGGTACAGTGAGCGCACCACCCAACCCGCTAGCCTTCCCTCGCGGGGAACGGCAAATGCTGGCGTGTCGTGGCGCGCGGGCGCGCCTCCCGCACTGACTTTGGCGGAGGACAAGCCTCCGCGCTACCATGCCGGTTACGGTACGCGTACGCGGTGTCAAAATCAGGACCAGGGTAGAGCTCCTCATCTGTTGGATACGCACCGGGGAGGCAATTGTGAGACGAACGCGAACCCGGCGGCTCGCCGCCATGCTCAGCGCCATCGCACTCCTGGCCGCGGGCTGTGCGACCCCGGGTAACCCGGCACCGTCATCTGCGCCCGGCAACACCGGTGGGTCGGGCGCGGCGCCGAGCACGTCGGCAGCCCCGAAGACGTTGAACCTCGCGGTCGACGTCTCCTCCGAGCCCTCGGCGGGCATGATCCTGATCGGGCGCGGCGGCGCCGTGGGCGGTGAGAATTACTGGATGTTCCACTCCGGCCTCACCGTCTACGACCAGGATGGCACCCTGACGCCCCGCCTTGCCGAGCGCGTCCCGACCCTCGCGAACGGCGATTGGAAGGTGAGCCCGGACGGCACGATGGAGGTCACCTGGCACCTGCGCCAGGACGCGAAGTGGCACGACGGAACGCCCCTGACCGCCGACGACTTCGTCTTTGGCAACACCGTGCGCACCAACCGCGAGCTCGGGATCACGGATGGTCCACCCGCCGGTTTGATCGCCGGCACCGCAGCCCCCGACCCGCACACCTTCGTCGTCAACTGGAAGCAGCCGTACGTCACGGCGAATGCCAGCGGCGTGAGCGACTTCCCCGCGCTGCCGCGCCACCTCATGGAAAGCCTCTACCAGCAGGGCGACAAGCAGTTGTTCCTCGCCAGCCCGCTCTGGACCACAGGGTTCGTCGGGCTCGGACCCTACAAGATCACGAACTGGCAGCTCGGCAGCCAGCTCGAGGCGGCGGCTTTCGATCAGTATCTGCTGGGCCGGCCGAAGATCGACCGCATCATCATCCACTACTTCGGCGACCCGAACGCGGCGATCGCCGCCCTCCTCGCGGGCACCGTCGATATGACGCCGGTCGGCAGCTCGTATGGGCCGAACTTCCTGGTCGACGTGCGCAGCGTGTGGGAGCCGGTCGGCGGGGGCACGGCCATGCCGGTGCCGCGCGGCGTGCGCAACCTGCGCCTCCAGTACCGCGATCCGAGCGCGCCATGGGCTCGCGATCCCAACATCCGGCGGGCGCTCACCCATCTGACGAATCGGCAGGAGCTGGTCGACTCGGTCGAGTTCGGGCTAAGCGGGTCCGTCGATACCTATCTCAACGGCGACAGCCCGATCCTCCCCCAGCTCCAGCAGGCGGGACTGACGCGCTATCCGTTCGATCCCACGCGGGCGGCACAACTGCTCGGCGACGCCGGGTGGACCAGGGGCGCCGACGGCGTGTACCAGCGCAACGGGCAGCCGTTCGTGTTCCAGATGGCCGCGCCGGGTCTGGGCAACTACCCGCAGATCGCCACCGCAGTAGCGGGCCAGTGGGCTCAAAACGGGATCGCGGCGACACCCAACACGATCCCCTCCTCCGCAGCCAACCGCGACGAGCAGCAAGCCAACTATGGTGGCGCGATCGTGTGGCCGGGGGTGTTCGGCGAGCCAGAGATGCAGGCCTTCACGACCGGGCAGATCTCGACCGCCGAGACGCGCTGGAAGGGCAGCAACTTCGGCGGCTACAGCAACCCCGAGTTGGATCAGCTCGACCTGCGCTTCCAGGAGACGCTCGATCCGGCCCAGGGCAATGCGCTGCTGGTGACCATGCTGAAGCTAATGGCGGATCAGGCGGTTGCGATCCCGATGTATTACCTCGAGGCGGCGGTGATGTTCCGCAAAGGGATCACCGGGCCCGGCAAGGTCGCGCCGAACCAACTGGCGAGCTCCTGGAACGCGCACACCTGGGACATCAACTAGCGCGCGACACCTCGATGACCAAGGCCACAACGCGATCTGCGAAATCATGGTCGGGAGACAGGGCGATGGGAGTACTGGAAGAGTTGTTCGGGCTCGACGGCCGCGTGGCCATCGTCACCGGGGGCGCCAAGGGCATCGGGATGTTCTACTCCGAGGCGCTCGCCGGCGCTGGCGCCAACGTGGTGGTGGCGGACGTCGACCCCAAGGCCGTCGCGGAAACCACCGACCGCCTGAACGAGAGCTTCCCGGACCGCATCCTCGGCGTGGAGTTGGACGTAACCAGCCGCGCGAGCGTGCAGGCGATGGTGCAGAAGACCGACGAGCGTTGGGGCCGGCTCGACGTCCTGGTGAACAACGCTGCCCTCTACTCAGTGCTCGAGCCGCATGAGACGCCGTGGCTCATCCCCGAGGACGAGTTCGACCAGGTGATGACCATCAACGTGCGCGGCATGTACGTCTGCACCGTGGAATCGCTGCCGCTGATGGAGCGCAACGGCTGGGGCCGCG
>JAXDLH010000426.1:0-3064 GCA_034666705.1 Chloroflexota bacterium
TAGGCAGGGCACGGGGGGACCTAACCCCCCGCCCCCCTTCCCGCGCCGGGAAGGGAGGCGTCATAACGGCCGCTGGCCCTCCCCTCTCAAATCTCAGGAGAAGGGAGGGCCAGCGGCCGTTCATGAGCCGTGGGACTTGGTCCGTCGAGTGTTACACGGTCTGGGCGACGCGTTGCTGAGCGCCCTGCGCGGCGGGCAGTACGTCCAGGTGGAAGAACTCCACAGCGTTCCCGCACACCATCATCTGCTTCTCGTCCTCGGGCACGCCGGCGAACTCACGGGCGACTGTGTCCATCGAGTGCGGCCAATCCGACGGGTCGTGGGGGAAGTCCGTGGACCACATCACGCGGTTCACGCCGATGTGATGGCGCACCGAGACGCCGAATTGGTCGTCCATGAAGCCCCACGAGATGTGCTCACGCACGTACTGGCTGGGCGGCAGCTCGATTGGCTTCAGTCCCTGAAGTCGCTCGTGAAAGTAGCGATGGCGGCTATGCAGCAGGTCCATCTGCTGGAGAAAGCCGGGGATCCAGCAGATCTGGTTCTCGGCGATGAAGATTTGCAGCGTCGGGAAGCGCTCGAAGACGCCGTGCACCGCCAGCGCAGCGGCGATTGGCCCGCCCTTCACCCCGTACGTGGAGATGCGGCGCGCCAGGTTGTAGCCGCGCTCGCCCCGATCACCGCGTCCCGGAGTGCCGCGAAACTCGGTGTGGATCGTGACTGGCATGTTGACCGCGAGCGCCGCTTCCCAGAACGGGTCATCCTCCGGCGACGGCAGCCCACGGGCGGCAGGGTAGCCGCTGAGGCAGACGCCCTTGAAGCCAAGCTTGGCGCAGCGCTCGAGCTCTGCCATTGCCTCCTTCACGCCTCGGTTCGGAATGAGCCCCATACAGAGCAGCCGATCACGGTCGGCCGGCATGTAGTCTTCAGCCAGGAAGTCGTTGTACGCTCGAACGACGGCGTTGTAGACGTCCTCGCTGCCAATATTGCCCCACATCGCTTGGCCGCCGACGCCGGCGAAGATGATCTCTGCGTCCACGCCGTCTCGGTCCTGTTCGCGCAAGCGCTGCGCGGGCGGCCCGGCGCCAGGGGAGTCCTCGAACCGGGTGTGGATGTCCGGGCCCCACTGTTCGAATGGCACGCCCGCGTTGTGGGCGAAGCGCGGCAGCAGCGGGGAGCTCTCCACGAGAATCGCATCGCCGCCGTCCTCGAGCTGGATCAGCCGCGGCGCACGGTCGCGGAACTTCTCGGGCACCCGGTCGCGCCAGCGGTCCGGCCCGATCTCGAGATGCGCGTCCGATGAGATATAGCGGTAGGCTCGTGCCAAAGTCGTACCCCCTCCGGGCGGTCCCCCGGACCCCTCCCCGGTCTGCTGGGTAAATACCACGGCTACGAGGGTGTGTCAACGAGAAGGGAGGCGAGAAGGATGGCCCAACCAGTCATCCCGAGGCCGAAGCCGAGGGATCTCTCGTCGAAGCGAATGTTCGCTTCGACGAGAGATCCCTCTCTCCTTTCAGTCGCTGGATGAGAGACGCCTGCTTTGGAAATAGATTTCCATGCCGCGGTGGCGCCCCGGCGGGGCATGACGCCTCGGGATGATATGCAAGCAGCGTGCTCGCAGTAGGTCTGGAGCACGCACTGCCCGCGTTACGCCGGCGGGAGGTGCGACGCGATCTTCGCGGCGGTCGCGAGCAACTCCTCGTGCGACACACGCTCGTGATCCTCTGAGCGAAAAATCCGGCCAGCTTCATCGCCTGGGTAGCTCGGCACGATGTGCACGTGGTAGTGCGGCACCGTCTGGCCAGCCGTGAGCCCGTTGTTTTGGAAGATGTTGAGCCCGGCGGGATCGAGCGCCGCGCTGATTGCCGTTGCGACCCGGTGCACGTGTCGCATGATGGCGACCGCCTCGGTCGGATCAAGGTCCAGAATCGTCGATGCGTGGCGCTTGGGGATGATGAGCACGTGGCCGAGCCCGGACTGGCGGGGCGGCAGCCAGGCCATCGTATCGTCGAGCTCCTCGACGACGGCAAACGTGCTGGTGCCGGCGACCAGGTTGCAGAACGGACAGCGATCTCGTTGAGGCATCTCGATGGGCATCGAAACCTCCCTGGGATGGATCGGCGGAGGCATCGTATCGTGTCCGGGCGTCTGATGCACGCGGCGTGGCTGCACCGCGCGGCGCAGCTCACGACCCGGCACGTTGGCGCGCACATAGGTGCTTTGCCCTATCATGGGCGAGCGCCTTTACATAGTGCGTTAACGAGAGCGCCAGCCGCTTCGGCTGGCGCTGCAGCAGGGCGCCGCTGAACGAGCCAACAACCTGAGCAATGGGCTCGAGTTGTCGTGCGTGGGTGACACGATCGCGGCGACGATCAACGGCGAGCTCGTGGCGAGCGTCCGCGACGGCACGTATCAGCGCGGGCGCATGGAGCTCGGGGTATTCGCGCCGAGCCTCACGATCGACGCTCGTTGGGATAATCTCTTCGTCTATCGTCGATCCCCATCGCCCAGTGCAGCGACGCCATAGCGAATTTACGACGAAGGAGAACGCTGCCCATGGCCTGGGACCCCGCACAGTATCTGAAGTTCGCCGACCACCGGTTGCGTCCGGCGATCGATCTCCTGAATCGGATCGACGCGGATGCCCCGAGGGAGGTGTACGACCTGGGTGCCGGCACCGGCAATGTGACGCGCCTGCTGCAGGCACGCTGGCCGAATGCGCACGTCACGGGGGTCGACGGCTCGGCCGAGATGCTCGCGAAGGCCGGTGCCGATGGCTCCAGGATCGACTGGGTGCAGGCCGACCTCGGGGCATGGCAGCCGACATGGCCAGCGGACGTGATCTACTCGAACGCCGCACTCCATTGGATCCCGGATCACGTCCGGCTCTTCCCCGAGTTGCTCGCGCGGCTCGTGCCCGGCGGTACGCTCGCCGTGCAGATGCCGCGCAACTTTGCGGCGCCGTCGCACACGCTGATTGCCGACGCCGCCTTGACCGGGCCGTGGCGCAAGACGCTCGAGCCGCTGCTCCGGCCGGGACCGACCGGCGAGCCGGCGTTTTACT
>JAXDLH010000427.1:0-4801 GCA_034666705.1 Chloroflexota bacterium
CCCCCGCCGCGAGCCTTGCTGGGGTCAGCACCGGCGGCGGGGGACGAGCCCCCTACCGAACGTGCAGCCGACGGCATTCAACGAGAAACATGCGCCCAGCTGGACTAGCTAGCCCAGCCGTGCTAGAGGAAGCCCGGCTGCGACCCCGCATGGTCATCCTTGAGCGAAGCGAAGGATCCGAAACCACAACGTAGGAGCCACGGATCTTTCGCTTCGCTCAAGGATGACAAGAGCATTGCGGCCTCACGATGACACTCTGCAGCCACAGGATGACCCGTTCTACTCGCGCCGCTAGACGCCGCGGGTGAGACGATCGGCGAAGAATTGGGGGAGCCCCGTCTGCACAATGCAGGCCTGCGTTGCCCGGATGTCGTAGTCGACGCGGTGCCACGTGAGGGTACGCGCCTCCGTATCGATCAGCAGGTAGGCCGCTCGGGGGTCACGGTCCCGGGGCTGGCCGACGCTGCCGGGGTTGGCAATCGCTCGCAGGTCGCGAAGCTCGAGCGACGTACCAGCCTCCATATAGCCCCCGATCACCTCACCCCCGTCATCCTGGACGAAGATCGTCGGGATGTGAGTGTGGCCCACCAGGCAGAGCGAGCCGGTGAATTCTGTAAAGCTCGCGGCGGCTGTCCGCTCGTGGACGAGGTACTCCCAGACCGGCTCGCGGGGGCTGCCGTGCGCCATTGTGATGCCGGCGACCTCGCCGATTGGCGCGAGCGACTCCAGGTAAGTGCGCGTCTCCGCAGAGAGGTGCGCGGTCGTCCAGTGGGTGGCGCGGGCCGCGTCCGGGTTGAAGTCCGCCGTGCTGATCACGCCGAGCGCGGCCAGATCATGGTTGCCCGCGATCCCGACGACGTCGCGCGAGCGAAGCAGGTCGACGCACTCGTTCGGCCAGGGGCCATAGCCCACGAAATCACCCAAGCACCAGACCCCGTCCACCTCGCCCGCCGCGGCCAGCACCTCCTGCAATGCCGGCAGGTTGCTGTGAATGTCGCTGACCACGACGATGCGCATCGTTCTCTCAGCCTTGCTCGATGGAGGCGGTCAGGCCGAAGGTCTGCAAGCGATCGCGATACAGCTCGGCCAACTCCAGGGGACAGGTGACCACGAGCGCGCGGCCGTGATTGTGCGCCTCGTACATGATCAGCACCGCCTGTTGCGCCTTGAGGGTGGGGATTGACTTGAGCAAGCTCGCGACGACGTGGTCCATGCTGTTCACGTCGTCGTTGTAGAGGATCACCACCCACGGCGGGAGCGTGACGCTGCGGGTCTCGTTCTCGGCATCGATCCGTGGCGTCGTGATGGTGCCCGGGCTCGCAACCCGGAGGGCGGGGCGGGGTTCGATGCGCATCATGCCCTAAGTATCAATGGAAGGTCGGCCCGGGGCAACCGACGGACGAATGAGCGCCCTTTCTATAATGCCGTGGCGGGCGCCTGGCCCGCGTGGAGCGGCCAATGCGCGCTTCGGAGCTTGGGGAGTTCGGCCTCATCGAGCGGCTCACCGCGACGCTCGGCGCCGCGCCGGGCGCGCAGCTCGTCCTCGGCATCGGGGACGACGCGGCGGCATGGACACCCACGCCCGGCACGTTGACGGTCGCCACCACCGATGCGCTCGTCGAAGGGGTGCACTTCGATCTCGCCACCACCGGTTGGCGCGATCTTGGCTGGAAAGCCCTGGCCCAGAACGTGAGCGACGTCGCGGCGATGGGCTGCGCGCCCCGCTACGCGCTCGTGGCGCTCGGCCTCGAAGGCGACCCGGCCGTTGCCGACGTCGAGGCGCTGTATGCCGGGATGGATGCGTGCGCCCGCGCCTACGGGTGCGCCATCATCGGCGGCGACGTCGTCCGCGCCCCCTGCGTCATGATCTCCATTACGCTGCTGGGCGAGTCGGTCCCAATCGCAACGGGAAAATCGCGGCCACTGTTGGAGCGCGGCGCGGCGCGCCCTGGTGACCAACTCGCCGTCACCGGGCCGCTTGGCGGCTCGGCCGCGGGGCTGCGGGTGCTCAGCCGTGATGGCGCGACAGCCGACGCCGACGATTCGCTCGTCGTGGCGCATCGTCGGCCGCAGCCACGCGTGGGCGCGGGCCAAGCGCTGGTCGAGGCCGGCGTGCGGTGCGCCCTCGACGTCTCCGATGGGCTCGTCGCCGACGTTGGCCACATCTGCGAGCGCAGCGGCGTCGACGCCGAGATCGAGGCCGCGCGCATTCCGCTCTTCGCGGAAGCGCAGACACGCTTCCCTGCCGACGCGCTGGCGATGGCGCTCGCCGGCGGTGAGGATTTCGAGCTGGTCTGCGCGGCGTCGCCGGAAGCGCTGGCGCGGGCAAGCCGCCTCCTTGCCGCGCGTGGGGAGTCCCCCCTTATGATGATTGGACATATCGTGGAACGGGCCGGCGAGCGACCAATGGTACGAGTCCGGGGCCCCGACGGATCGCTGCGCCCAGTCGTCGTCGGTGGCTGGCAGCACTTCGGACCGCTATCACGACCGTAGGCGGCGCGGCTCAACATCAGGTGGGTGGATAGCATTGGCAGCAAGCAGTGACTGAGCGGCTGGCAATCGAAACGCATAGCGAGCAAGAGACGCGCGACCTGGGCGCGGCGCTCGGGGCCGCGGTCCGCGCTGGCGACGTGCTGCTCCTGCTCGGCACATTCGGGGTCGGCAAAACGACGCTCGTCCAGGGCATCGCGCGCGGGCTTGGTATCGACGGCAACGTGACGAGCCCCTCGTTCGTCATCGCCAATGAGTACCAGGGGCGGCTGCCGCTGTACCACGTCGATCTGTACCGAGTGGAGGAGATGGATACGACCACCCTCGAGGCACTCGCGGAATATTTCGGAGGCGACGGCCTCTGCGTCGTCGAGTGGCCCCAATCCGTGCCGGCCGACCTCATTGAGCATGCGATCCAGATCGAGCTCGCAGTAAACGGCGAAAATGATCGTCGCCTGACCCTGCTCGACGGCCCGGCCCACGTGCGGGACGCCTTCGCGACGCGCGGATCGGCTGCCCGCGCGGGTCGGGGCTAGACGGTGGCGAACCAACCGATCCTCGCCATCGACACGTCCGGCATGGCCGCTAGCGTCGCAGTCTACAGCGGGCATGTCCTGGCCGAGGTGAGCTGGCAAAGCGGTCGCCGTCACTCCGCCGAGCTATTGCCGACGATCGATACCGCGCTGGATCTGGCGCGGGTCGCGCGGAGTGAGCTGACCGCGGTCGCGGTGGCCGTGGGTCCTGGGTCATACTCCGGGCTGCGCGTCGGGGTATCGACGGCGATGGCGTTGGGGCTCGGGCTCGGCATCGACGTGGCCCAGGTTCCCACACTCGAGGTGATCGCCTGGGCGCATCTTGGCGACGACGAGCGGCGCAAGGTTCGCGCCGCGATCGACGTGGGCCGGGGCCGGTACGCCAGCGCGCGCTTCAGCCACCACCATGGGCGCATCGAGCAGGAGACGCAGATTGCGGCGGGAACGGCGGCCGAGCTGGCCGCGATGGCGCAAAGCGAGGATGCGCTGCTGGTGATCGACCTGGATCCGGAGGCGCGGGCGACGCTGCAGACGGCCTGCGACGCGGGGCTGCGCCTGGCCGCGCCGGCGGCGGCGACGCGGCGCGCCGGCTTCCTTGCAGAGCTCGCAGTCGGCAGAATCGAGCGCGGCGAGGCGACGAACGGCGTCGTCGAGCCGATCTACCTCGGCTCATGACCTCCTCGCCGCCGGTTCCCAACCCAGAGTCGCGGCAAACGCCACTGCTCAAATACACCATCGAGTCTATGAAGACAGCGCACATCCCGGCGGTCTCGGCGATCGAGAAGGAATCGTTCACCTCGACCTGGCCCGCTTCCGCGTATCGCCGCGAGATCGAGCGCAACGAGCTCGCCTATTACGTCGTGGCCCGGCGGTCGCCGGTGGCCGGGCCGCCCCGGCGGGAGCGCCGCTTCCCGGTCACCGGCGTCGATGCGCTGGACAACAGCGAGGACTCGTTGCTGAGCCGCCTGGGGCGCATGATCCGGGGCGAGGCCCGCCACTTCAGCGCCGATGAGGCCGAGGAGCTCGAATCGATTGTCGGCTATACGGGTATGTGGGTCATGGTCGACGAGGCGCACGTCACCACGATTGCCGTCGATCCGGCGTACCGCGGCGAGGGGATCGGCGAGTACCTGCTGATTGCGCTGATCGACCGGTCGATGGAGATCGGTATCAATGAAGTCACGCTTGAGTGCCGCGTCTCCAATAACGTAGCCCAGGCGCTGTACCGTAAGTACACGTTCCGCAATATGGGCGTCCGGAAACACTACTATAGTGACGATGGTGAGGATGCCCTCATCATGACGACCGCCTCGCTCTACTCGGACACGTTCCAGCAAACGTTCGCCGCCAACCGCGAACTGCTCATGGAGCGCATGCAGCTACGATCATGAGCGATTTCAACCTGCTCCTCGCCTGCGACCCCGTCGAGCGGCCGAGCACCGCATGGCGGCTACGGTCATGACCGACGTGCTCATGCTGCTCGACGGCAACGCCCTCGTCCACCGTGCCTTCCATGCCCTGCCGCAGCTCACGAGCCCGAAGGGCGACCTGGTGAACGCGACCTACGGCTTCACCATGATGTTGCTGCGCGCGATCCAGGATCTGCACCCGACGCACATCGGGGCGGCGTTCGATACGCCGAAGCCGACGTTCCGCCACGTGCGATTCGACGCTTACAAGGGCACGCGGCCACCCACGCCCGATGGCCTCGGCCGCCAGTTCGCGACCGTGTTCGAGGTGCTCGAGGCGCTGAAGATTCCCGTGTTCACCCTCGACGG
>JAXDLH010000428.1:0-10401 GCA_034666705.1 Chloroflexota bacterium
CGCGCCAGAGCAACTCGGCGCGATGCAAGCACTCGCGGCGGCGCTGGATCTGGTCGGCGCCACCTTGCTTGCGATCCTGCTGGCGCGCCTCGGCATAGACCCACGCCGCAGCGTGGCGGTAGCGTGGAGCCCGATCGGAGCGCTCCACTTCGCCCACAGCGCTCACAATGACTCCGCAATGATCGCGGCCCTCCTGGCTGGCGTGCTGCTGCTTACGAGCCGGCGGCGCGTCGGGGCGATGGCCGCGCTTGCCGCCGCGGTGATGATCAAGCTCGTCCCGCTCCTGGGCGTGCCGTCCTTCGCACGTGCAGCCGGCACCCGAGCCCTCGCCGTCGCTGCGGCGCTCTGTGTCCTGGTGACATTGCCGTTCCTCAGCGCTGGCTCAGCGCTCGTCGCGGGCGCGCTGAGCGAAAGCGGCCAGGAGTTCAATAGCAGTGTCCACCTGCTGATCGCGCGGGCAGTGGGGCTGATTGCACCGCGCGTCGCGGAGATGATCGCCAGCGGTGTGTGCGGCGTAATCATCGTCGTCGCCACGCTGCTGCTCGCCTGGCGCAGCGACGGCTCGCCGCGCGCCGTGATGGTCGCTACGTTGCGCGCGCTCGGCGCTTATGTCTTGCTGGCGCCTATTGTCGAGCCCTGGTACCTTACGTGGCTTGCACCGCTCACCGCGGTGGCGCTGGTCAGAGGGCGACTGTTGCCATTCCTGTTGAGCGACAGCCTCGCCTGGCTCTGGCTCGGTGGGATCGCCACGTTGACTGACCTCACGTACCTGCCCGGCGGCACCGGCCTCTGGCCCGCGATTCGCCTCGCAGAGTATGGTCCGGTCTATCTGCTCCTCCTGGCGCTTGCCCTCCACAAGGTGCGTCAGAATGAGGCGGCGCACGATCCATATCCGCAGGCAGAAGGCACGACTGGCGCGAACCACCTGCGGGCGTGAGCGCACCTGCCCGATCGACGGGCCGCCCCGCCGCATTTCCGATCGAGCCCTGCCCTCGAGCCGTGTCAACCGGACACCGGACCGGCGTCACAGGGGCATAACATGGGATTGCGACCCTTGCACTCGGGAGATAGGATGATCACAACATCTTGTATCGCAGGTTGGATAGCGACCACAATATGTTGTGGTGTACGGGCAACGGCGACCACAATTCAGACGCATTAAGTCAAACCACTCGCGCGCCGCTCGCAGCGCGACACCCCTCGACAATCCAGAACGCGTGTTCTATTCTGTGGGCGGAAACCCGGCGGCAGCAGCCGCGCCAAGGAGATAACCACGATGGTGGACCAGGCAATCCCCGGCATCCAGGCCGACCTCCTCCGCCCGCCGGCGGACCTCCCCGAGCCGATCCTCACACGCAATGCCGAGACCGTGCTCGAACGACGTTATCTGCACCACAACGACCGCGGCGAGCCGCTCGAGACACTTGGCGGCTCGTTTTGGCGGGTTGCCGTGGAGGTCGCACAGGGCTCTTCGGCGTGGGCCGATGCCGCTGAAGTCGAGCAACTCGCGCGCGACTACTACACGATGATGGCGCGACTCGACTTCCTGCCGAACTCACCCACCCTCATGAATGCCGGCAAGCGGAACGGGCTCCAGTATTCCGCGTGTTACGTACTCCCGGTGCCTGACTCGATGGAGGGCATCTTCGAGACGAACAAGCGGACGGCGCTGATCCACAAAAGCGGCGGGGGGACCGGCTTCTCATTCTCCCGGCTGCGGCCGGTCGGTGATCTCGTCGGCTCAACCGGCGGCGTTGCCAGCGGCCCCATCAGCTTCCTCGAGGTGTACAACGCTTCGACCGAGTCGGTGAAGCAGGGCGGCACGCGCCGCGGCGCCAACATGGGCATCCTTCGCGTCGACCACCCGGACATCCTGGACTTTATCCACTGTAAGCGCGATCTGAATGAGCGCAACCAGCTTGCCTACGACGCGGTGGCTGACTCGCTCTCAACCACCAAGCGGGATGCGTTGCGTCGCGCGCTCCTCGAGTATCAGATCAGTAACTTCAACATCTCGGTGGGCGTCACGGACCGCTTCATGGAAGCGGTGGCGAACGACGATGAGTACGATCTGATCCAGCCCCGCACCGGCACAGTGGTCGGGCACCTACGTGCGCGTGAGGTCTTCGACGATATGACACGTTGTGCGTGGGAGACCGGCGACCCGGGCGTGGTGTTCCTCGACCGCATCAATGCTGGTCCAGCAAACCCCGTGCCGGCGATGGGCCCTATTGAGGCCACCAACCCGTGTGGCGAGCAGCCTCTCTACCCGAATGAGGCGTGCAACCTCGGCTCGCTCAATCTTTGCCATTTCATCAAAGCGCCGGGTACGAATGGGCACGCGAACGGCAATGGAAACGGCCACAGCAATGGGCACTCCGCGCCGGCGCGGGACCGGATCGACTGGGACGCAATGGAGCACACGATTCGTCTGACGGTTCACTTCCTGGACGACGTCATCACCGTCAACCCCTACCCGGATGCACTCATCGACGAGGCAGTCAAGTCGAATCGGCGGATTGGCCTCGGCGTGATGGGCTGGGCCGATTTGCTCGTCATGCTCGGCATTCCGTACGACAGCGAGGAGGCGCTCGGGCTCGGCGACGAGATGATGAGCTTCATCAACCGCATTGGGCATGACGAGTCAGAGCGACTCGCCGAAGTGCGCGGCCCGTTCCCGAACTGGTACCGCAGCATCTATAAGGATGGAAAGCCGCTTCGCAACTCGACAGTCACGACCATCGCGCCCACCGGCACGATCTCGATCATTGCCGGCTGCTCGTCCGGAATCGAGCCGCTCTTCGCGCTGGTGTTCGATCGCCGAGGCTCACTCGACGGACAGCTTAGCCTCGAGACGAACCCGATGTTTGGTGAGATCGCGCGCCGTGAGGGGTTCTGGACGGACGACCTGGCGCGGGACGTGCGCGAGCGCGGCACGGTGCGGGAGCTCTCGGCGGTACCGGCGAAGTGGCAACAGGTATTCGCCACCGCGCATGACATTGGCCTTGAGTGGCACGTGCGGATGCAGGCAACCTGGCAGCGTTCCACGGACAACGCCGTCTCCAAGACGATCAACCTGCCGCATGATGCCGTGGTAGCGGACGTGGACCGAGCCTATCGCCTGGCGTACGAGACTGGCTGCAATGGCATTACGGTGTACCGCGACGGTGCGAAGGAGGGCGTCTTGCACGTTGGCACCGTCAGCCTGCCCGCGAACCCCACCGGCGGAGACGAGGCGGAGATCGCCCCGAGGCCGCGGGCACTGCAGGGCGTCACGTACCAGATCGAGGCGCCGCTTGGTACCGCCTACGTGACGATCAACCATGATGAGTTGGGCGAGCCGCTCGAGGTGTTCGTCAACCAGGGCAAGGCTGGCAGCGACATTGCCCCACTCTCCGAGGCGATCGGCAAGCTCAGCACCTTGCTCCTGCGCGTGCCGTCGACGATGCCACCCCGCACCCGCATGCGGGAGATGATCAGCAAGCTGCGCGGTATCGGCGGCACGACCAGCGTCGGGTTCGGCCCGGACCGCACGCGCTCGCTCCCCGACGCGCTGGCCAGGGTGCTCGAGCAGCATCTGACGCATCTTGACGCGCAGGCATCGCAGCTCACGACGCCGCTAAGCCAGCTCAGCGCCACGGCCGGTCCGAAGGCCGGGACGAAGGTCATGCAGCTCTCGGGGACATTTTGCCCCGACTGTGGCATGGCATTGGTGCACGAGGAGGGCTGCGATAAGTGCTTCACGTGTGGCTATTCGCGATGCTGAAGCGCTGAGCACGATCTACGAAACGGGGGTGGCATTCAGGCCACCCCCGTTTCGTCCCCACGGGATTCCTGGCAACCGCTCCGCCCACGCCTATCGAGCGTTGAGGCGTCCCGTATAATGCTGGCGAGCACCCATGGCGGGGTAGCTCAGTCGGTCAGAGCGAGCGACTCATAACCGCTAGGTCGTGGGTTCGAACCCCACCCCCGCCACCCTCCCCCGTCCGCACTCCCGTTGCCTCGACTCCTCCTCCGCCTTGCGACTTGCCCGAGGGAAGGCCTCGAACCCTCTATCTGCCGAAATGCGGTACCACTGGCTAGTCGGTATCGGCCACGTAGCAGATGCCGCAGGGCGATTTGCCAACCGACAATAGCGTCACCACGGCTCAATCGTATGAGTGGGCTGTCTATCGCCGTGGTTGCTGGACCGGTGGCAATGATGTTCGAAAATCTATCATCGCTCGCGGTACCTGCCTATCCGGCCGCGCTCGGCGCGTGCGTGATGTTGGGCGCCCTGCTCCTCCTGCGGCGCAAGCGAACGACATGGGCGATCGGTGCGGCAATCGCGACGGCCGAGGCGCAACGCGCGTCAGGTCGCAGCGAGCAAGCATCTGCCGAGCTCTGGCACCTGCACCAGCACTACCCGTCAGACCCCCGGCCGCTCATCGCGCTTGGCGACCTGTTCCAGCTCGAGGTGCGCGGGTCGGCGGCGATTGAGGCCTACCACAAAGCGGCGATCGTGGAGCGGCGCCGGAGGCGGATCTTGGAGCCCCTGCCGTACTCGCTGGCGCTTGGGATAAGCGTCTCGGTCACGCTGGCAGTCTTTGCATCGCTCATCCCCCCGGTTTCCCACGCCAGTCCGCCACCGTCCAGAGTACTCGTCGCTGCCTCACCACCCGAGCCATTCCCCACCTCGACTCCAACCACCGTACCCACGCCGTTCCCCACGTTTGCGCTGCCGACGCGAGCGCCCACGTCTACCCGAACGCCTCAGCCGACCGCGGTCCCAGGGCTCGTCTTTCAAGTTCCAACCCCCTGGCCAACCGTCGACCTTTCGAATTCATCGCCCGTAGCCGTGAGGGGTGTCAGAGGCACGCCTGAGGTTCCCACGTCTGCGCTCGATCGCCGAGCCGAATCAGTGGGCGACACGGGCCAGGATTGAGATGCAGCACCTACCCGCGGTCACTTGCATCCGAACCGGAATCCCAACGGTTGAGAGGATCGATATCCATGATGCCGCCATCAGGGCTCGTAGGATGCCCCTAGCGAACGCCAGAGTATTCACGGCGCCCTCGATTGCCGAGGAGCCCAGCGCAGGACTATCCCGAACCACCAAGCCGGGATTCCGCGGGCGGGCTCAGCGACGGCCCGCGCAAGCGCTTGTCGAGTTCGCGCTTACGCTACCGATCTGGCTCGTCCTCGTCATGGCGTCGATCCAGCTCGCACTGGTCGTGACCCAGTACTACAGCCTCATGAACGTAACCCGCGACACCGCACGCTGGCTCGCAATCAGACCTGACACCGTGGATAGCGCGGTCATGACCCGCGCGCAAGCCAATGCACTCACGCTCACCCCCTCACGCATCACATCTCTTGCGGTAAATCCGTCTTGCACATCCCTGAACGGAGGTTTATGCGCGAACCATACGAGTGGATCGATCGTGACGGTCACGACGACCTACGACATGAGCAATTTATTGTTTTTGCCTCATCAATTTCAGATGGGGAGCCTTCAGGTCGCCGTGCCGACCACGCTGCCACCGTACGCCGTGTCAGTGATGATCGAATGAAGCAGCGCGTGAAGAATCTCAATCATTTTTGGTTTGCAGCGAGCCGAGTGGCACAAGCAACTCCCATCATTTTGGAGAAAGCCACCAGATGAAGCGTAATATCGCACGCGATCGAATTCGCCTAGCCAACAATTGGTACCGGCCCCCGCGACGTTCGCGCGGCCAGATCCTGGTCCTCACCGCCCTGCTTCTCGTGCTGTTGTTTGGGCTCGTGGGTTCCGGCGTCGACTACGGTATGGCCATCACGGAGCAGACACAGCTCCAGAATGCGGTGGACGCGGCAAGCCTCGCGGGCTCCCAGGGACTCGTAATGGCGCCAACCCCGGGTGCCGCGGCGGCCCAGCAAACAGCGACGGCGAACCTCACGCTCAACGGGTACACCAACGGGATCTACAACACGACGGTTACCTACGCCTTCTTGACCCCCACTCCGACTGGGCCCGTAGACGCCATGAGCATCGACGTCACCCGTCAACACCGCACGCTGTTCTGGCAGTTGTTCGGCATCAATCAGATTACGGCGCGTGGGCATGCTATCGCCCAGGCGGGCACTGGTATGGTCGACGTGATGGTTGCAGTCGACGAGACCGCGAGCATGAGCTCCGCCGACATGGTCCAACTCCGCGCTGCGACGCAGGCCTTTGTCGACCAGCTCCAGCCGTCGCTCTCCAACCCGCGCACGAACCAGGTGGGCATTGCGCAGTTCCAGGGCCAGGTGTGCCCGACAGGCGATGGCGTCTGGGCGTGGGGGGCCAATGGCTCCGGCCAACTCGGCGACGGCACGACGACGAACCGGTCCACGCCAGTACTCGCGGAGCCCAGCGGTGCAATCCACATCGAAGCGGGCGGCGCGCATAGCCTCGCGCTGCAGAATAGCGGCACGAACCCACTGCGCGCCTGGGGAGACAATAGCAACGGCCAACTCGGTCTCGGGACCACGACCAGTTTCTCCACCCCGCAGACGGTCACCCTCTCGAACGTCTCCGAGATCTCTGCCGGCAATGGCCATTCGGAGATCTATCTGTCCAGCGGCACCAACCGCGTGCGCACCTTCGGCCTGAATGCGTCAGGGCAGATTGGGAACGGCGGCATCACCAACCAGACCTCGCCGGTCTCGGTGACGCAGAGCAACGTCTCGCAGGTCTCGGCAGGCGGCAGCCACTCGCTGGCCCTCACAAACACGGGCTTTGCGGCGTGGGGCGCTAATGGCTCCGGGCAACTCGGTGATGGCACGACGATCCAGCGCACGTCCCCGGTTAGCGTGACGCTCGCTAACCTCACCGCGGTGGCCGCCGGCGGGAATCACAGCTTGGGCCTCCTTTCGAGCGGAACGAACCGGGTACGGTCCTGGGGGCTCAACACTTCGGGCCAACTTGGGATTACCAGCTTGACTAGCTATTCCACACCCCAGACCGTGACGCTCGGCAACGTGTCGACCGTCGCCGCGGGCGGGAGCCACAGCCTGGCGCTCAAGACCGACGGCACGGTCTGGGCGTGGGGCAGCAACGCCTACGGGCAACTCGGCGATGGGACCACCATCGACCGGACCAGCCCGGTGCAGGTAGCCGGGTTGAGTAGCGTCGTCTCCATCGCCGCGGGTGGCGACCACAGCCTCGCCCTCAAAAATGATGGGACCGTCTGGTCCTGGGGCCGCAACGACAGTGGCCAGCTGGGCGACGGGACGACCACGAACCGGTCGAACGTCGTGCAGGTGAGTGGACTCAGCGGCGCGCAGCTCATCTCTGCGGGCACCGCCCACAGCCTGGCGGCCCTGCCTGCGGTCTGCCAGCCCGATGCGCACGTCCTGACGAACCTGACTGCAGACAAGGCGAAGTTGAACCAGATCATCAGCGGCCCGGCGGCTGCATGCCCGGCCCTGCCGGCCCAACCGCCATTGTTCAACCCTGCGCAGTCGAACACCACCTACGGCTGTCCGCTGGACTCGGTCGGCGGCAGCGGGACGTACGAGCGCAGCGGCCTGGCCGTCATGTTCATGACAAGCCCGTCGTGGGATATGTGGTCGACCGCCAAGGGTGGCCGCACCAGTGCCCACAAGGTGCTGGTTCTCGAAACGGACGGCGCGAACAGCGTGGCTGGCTTGTCTGTCGCACAAGCGGACACGAATAGCGTCAACTACGCAACGACCGTCAAGCCTGGCGCCGATCAGACCGCGAAGTCGCCATCCCCGGTCCCTGACGACATCGAGATCTTTACGATTGGGTTCTATGGCGGCGGGGAAAGCGGCCTCGTCTCGGGCTCCACTCCGCTCTGTCCGTCCAGCACCCTCCCGGCCGGCCGTACGTCGATCGACGACTTGATGATCTCGATCTCGAGCTCCACGCCCGGCACGTGCGACCACTATTACCCGCAAGCGAAGTCCGCGAGCCTTCCGACCGTCTTCACCGGGGTCGCGAGCGCGATTGGCCGCGGCCAGTTGGTCCAATAGGGTACGCACGCCATCGCTCGTGCGAGCGCCGTCGTACGTTCAGCGAATGACTATCGCGAATCAAAGGGCGCACCGCCCGGAAGGGCAAACAGCGTCATCGAGGAATCCAGCAGACAAAGGAGGTGTTCCGTGGAGGCTCCCGTAGCAGCTTCGTTCTCTAACAACATCCGTGCCGAACTGCCGAGCACGACAGTACAGTTCCATGAGCCCGAAGGCGGCGCCCCGATCGCGCTCTTCGAGGAAGACGCATTCCGCCAACCCATCGCGGCGCGGCTATTCGAACCGCTTGCGAGAGACCTCCGCGGGGCCGTTGGCTCGCCGGTGCCAATCCGCGCGTTGGGAGCACTTGGTCAGTCGGTACGGCGCCTGGAAGGCCGAGCTCACTTCGATGCCAAGGTACGGGAAACTGAGGTCAAGCTCGAGCAGGCAGGACACCCACATGCCTGGACCGTCCTCGACTTCGTGGGCGTACAAGAGTCCGCCGCCCTCGCGCTTACATTGGTATCGTTCCCCGTGCTTCTGAGCATGATGCCGGCCGCTTTCGCGCTGCTGGGCGCCGCCCTCGTGGGAACGCTGATCGGGTTCCCAGCTCCTCATTGGTACCTGGGCTTCCGTGCGCGCAGCCGACAGAGGTGAGCAGTATGCCGACGTCGGCCATTGGCCCCCTCCTCACGATTGCCCTCGTCATGCTGCTGCTCATCGCTGGCCTATGGCTCCTGGCTGGTGAAGACCGGCGGGTGCGAGGAGAGACAGTATCGAATCGCACTGTCTCAGGCCACGAGACGTCCACGCGACAAGGAGTGCCACACTCCTGACGCGATTCCTGGTGGGCTCTCCCCAACCCACCAGGAACTGCTCTCCTCCGTGGGCAGCGCGCGTCTCTTCGCTAGCTCCGCAGCTCACGCCTATGGCATGCTCCTCGCTGGTCTGCCTCCATCGGCCACAGGGCAGAGCCAGATCAGAGGTATGAGGATTACTGATTCAGCGGGCGACGATTTCGTGGCGGTCGCACAGGCCGACGAGGTCCCCGACGGCGCAATCAAAGAGGTCGAGATCGATGAGAATGTCCTCGTCCTCGTGCACGCCGCAGGACGGTACTATGCGTTGAGCGCCTGGTGCACGCATCTCGGCAGCAACCTGGTGCTTGGCCAACTAACCGATCACGTCGTCACCTGCTGGGCGCACCTATGGCAGTTCGACGTTCGCACCGGGGAGCCGCTTCGTCCCCCGTTGGCCAAAATTGCCCCCGGGTACCGGCTGCGCACGTACCCGGTTCGTGTCGATGGCGGCACCGTGTACGTCTCACGCAAGCCTGGGCGACCAAATCTGGGGTAAGCGCCAGCGGCGCTCAGTTCATCCGCACGGCCATATCGCGGACGAATCGGCGTCGATTGCGGTAGCGTTGGGACCTCCGCAAGCCGGGCTGAAGCTCAGCGAGGCGCTCCAGGTCTCGCAACGCCCGCCGGTATTCTCCCTGCTGCGACAGGACGCGAATGCGGTCCCGCAGCGGATTGATCGCTCCCGGGTTGAGCACGACGAGTCGATCGAGCACGGACAGCAGGCGGGTGCTGTCCTTTCGCGTCCGGTAAATCTCTCGCAGGTTAACGAGGACCCGGGTGAGGATCTCGCGGTTCGTCTGCGCGCCCAGCATCGCCCGATCGACGCGGGCGGACTCCCCGAAGAGTGCCCGCACTCGCTGCGTGCAGTCAGCGTCCGTGAGATTGCCTTGACCCGTGAACGGGTCCAGATAGGCGCCACTCTCGGGAAGTCGCAGCACGAAGTGTCCGGGGAGTCCAATCGCCTCTACCCGAAGACCGAGCCGCTCGGCGACTGCCATGTAGAGGATCGAGAGGGTGATCGGAATCCCGAGCCGTCGGTCGAGCACCTCATGTAAGAAGCTGTTCCGTGGATCATAGTAATGCTCGGGGTTGCCACGAAAGCCCTGCTCCCCGTAGAGGAAGCGAAGGAGTGTCATTCCCGCCTCATGGGCCCCGTCAGCATTATCAACTGCCTCGCGGACTTCGTCTGCGAGCGCATCGATTCGAGAGAGATAGGCGGCGACGTCGAGGCCTGGTGACTCCTCGGCACCAATCAGCAGTGCGCCCTCCGCAAGCGGGATCGCATCCCCTCCACGCAACGCAAGGAGTGCGAACGAGCGGCGCGCGCTGAGTCTGGAGTTCTCCAACCACAACCTCCCGGGAGCTACGCTGCCACGATGATTATACGAAGCGCCCTCTGGCCACTTCCGGTGTCAGGCGGTGGCGAGGGCGTGAGGGAAGCAACTTGCGCGAAGCGCACCCGCACTCAGCTCCCTCGCGTGAAGACGACCACACTACCGTGAATATCGGTCATCTGACATACGACCATTGCTCCCAGCGGCCGGTATAACCGAGGAAACAAAGG
>JAXDLH010000429.1:0-4228 GCA_034666705.1 Chloroflexota bacterium
TATACGTCGACGAGCGAGACCAGGTATGGCTGAGCGATACCGGCGCCGACACGATCGTGCACTTCGACCCGCTGACGGAGACGTTCGATACGGTCGCCATCTCGGTGCCGTCGAACGTCGCCCAGCTCGGCGGCCGGCCGGGTGAGATCTGGGGCGCTGAGCGCGGCCGCAATCACGTTTTCGTGGTGCGGTACGGGTAGCGTCCGTAGGGACTGCGCGCATCGTCGTCTGGAGGCCGGAGCTGGACCATCGTGCGGAGGAGCCGAGATTCTCCTCCCTGATGCCTGATCTCGAAACCTGTCGCATCCTGAATGGGATGTGGCAAGTCTCCGGCGCGCACGGCTCCATTGACTCAACCGCGGCGATCACACGCATGCTCGCGCACCACCTCGCCGGCCTCACGACCTGGGACCTCGCCGACCACTACGGACCGGCGGAGGACTTTATCGGCGCCTTTCGGCGGCGGCTGGCCGCCGAGCAGGGCGCCGATGCGCTTCGCCAGATGCAGGCATTCACCAAGTGGGTGCCGAATCCGGGGCCGATGACCCGATCAGTCGTCGAGGCGGCCATCGACCGCTCGTTGCATCGCATGGGCGTCGAGACGCTCGATCTGCTCCAATTCCACTGGTGGGACTACGACGATCCGCGCTATCGCGACGCGCTGGACGAGCTCGATCGGCTGCGCACGGCTGGCCGCATTCGGCACCTGGCGCTGGCGAACTTTGACACGGCCCACCTGGCGACGATCCTCGACGCCGGGATCCCGGTCGTATCGAATCAGGTCCAGTACTCGCTCGTCGATCTGCGGCCCGAAGTCCACATGGTGGAGCTCTGTCGCGCTCGCCACGTGCAGCTTCTGGCCTATGGCACGCTCTGTGGTGGGCTCCTTGCGGAGCGGTTCCTGGGCCAGCCTGAGCCGGGGCGGGGCCGGCTCGACACAGCAAGCCTGCAGAAATACAAGCAGATGATCGACATCTGGGGTGGCTGGGCGCTCTTTCAGCAACTCCTGGAAGCGCTGAACGTGGTCGCAGAGAAACATCAGGCGAGCATCGCGAACGTCGCGGTGCGGACGATCATGGATCGGCCGGCCGTCGCCGGCGTGATCGTTGGCGTCCGCCTCGGTCTCTCCGACCACCTGGACGACACGCTGCGCGCCTTTGACGTGCGCCTCGACGCCGATGACCATGCCCGCATTAATGCAGTGCTCGCCAGCGCGCGGAACCTCGCCAGCCTCATTGGCGACTGCGGCGACGAGTACCGGCGGTAGCTGCCGCGCGCAGCCACGTGCTCGTCCGTTCGTACGCTTTCCGTTGCGCGCCACAGCGCCCGGAGCGTGAATTGCGTGTGCTAGGGTGTTCATAGAGGCGTTTCGGTTGCTGTCCAGCGTCGGCGATACGCAGCAGGGCGCCGCTATGAAGGAGAAGCATCATGATCGTCCGCATGATCCACGTGCAAGTTGCGCCGGAACAGATCGAGACGGCCCGCAAAGTGTGGAAGGAGCACTGCGCTCCGCTGATGATTGGGACGAAAGGCTGCCTTTCCGAGGAGCTCCTGTCTTGTCGTGAAGTGGTTGGTGAGATGATCTCCATGGCGACCTGGGAGTCCCAGGAGGACGTCGACATGTACCGTGAGTCCCCGGCACATGAGGAGATTCAGCGCTTTACTCGCGAGATGCTGAAGGGGGCCCGGGCAGTCGTCAAAACCTACGACATCGTCCCCTGAGCTGCACCTACTCCTTCGCAGGCAACTGACGAGCTAGGCTATGCCGCGCTCCGATTTTGGGGTACCATGCGTCTACTGGCAGTAGACTCTGTGGAGAGCGGCGAAAGGAGCAGGCCATGGTGATCTCGACGAAACAGTGGGGCGAGGACCTCCTGGAGCCTGATGAGCTCCTCGACGAGCTCGAAGGCATTCGCGACGAGTACGGCGGATTGCGCCGCGCGGCTGGTCGCCGCGCCCAGACGATCGAAGGAATCGCGGAGCAGAAGCGTCGCAGCCACCGAGGTGGCGACGGCAACCATCGATTCGAGGGTGAGCGCTACCTCAACATCGACGACGATAAAGCTGCGCGTCGCTTCCAGCTACGGAAGCTGGTGGACGAAGGCGGCCAGGATAGCGTCGACGGCCCGCTCCCCAGCCATCCGACCCTCAGCAAGTGGCACTCGGTCGAGTTTGGCCTCACCGATGAGGAGATCCACGCGCTCGAGATGGCTGATGCCACCCCGGAGCAGCTCACCTACAGCGGCTGGTACTACTGGATGCATCGCACCGAGCCGTGGCCTGTGCTGCTGGGCAGCGCGCTCGTGGGCGAAGGCGAGAAGCGGCGACCCGAGGTGCGTGAGGCGCAGATTCTGGCGCTCGACGAGACGCGCGAGCTGTACCAGCAGCTCGGCATCAAGCACATCGATCGGGCCATGCAGGGCCAGATCGAGCATTCGCCGATCGGCGCCGACGACGACCACGTCGTCTTTGGCGTGAACATGACCAAAGAGTACGTGAACACCCCGGAGCTCCAGGAAGCGCTGCGTAAGGTATTTATCCTGCGCCTGCACCAGACTCGGGCCTAGCGGGAGCCATGTTACCCCTGAGGCCGCAGCCGAAGGATCCCTGGTTCCGACATCGGGCCAGGGATCCTTCGCTCCGCTCAGAATGAGTATGCGTTTCCTTCATCCCCGCGCTCTTGCAGCGCGGGGCGCGCGGCCTCACGAGCCGGGTTGCTCGTTATCGTGAACGAACTGAAGGACCCGGAGCCCCAACCTGGGGCTCCGGGTCCTTCAGTTTCGAGCGTAGCGAGAGACGCTCACCGAGGCTTCAGGGAACCTGGACCGGGAGTCGCTCGCTCGTTAGCGCGGTGTGCAGTGGCTCCACCATCTGATACTCGATGTCGAGCCGATAGCGGAATGCCCGAGCGGCGGTCAGTTGCCGCTCCGTCGTGCACGCCCACTCGGCCAGGCAGTCCGCTTCCCAGGGGATGTCCTGACTCACGTCACCCACGTACGCGCCGAAGAACTCCAGATGCTGGTCGCCGACGCCGTAGTGCTTTTTCAAGGCATCGTGGGTGCGGCTCATCAGCTCCTTGCCGAGCTGGTCGCCGGCATAGAAGCTCGCCACGCCGTCGAGCCAGCTCCACTCCCACCACCGTGAGCAGAGGGCGAGGGTGGAGATCGCGTAATACGAGCGCGTGAACACTTTCCACGAAGTGATCTCGTCGCGCGTCAGGCCGAGGCCCTCGCCGAGGCGCAACCAGAGCTCCTCGTACGCCGGCGTGGTCCAGCCGACGAGGTCATTGACGATCTCTTTGCCTTCGATGCACACGAGCTTGCGGAGCATCCTGGTCCGGGTGGCTTCTTCGTTCGTCTTCACGAAGATCGCCCCGGTGCTGAATTGCAGTCCGTAGTCCCAGTAGTAGTACATGTTCTTGATCCAGAGCTCGAGGAACTCTCGTTTGAGAGTGCCGTCGAACAACGCCTGGTAAAAGCCAGGCGGATCCGGGTACTTCTCCTGGCGCTGCTTCTGCAGCAATTGGACAAACTCCGACCCGGGCAGCGGTGGCGAGCTCAGGTCCTTCGCGCTATACGGCGGATGGTTCATCATTGCGTGGCACCTCCCGATGCCGCGAATCTATCGCAATGGCCTAGCGAGGTCAAGGCAAGATACCGTTGTCGTTGATTGACTCACCAGTGCGGCGGGCGGCCGGCGAATAGACGCCTAGATAACAAATTGTTACAATACGGCCTATTGCCGGCGCGGCGCGTACTTTTCAGGCGGGGTCTGGCTTTGAGTCGCATGCGACTGCGGATGATGCTGGCGGTGGGGCTGGTGGCGCTGCTGGCCGGCGGCGGGCTCTTCGCCGCCCAGCAGCTGCGCCAGCCGGCGAGCGGCTTCGCACTGGTGGACGAGTCCACCCTGGTGGTGCTCCGCGGGCGGGTCGAGCTCCAGGCGGCTGGCCAGGCGGCGTTCACTGTCGTCACCAGGGACACCCCGGTCCATGTGGGCGACCGCATTCTCACTGGCCCGGACGGGCTGGCGGTAGTGACCTACTTCGACGGCAGCACCAGCGAGCTCGAGCCGGATGCCGTGATCCTCCTCAACCGCTTGGACAAGCTCGCGGGGGGCGGCAAGTCGATCTCCTTCGCCCAGGAGGCCGGGCAGAGCTGGAACCGGGTGGAGCGGCTCGCCGACCGCCAGAGCCGGTTTGAGACCACCACCGCCACGGCCACCGCCTTCG
>JAXDLH010000430.1:0-6192 GCA_034666705.1 Chloroflexota bacterium
CCCGTTTATCTCGGCGTGCCCCGTGAGATGGCGATGCTGCCAGTCGAGGGCGGCGTGGCCCGCTTCGCCACCCGCGACGAGCTTGGCCTCGCACGGCCGGCCTGGCCCGACCCGGCGGACGCGAAGACAGTCGCGCGCTGGCTGATCGACGCGGACGATCCGGTGATCATCGTGGGCAAGCTCGGGCGAAACCCGGAGGCAGTACCGGCGTTGGTGCGCCTGGCGGAGCTGCTGGCAGTGCCGGTCACCGACCGCGAGGAGTCCGATGGCCTCAGCTTCCCGCACACGCACGATCTGTTCAATAGCGGCCCGGAGCCGAAGGACGCGGACGCGCTCCTGATCTTCAACGCCCTCGTCCCCTATCTGCCGGCGCTCGGCCCCCAGCCTAACGCGCACGTCGCCCGGGTGGACCCGGACCCCGTGAAGTCACGCTACAAGTTCGTCCACAACGCCGCCGACCTCTGGATCACCGCCGACCCGGGCGCCGCCGCAACCGCGATTTACGACGCGGCGACGCAGCTCCTCACCCAGAGCAACATGAGCCGCATCGAGGAGCGCCGCGCGCGGCTGCAGCGGGCTCGACGGGAGCGGGATGCTTACCTCGAGGAGCTCGCACAGAAAGCGGGCCAACGCCGGCCTCTCCACCCGCGCTGGGTGGCGTATCAGCTATGCAAGGTTCTCGACGACCGCGCGATCCTGATCGACGACACGCTCAGCGGCCGCGTCGGCACACAGGCATATCATCGGCGCACGGAGCCTCGCACCTATTTCAAGGCGAGCAGCTCGGCCGGGGGGTGGGGCCCGGGCGCCTCATTCGGCGCGAAGATCGCTGCCCCGGATCGCGACGTCGTGCTCGCCACAGGCGACGGTTACTTCATGTTCGGCAGCCCCATGCAGGCGCTGTGGTCGGCGGCGCACTACAAGGCGCCGTACCTCACGGTGATCTGGGTGAACCGGGCCTGGACGACGGGCACGACGGGCCTCAAGGCGTCGTACCCCGAAGGCGTAACGGTCGACACCGGCAACTACGAGGGCGGCACCTTTGACCCGCCGCCGGACTTCGCGAAGCTTGCGGAGACCGTGAACGGCTACGGCGAGACGGTGCGCGAGCCAGAAGAGCTTGCGCCGGCGCTGCAGCGCGGCCTGCAGCACGTCCGGAACGGCTCGCCGGCGATCATCGCCTGCTGGCTGCCGACGCCGATCGAGGAGCTGCAGCTCGGATCGTAAGCCCCCTCCCCCAATTTTGGGGAGGGGAGACATCAATAGGAGAAGCAGTGATGGCAACGTTTATTCTGCTCAGCACCCTCACAGACGAAGGCGCGAAGACGATCACGACCAACCCGGAGCGGATCAAGCAGGTCAACAGCGAAGTCGAACGGCTGGGCGTGAAGGTGCAGGCGCAGTACGCGGTACTCGGCGCCTACGACTTCGTGACCATCGTCGAGGCGCCGGACATCGCGAGCATCGCCAAAGTCTCGGCGACGCTCGCCTCGCGCGGCAGCATCAAGATCCAGACCCTAGCCGCGCTCCCGATCGACGAGCTGATCGATGGGCTGAAGTAACAGGTCCGCTTCCCGATCCCCTCCCGCGAATTCGCGGGAGGGGATTCGGGAAGCAACGCGGGGTCAACTCGGGGGCGGGCCGAGCGAGCCATCGGCGGGCGACGCCGTGGCGACGTTGCTGAGGCCCGAGTGCTGGCCGTTCGGCAGGTCCATCGCGACCCGGTAGAAGTACTTCCCCCCGGGCACTGCGTCCGCGTCGAGGTAGGCGGGCACGTCGGAGCTGCCGACCTGCACCCACGGTCCGCTCTGTGACCCGGACCGCCAGACGCTGTACTGGCCGGTTGTGGCACTCGGGTCCACGTTCCAGTTCAGCACGTTGCCCGAGCCGTCCGTCGCGCCGGCAGCGCGCAGGTTCGTGGGCACCGGCAGCGCGTTGGCGATGGCTGCCGCGTCATACCGGCCGAGCGGCGGCGTGGCGCCCGCCACCGTGGACACGGCGTACACCTCGTGCTGTGCCCCGTCGCTCGCGAACTGGACGCTCACACCCTGCTGCGCGGTAAACGCGGCCGGTGCGGAGAGATTGGCCGTGCCGATCTTGCTGCCCGGATCGCCGGGGTTATCGAGATAGAAGGTCACCGTGGCATTGCTGCCGAGGGGCGCCAGCCCGAGATTGACGACGGTCGCCTGCGCCGTCGCCTGGCTCCCGGCCGGTGCGCCACCGTTCGGCAGGGAGACAGATGTCGCCACCGGGCTCGGGCCGTACGGCAGTTGGATGAAGTCGACCCGGTCGGGCGCGATCGCGTCGTCCCGCACCCGGGTCGCGAAGGCGTCAGCCGCGACGATCTCCAGCGAGGTTGGGCTGACGAGGTCGGCCGCGAAGCTCGCCCAGTTGCTGTCCTGCTTCTGGGCCATCACGCGCGGCTGGCCCCAGCTCAGTTGACCGGCCCCCAGCATCGTGCCGGTGGCGGCGATGCTGGCCGCACTGTGCTGGGCATCGGGGAAGCCGAGACCACGCTGGAAGCTGGCAGCGCTCGTGTGGATGTCGCCTGCCGAGCTAACGCTGCGGGTTGCCACCGCGGCGCCATTCAGTGCGCGATAGAAGATCAGCGCCTCGCCGTCCGGAGTTAGCAGCACCTGGGGGGCCTCACCCGGGAAGGTACTGAGCTGGTTCAGGCTGCTGAGACTGCCACCGCGCAGATACGCCGCATACGGGGTCCCGCCGGTGCTGCCATGGTTGCCCTCTGCGAGTGCAATGAAGGCGACCAGCGGGTTGCCACCGTCGTCGACGGCGATGCTCGGCATCGAGGCGCCGCCGGGAACGCCCGGTATCGCCCCGACGCCCTGCCACGCCCCGTTGTTGAACGTTGCCATCATCAGGCGCGCGTCGCCCGTAGTCGCCATGCTGCCGTCGGTGTCCTCGACCCATACGGCCGTATAGGCGCCATTGCGGAACGCGATCGCCGGCTCGTAGCTCTGGCCAGCCGACGTGTACAGCTCGGCGGGCGTGGACCACCGACTTCCATCGAATTGCGACCACCAGATCGCCGCATGGCGCGACCCCGGCTCGTTGTCCGCCGAGGTGTCTTTCACCCAGATCAACATGGCTCGGCCAGTACTTGGGTCGGCGGCGATAGCAGGCGCGCCGTCGGCGAGCGTGTCGTTCGAGATGTTGGCCGAGCGGGTCCAGCGCTGCCCGTCCCAGATCGCGTAGTAGATCTCCTGTGCCGTCAGCGCTTCGCGGAACAGGCTGGGGAGCTCATCCGTGCGGCCCTGGTCGATCGCCGCCTTCGTGCGCGCCCGCATGGACGCCGCCTCGGTTCCGGATGGTATGTGCGTCCAGGCGGCGATGGCGCGGTTCGGGCCCAGGTAGGCCACGGTTGGGTCGAGACCGCCCTCCGTAAACTGCCCGACCCATTGCGCAGCCGGCGGATTCCCGCCGGGGGTGAGCGGCTGGTACACCACGGCGGGATCCTCGCGCTCGTCTGGCGCGAGCGGACCGCCGAGGTTGGTCCACAGCAGCATGCTATGGCCGGCACCGTCGCTCACGAGCTTCGGGTCGGCGGAGAAGGGATGATCGGTCATCCCGTCGCCACCCTGTTGGAGCGGAGCTGCAGGATCGAGCGCGAGCAGGCCGGGGGGCTCGTCGCCCGGTTGGTAGGCGACGAGGTTTACGGGAATCCGCTCGCCGTTGACGTTGGCGTAGATCGGCATTTGGCCGCCGTACTTGCACCCGCCCGGGGCGTCCGTCGTCAGCGGATCGAACGGATAGATGCGCCAACCTGGATCGTCATGGACCTTCCAGATCGAGACGTTCACGTAGAGGTTGGCGCTGAGGAAGAAGCAGAGCGAGGCATCGAGATTGTTCGGCAGATCCTGATAGGTGATCGGCACGTCGATGCCGGCGTGGATATCGGCGCCGACGCCGACTGAGGCGACGTCGAGGAGCAGCTCCACGTCGATCTCGGGAGCGATGTCGAGCACGAGCCCGGGCGTGAAGGTGGCGGTCACCTGACCGACCGATCGATTCGGGTCGATCGAGCCGTCGAGACTCATCTCCCCGTGAATGCCGAAGTAGACCTTGAAGTGCAGCGTGACGACGCCGAAGAACGAGCCATCCGGCACGTCGACGAGCTTGAATACGTCGACGATGGGGATCGTCGACGGGCCTGCGGACCACTCATATGCGGGCTCGCCATTCCCGGTGCCGAGCATCCACCACGGACCGTGATAGGACGTGGTGATCGGCAACGAGCCGCCCTGCGGCAGCCCCAACTGATCCTCGAGGTCGGCGAGCACGTCGTCGTTGAAGATGATCAGGGCGAGCTGCTGGTCGGCGTCGCCCCACCAGCCGCTGCTGCTCGACCAGCGCTGCGCGGGCGTGAAGGTCTCATGGAGCGTGATCCCCATCGCCGCCTCGTTGCGGATCAAGGGCACGATCTCGACATTCACCACCGGCAGATTGTAGGGGCCGAAATCCTCATTCACGTCGAAGGCGAAGCGGGGAATCGTGTAGGCGAACTCGTAGCGCCAGGCGCTGCGATTCCATGTGAGCTGTTGATTCGTGGCCCAATCCGCATCGGCCCAGGCAGGGGGGTCGATCATGAAGACGCTCGACGGGCAGGTACTCGGATCGAGACCGAACTCGCCGACGACACCGCCAACGTAATGCGGCCGTGCTCCCACGCACCGGAAGCCAGTCGGTATGGGGCTCACGTCGATGTCCGCCGCCCAGCCGCCGGTGACCTGGTGACCCTCGACGATGTCGCCGCCGTCGATCTGGAAGTCCATAGCCTCGATGTCGAGCGGCACGCCCGCGGGCTGGCCGGCGACGAAGTGCACGCGCACCGGCAGGCGGTCATCCGGGAATGAGATGAAGTACGGCGACGGCCCGCAGTTCTTCACCGGCGCCGTGGTCTCGTCGAACGGCGTGAGCTTGATATTGCCGAGATCGATGGTCTGGAACCGGTGCGCCTGGTACTTGAGGGTGCCGGTGTAAGTGACGTAGCCATCCTTGGAGACCACGACGTAGTAGGAATCCGGCGCGGGCGCCGTTTGCTGGAAGTTACCAACGAAATCGAGAAATACCGGGTTGAGCACGGCGAAATCGGCGGCCGTGAACTCGATGTTGGCACCACCGAAGGTCCCGATGGGGCCCTGGACCGTCGTAATGCCGCCGGTTTGCGCCAGAATGACCCGGGAGTCGAGCACGGACCCCGGTCCAACACCGCCGGTACGGACGATTGGGCCGACGTCCAGGGACGGAGTCGGGAACAATCCCGCGTTCCGCAGCTCCGTTGGCGAGATCAGTCCGAGGCCCCTCGACCCGCCGGTGGCTGCGCCCTGCGTATCGAGTACGTGACTCGTCGCGCCTGACAGGATCTCCACAGCACTCGCGTCGAGACCTCCAAGAAATGAGCCGGCGGTGCAGCTTGGCATCCCGCTGAGGAGCGAGACGATCCCATCGATTCGGAGATGCTCATAAGCGCTCTTCCCGGAGCCCTTCAGGTATGGCGGTACCTGAATGAGCCGGACGGTTGCCCCCTCGACTCCGGAGCCGTTGCCGGCGTCGACGACGCGGCCCTTGAAGATCGCGAACCCCTGCGGCAGCTCGAGGTCGCCGCAGCCGATCGGGAGCTTGGACAGCGCGATAATTGCCTGCGAGGCGAGCCCTGAAACGCCCACGTGCGAAGAGCCCCCGGGCGGCGGGCCGCTCGCGACGCCGCTCCCCACCACGCTGAACGGCAGCGAGACGCCATGCCGCACTGTGTCCACGAGAGTGAAGGCGGCGGGCGTGGGCGTGGGCAGGCCCTGCACCTCACGCGGGGAGGGCGGGAACGGCTGCAGCCACGCCCGGATCGTGTGATGGCCAATGGTGGCCTCTTCCGGCACGGTGTAGGTGATCGACCAGGATGCGCCCGGGGCAGTCGGACTTCCCAGCGCCTTCGAGCCCCAGCCGAACGACTCGATCTCGATGTAGCCGGTTTGCGTGGTCGTGTTGGTCCCGCTGATCGTGATGTTGAGGGTGTCGGACAGCACGGCGGGGTTGATGTTGATCGGCGGGCAACCGAGCGGTGTCGGCGTGACGGTTGCGGTCACGCTGGGTCCAACCGTGGCAACCGTGCCCTCGACAGTCGCCACTGGAGTGGCCGTGCGGACGACCGAGGGGCCTGGCGTGTTGGTAATCACCGCC
>JAXDLH010000431.1:0-5339 GCA_034666705.1 Chloroflexota bacterium
TACAGGTAAAAGATGGGGAAAGCAAGTTCATAAGGCTGCTTGCTGTCCAGCGCTTGGTCAACCAGTGATGCTGCTGCCCTGAGGTAAGCGTGGGCAAGCGCGACATCGTCATACGGAGACGCCACTCCGCCGATCAGCACACCGCTCACCCACGTCTCATCGAGCTCCTGAGGTGGGTCCTGAAATACACGGTGCTGGACGTAGTCCACGTTCACTCCCTGACTCCGTAACTCGTGCCTATGTCAGTTGCGCGCGGTCGCGATTGAATTCACTATTCGGTGACCCACTCGTCGCTCAGGAGCGCCGCCTGTTCCAGCACGGTCTGCGTCGCTCGCTCTTGCTTGTCGGGCGGATAGCCATACTTGTTCAAGATCCGCTTCACCAGCACCCGCAGGCGGGCCCGCGCACTCTCTTTGAGCGTCCAATCGATGCTCGTGTTCCGTCGCACTTGCTCCACCAACTCGCGCGCAATCATGCGGAGGGTCTCGTCGCCCAGCACTTGCACCGCGGAGTCGTTGGTCTCCAGCGCACTGTAAAAAGCGAGTTCGTCGCTCGTTAGCCCGAGCGCGTCGCCCCGGGCCTCGGCCTCTTTCATCTCCTTGGCGAGCTGGATCAGTTGCTCGATCACTTCGGCCGCCTGAATGCCACGGTTCTGATACCGCCGCAACGCTTGCTCCAACATTGCTGCAAAGGAGCGGCTCGCAACCAGGTTCTTCCGCGACCGGTGCTGGATCTCGTCCCCAAGCAGCCGTTCTAGCAACTCGATGGCGAGGTTCTTCTGTGGTAGGCCGCGGATCTCCGCCAGAAAGCTATCGGACAGAATTGAGATGTCCGGCTTCTCCAATCCGGCGAGGGCAAAGATGTCCACTACTCCCGCAGGTGTGATCGCCCGGGAGATGAGCTGCTGCACCGCGTGCTCCATCTCGCTAGCCGCCAATTCACTTCGCGGGGTTGGCTTCACGAGACAACCACGAATAGTCTGGAAGAATCCGACCTCGTCGCGGAGCACGAGTGCCTCGTCGCGCGGGATGGCCAACGCAAATGCCTTTGAAAGATCAGCCACCGCATCGGCGAACCGCTTTTTGCCGTCATCGAGGCCGAGGATATGATCGATGGCACCGGGCAGCAGCCCCAAGGCTGCGGCCTTACTGGCTAGCGCAAGCTCGTAGTCAAAGCCGTGGAACATGGCAGTCACGACCTCATGCTTCTCCAGCATGACGGCGACCGCTTCGTTCTGGTCGATCGCGGTTTCGCCCTTCCCGCCACTCTCGCTGTAGCTCGCGAGCGCTTGCTTCAACTGCTCGGCAAGCCCGAGATAGTCGACAACCAGTCCGCCGGGCTTATCGCGAAACACCCGGTTCACCCGCGCGATCGCCTGCATCAGCGCGTGCCCCTGCATTGGCTTGTCGACGTACATCGTGTGGAGACACGGGACATCGAACCCTGTGAGCCACATGTCCCGGACGATGACGAGCTTCAAGGGATCGTCCGGGGCCTTGAATCGCTTGGCAATGGCCTCGCGACCGGCCTTCGAGCGAATGTGCGGCTGCAGGTCCGACGGGTCTGAGGCAGACCCGGTCATGACGACCTTGATCGCACCCTTTGCATCGTCGTCGTGATGCCAACTCGGACGAAGCTGCACAATTGCGCGGTAGAGGTCGGCGCAGATGCGCCGGCTCATGGCCACTACCATGGCCTTGCCTTCCATTGCCGCAGCTCGATCTTCGTAGTGAGCCACGAGGTCCTCGGCCAGAAGTTGCAGACGCTTTTCTGTTCCAACCAGCGATTCGAGCGCGGCCCACTTACTCCGGAGTCGTTGCCGCTGGGAATCCTCCTCGTTCTCAGTCAGCTCATCGAAGGTCGGGTCCAGCACTGGGCGCTCGGCCTCATTGAGCTCTAGCTTCGCAAGCCGGCTCTCATAGTAGATTGGCACAGTGGCGCCGTCAGCCACCGATTGCAGGATGTCGTACACGTCGATGTACTCGCCGAAGATCGCCTTGGTGCTTCGATCAGCGAGCTCGATCGGAGTCCCGGTGAAGCCGATAAACGAGGCGTGCGGCAGCGCGTCGTGCATATGCCGGGCGTACCCGTCGATAAAGTCATATTGGCTGCGGTGCGCTTCGTCGGCGATTACGACGATGTTGCGGCGATCTGAAAGCTTGGCATTTCGCTCAACCCCTGTGGGCAAGAACTTCTGGATGGTGGTGAACACCACCCCACCCGACGCGACGTGCAAGAGCTCGCGAAGATGCTCGCGGTCGCGGGCTTGTTGTGGTACTTGGCGCATGAGGTCCTGACACCGAGCGAACGTGCCGAAAAGTTGCTCATCCAGGTCGTTCCGATCCGTAATGACGACAATCGTGGGATTGTCCATCGCTGACTCGGCGATAAGTCGACCGGCATAGAAGGCCATTGTTAGGCTCTTGCCTGATCCTTGGGTGTGCCACACGACCCCGGCACGGCGGTCACCGGTCTGGCTTGCCGCCCGCAGCGTCTCCTCCACGGCATGATTCACCGCGTGAAATTGATGGTAGGCGGCGACCTTCTTCTGGAGAGTGACCCCGTCGTCGTCGAAAACGACGAAGTGCCGGAGGAAACGGAGGAGCCGCTCCTTTTCGAAGAGGCCACGGATTACCAGTGGCAACTCAGCGTAAGTTCCGGAGGGTGGCTCCTCACCGGCCACAGTGCGCCAGGGCATGAATCGCTCAACGTCCGCGGTCAGGGAGCCGACTCGCGCGGTCATCCAGTCCGACGTGACGAGCAGCTCATTGAAGACCATGAGCGAGGGGATCTCGGCTTTGTAAGTTTGCAGCTGCTGGTAGGCAGCAACTACCGTCGCCGCTGGGTTGCCGGCGTCCTTCAGCTCAAAGACCCCGAGCGGCAAGCCGTTCACA
Organism: Chloroflexota bacterium; assembly: GCA_034666705.1. Lineage (GTDB taxonomy): Bacteria > Chloroflexota > UBA6077 > UBA6077 > SHYK01 > JAXDLH01. Next base: position 2,895 of record JAXDLH010000431.1, read on the forward strand.
AACACCACCACATCTGGCCGCCGGTTGTGCTTGTCCTCGACGACGGTGAATTGGTTTACGACGAGCCAGTCATTGTTCTCCGGCTGCGCGAAGTCGATGAGTCGCACCCGGTCACCAACGACGCGACCATCGCTGAGGGTGTATTCGACGGGCACCCCATCAACCAGCATCCGGTGAAAGGCGCGGTTATCGACTTCGAGCAACGGCGAGTCACGGCGGATTAGGCGGCGGATCGCCTGAAGCTGGGCATCTGCTGGCTGCTTCAGGTTCAGTCGCCAGATGGCATCTTCGAGCCGCTCGAGAAGGACGACGTCGGCATAGCTCTTGCGCTCTTCAGACGCGCCATCGGGGGCGATCTCTGGGCCGCTTGCGACCGCATATCCAAGCTCGGCGAACGCACCGAGAGTAGCGTCCTCGACGTCGGCCTCTGTGAGCCCAGGCAAGTCAACGAGCCTCGGCCTGGAGCATCACACGACTGCCTCGATGGCTTTCTTTGCTGCTCCGATGCGGACCTCGCCTGAGAGCAGCTTAGGCAACAGCAGATCCCGCATGCCGGCCTGCGTCCGCGATTCATTGCGGTTTGCGATGATCCGTTGAAAGATGGGGCCCGCCATTTCGGCGAACCTTTGCGCGAGTGGTCGGTCTGGAACAACTACCGGCATACGCAGCAAGTCGTCTGCGTGTGCGCGCTGCCGACTCCCCGTGGTCCCGGTCGCCAGGGCCGCAAAACCTTCATGGAAGCCGGGGTCGGAGAGTTGAGAGTAGACGTACGCCTGAGAGACGCCCATCCTTGGGACAGCCACGAGAAACTCGGTCGAGCCGATCGCCCGGTGCGTTCCGCTGACTGACGGCAGCCAAACCCGGCGAGTCTCGGGATTGAGCTTCGAGATCAACACGCTTCCGGCGGGAATGAGGAACTTGGCGCTCTTGATCTCCGAACCCGACTGCACGGTGGGCTGCTGCTCATCGTCGTATGCCGGGATGCTGAAGTGATCGAACATCTCATCCGGGTATTCCCCAGGCTCAATTACGCGCCGCACGAGCTCGATGATCGAGCCCAACGGCTCGACCGTCCATCCTGCAGGGATCGGGCCCATTTCCGAATCCACGAAAGCTGACGGGAAAAGCGCGGCCACCCCGGCGCACGTGCCGGGCGGTTCATGCAAAGCGCCCTTTGCCATTACTGGGACAAAGTCGACGAACCAGGAACGGAAGATGGCGGCTGCGAGCGCCTCGAGCGTGTGGTTCATCTTGCGAATTAGCTCGATCTTGTCGTCAAGCGTGCCGAGGATTCGAGCGATGGCGCGTTGTTCAGGCAGCGGCGGCAGGAGAAGCGGGAAGTCGCGAAGCAGCGATAGGTTCGTGTGCGGCACGCCCGTCACGATAGCGTTGGAGCGGAGGTAGTCCCGATGCGCAGGTGACTTGAAGATGTAGTAGATAAAACTTGCATCCACGCGAGCTGGATCCACCGTCAGTTTCATCTGGCTCTGCGACACCACCATGCGGTCGTAGCTTCCGGACGGAACGACAGCAACCTGTCCTCCGTGAAGGACGGCATTCCCACGCTGAGTGAAGACGAGATCGCCTGGCTCGGCGAGGTTCGCGGCAAGCCGGTTGGCCTTCTCCTCAGACACGAACACGAATTCGCCGGCAACCCAGCGATCCGGCCCAAGGTTCTGTCCCCGTATGACTGGAACACCTTGCGTCACGTAGTCTCTGGACACGAGGTCGGATCCGAATGGACCGCCCACCAACGCGTTCCTGTGCGGGGCAGCAATGTCTCCAACCGTGCACTCGGCCCAGTCGTCACCCGCCAAAGCCCAACTCCGCTAGGTTCAGCTCAGTCTCTTCGTCAAGCAGCCGCCCCTGCATTATCTGCGCTCGAAGCGCACCTGTCAGTCGGCGCATCTTGACATCGAGCGGCTCGTCGTCCCCCTCCGCTTCTTCGGCACCGACGTACCGCCCCGGCGTGAGCATATAGGAATGCCGGGCAATCTCTTCTTTCTTCGTCGCCCTGCAGAAGCCTGCGACGTCTGCATATTCGCCGGAATTCTTGTCGCCGCGCCAGGCATGGTAGGCTCCGGCAATCTTGGTGATATCCGCGTCAGAGAGCTCCCGATGGACACGGTCAATCAGCATTCCCAGTTTCCGGGCGTCGATGAAGAGTGTCTCACCACGTCGGTCTCGCAACCGATCACTCCTTTTGTCACGAGCCAGAAACCAGAGGCAGACGGGGATCTGAGTCGTGTAGAAGAGCTGACCCGGGAGCGCGACCATGCAGTCAACCAGGTCTTCCTCAACTAGCTTCTGGCGGATCGCTCCCTCGCCGCTCGCAATTGACGACATACTGCCATTTGCCAGGACGAATCCAGCTGTGCCGGTGGGCGCCAGATGATGGATAAAGTGTTGCACCCATGCGAAGTTCGCATTATTCGCCGGTGGGAC
>JAXDLH010000432.1:0-16491 GCA_034666705.1 Chloroflexota bacterium
CAGAAATCCGATGCTTGCCTCAGCCACCGTGTGCTCCTTTCCACGCGTCGTCTCACAACCGCTTGGAAAGCACACGGTGGCTGCTCATGTCAAGCTGGAATTTCCACCATCTCCTGGGACTCTATCCAAGCCCGCCACCTGGCGGGCTTTTTGCTGGTCCAGGCCCTTTTGGAAGGAGTGGCACCCGCGAGCGCCTTTGCCTTCTGGGACAACGAGGAGGCCGCGGTCTGGGACCGGACAATGCTGGTCCCAACCTGGCGACGAAAACGAACGGTTTCGCTCCGGGCGCGGGTCACTCTCGATAGAGAGAGTGGCTGAGAGCGCGTCGCGTAAGTGCTTCCTCTCGCTGGCAACGGTAGGGTGGACACGGATACCGACTGAAGTTAGCGCGGGCTAGGACGCATGGTGAGCGCGGCACCGCAGCGGAGACAGTACATTGCACCCGAGGGCGCCCGGGCGCCGCAGGCGGGGCAATCGATCACATTGCGGTCCGCGCCCGCCCCATCGGCGCGCGCGAGGCCGAGCGCCAACAGCGATTGATACTCCGCCTCGCTGGCGCGCTGGATGCGATGCCGGAGCAGGATCGTGCCCACGACTGCCACCGGAATCAGGAGGACCTCCGTCGACCAGTCCCACAGGCCGTGCAACAGCGTCGCGATCGCGAAGGCGCTCACGACCTGCCAGTCGAACCGCGGCGTGCCCGCCCCCTTGCCGCGCCAGATGGCCGCGCAGATCAGCCCGGTCCAGACGCCGTGCGCGAAAAATGTGGTGACGAAGCGCAACCACACGATCCCGAGCAGCGCGGCGATGCCGTTGGCTGGCTCCACCGCCGACGCGAGGCTCGTCCAGGCGTACCCCATGTCCTCGATGCCGGCGAACACCATGCCGGCCGCGACCCCGAACACGATGCCATCCAACTCGAAACGGTAGCGGCGGCGCCAGAGCAGCCAGATGACCGCGAGTACCTTGGCCGCCTCTTCGATTGCCCCCGTGAGCAGCGCCGGGCCGAGGTCGGATTGCCCCGCCGGCAGCGCCTGCTCGAGACCGATAGCGAAGGGGATCGATAAGAAGGCCCCGCCAATTCCAATGACGACTAGCCGCCTCCGGGAGAGGGTCTGCAGCAGCCGCCGGTCCCGGAGGTACCACAGGTAGACAATGGCGGGGGTCCACGCCCCCGTGATGACCGCCGCCTGAATGGCCACGCCATTGCCGGTCGTGGCGACGAGCAACGTTAGCGTCAGGAGCAAGGCGGAGCCCGCGAACAACAGCCGCCACGTCCGGCCTCGGCGGCGTGGCGACAATCCCGGCATCACACTCGCGACAGGATCCGGCAGCAGCAGCGGCTGCTCCGGGGCGCCCGGGTAGCGCGTGCCCCGTAGCTCGTCGAAGAACCGGCGCAGCGGCCGATTCGCCGTTACGACCTGCGCGAAATCCGCGCCGCGCAGCTCCAGCGCCGTTACATCCGTGGTGGCTACCACCATGGTGGCTGGGGGCTGGTCGCGCAGCAGCGCCTCTTCGCCGAATCCGTCGCTCGGGCCCAACGTCCGCGTGCTGCGGCGACCGTGCGTGCGGATCTCCTCGGCTCGTCCCTGGCGAATCAGGTACCACGCGGCGTCGGGCTCTCCCGCCCGCGCCAACACCGTCCCCGCCGCAAACTGGCGCTGCCGAAATCTGGTCGCGATCTCGGCGACCACGGCTCGTGGCAAACTGGCGAATGGCGAGAACCGCTGCAGAAACCCGACCAGGTCGATGTGATCGGTCCGCTGCCGGAGCGCGGTCAAGAACGCCGGACAGGCGACGGTCGCCTCGCGGAGCGCGGGCGCTGGGAGGCGCACCAGAATCGAATCGGTGACCGCGCGCACCGTCGCCGTCCGAGGCGCCCCGGTGGCCAGGGCCATCTCACCAAACCAGTCTCCCGGCCGCAGCTCCGCGAGCACCAGCACATTGCCGCCTAGCCCCAGCCCCGTCACCTGGAGCACACCGTCGGCGACCCCGTACAGATCCTGGTCGCGGTCGCCTTCGCGGATCACGGTCGAGCCCGGGCCGTACTGCTCGCGCGTCGCGGCCGCCCGCAACTGCTGCCGCTCCATGGGGGGCAAGTCCCGAAAGAGCTCGTCGTCGAGGGCGAGGAGGCGGGCCAGGCGCTCGGCCCAGTCGCCGGGAAGTGTCCGGGAGCCGCGCGGGACCAGTCTGGCTCCAAGCGGCACGGGCCCCGCCGCCGCGCCGGCGACCGAGGTGTAATAGGTGCGTACGGGGGCCCGGAGGAGCCGCCTGGCACGCGGCACGAGCCAGAGATTGGCCCCGACGAGCAGATAGTAGGGCACCGCGGCGCCGCGCCGGAGCCCGTAGGCGGTGTACGTGGCGAGCGCCGCCCCACCAACCAGCAGCAGTTCGGTGGCGGCGAGCAGGTTGGGCGCCGCCTCCAGCTCCATGGCGCCAGCCAGCAGGACCATCGCCAGACAGAGCCACAGAATGAGGAGCGCGCCCCAGGCGCACTGCTCGGCGGGCGCGCGGACCACGGCGGGCTCGCCGGGTTCGGCGACCGTGAGCGCAGGCAGCCTCCAGCGGAGGATCCGCACCGGGCCGGCGCGCCGGGAACGGTGGCGCACCGCCCAGACCAGCGGCGCGACCATCACCACCAGGAAGGCGGCAACCTCGAGCGGCATCTGCAGCATGGTTGGCGCCAGATCCCGGTCGACGAATCCCCGGCTGTAGTACCAGACGCCGGCGGCGATGCAACCGGCGGCCGCCAGCACCATCGTGTCGACGTGGCCCTGTAGGCGCTGGAGCCAGACCTCCGCGCGGGGGCGACCCAGCCTCACCGCGCGCCCAAATGCGGCGGCGGCCAGGATTGACGTGCCCGTGGTCCAGACGGGCGCGGGGATCACGGGGGCAAACCCTGCGAGCTGCAGACCTACGGGCGTCGCCGGCAGTCGGGCAGTCAGGAGCAGGGCAAGCACCGCCGCCCCGGCAACGCACAAGGCCCCCACCCCAGGGCCAGCCAGGGCGCGGAGCCCGCGAAGCGCGAGCATTGCCACCAGCGTCCCCACAACCGTCAGCAGCGCCGCCCACAAACGCCAGACGCCGGCCGTGCTCCCAGCCTCCGTCCGCGCATTCACGATGCTGAGGTCGTTCTCCTTGACGTCGTCGAGCGCCTCGACGAGCTGTTTGCGCAGCGAGAAATCGTCCGTCCCGGCCTTGAGCGCAACCACGACTGCGCGCTCGTCGGGATTCCGTGCGAACTGGGGGTAGGCGTCGACCGGGACCAACAGGTAATTGGGCCAGTCCGCCATCAGGCCGGATACTGTCACCTCCCAGGTTTCGCTCGGCTGCCGGGCCTCGCCATCCGGCGGACTAGCCGGGTCTGTGCTCGCCTCGCTACTCGGCGCTGGACCGTGCGACAGGCGCGTGAGCTGCACCCGATCGCCGGCGGCGATGCCGCAGAGGCGGCCGAGCCGGTCGTCGAGGAGCGCTTGCCCCGCCGCCGGATTCGCGCCCTCGATCATCATGGGCAGGGGCACGGGCTGCGGCGGCAGATCGCCAACGTCGATGGTGCGCGAGTCGTCGTTGCAGGTCAGCGCGGCGTGCCCCCGCAGGTGCAGTGCGACGACCGCCGTTACTCCGGGCACGCCGGCCAGCCGATCCTCTGTATCTGGCGGAAGCGCCCGATCGGCGCTGTCTTCCCCGCCCCGCAGCGTGAGGATCGCCCGTCGGTCCCAGGTATCTCCCTCCTTCAGCGCGGGTACCGGCCATGCCACCAGACCGCTGCCTCCCATCGCGGTGGCGAGGATCGCTTCCGCCAATGTGAGGGCGAGGAGGGCACAGAGCAGTGGCCACGCCCGCGGCCGGTGCAGAGCGAGCGGGAGCGCCTCGGCGGCTGACCCTGTGGGACCCGCGACGGCGCCGTTACTCGCCATGGATCTCGCTGGCTCGAGGCGGCGCGTCGTCCCCAAACACCGCATTGCCACGCGGCGGCTTTCGGAGGCTATCCTGGTCAACAGCGCTTGCCGGACCGGGGGCGGGGCTGCGGGCAAGCCGCCTCCGGCGTGCACCGGCTGGCGCCCCCATGGCGTTCACGTCGTCGTCCGGTTGGGTCCGCTCAGCCATGGGGAAGTGCCATAGCATTGCGCGGCGCCCACCGTGACTAATTACCATACAGCCGCCAGTGAACGCGAGTGTGCACCAATCCACTGCCTGTTGGTTGCCGGTTGCGGATAGTATATCGGTCATTTCACCTGATCATACCCCTAATGCCCGGTGTGGCCCGTGGTCCCGGAGTCCCGCGTCGCGTCGTCATTGCTCAGCTTCCCGTTGGAGGAGAAACGGGCTTCGATCGCGAAGCAGCCCCCGATTGCGGTGCGACGTGGGCGCCGCGCCGGTGGCAAAGTGCGCAGTCGACACCCGAGCGGAGGTACCAGGGCGATACGTATATCGCGCGGGCGCTTGTGCTATTCTGCGCGCAGACGCATCTGATGCACGCTCCGGGCACGTCAGCGATGCGGTTCCGGCGGTTGCGCCGACGTGCGAGCCGCGCGATGTGGTTACGCGGCCTGGCATGCATCAGCCCCATATCGGTTGGGCGGGACCAGCGTTAGTTGTGGTAGATCGAGGAGCCCCGTTCGCGGCGCAGCCGGCGATCGGGTTTTCGAGGTCAATCAGTCAAAATATGTGCAATCGGAGGCTCGAGTGGCAGACGTTCAGCTTGCGGGCAGCATCTCGTGGATCGACCACTACGTCGTCCCCACCGGCGACCTCACCGTATGGAGCGAGTTCTACACCAACGTGCTCGGCGCGGCGCCCCGGTGGGCCGACCGCCGCAATCTCCTCTTCACCCACCTGGGCCGCTGCCACGTTGGGGCGTCGCCAAGCAAGGAACCGATTGCGCCTTCGCAAGGGCTCGGCGTGGGACGGCCGCGCTATAGCTGGTTCATTCGGCCCGAGGAGATCGCCGAGCACCTGCGACGCCTGGACGTGCATGAGGTCCCGCACTCGGGGCCGCTCACGACGAGCGAGGAGGGCGAGCCCGGCACGGCGATTCGGTTCGTGGATCCCGATGGGAACCAGTTGGAGTTTTGGGCACCCGCCACGATGCCCGAAGCCGCCATGGCCGACGAGACCGACGTCAAGGTCGGTCGCATCGCGAACGCCGCCTTCGGGTCGCGGGACCTCGACCGGACCGTCGAGTTCTATGGCCGCTACTGCGGCCTGGCCCCCCTGCGCAGCAATGAGCTCGACCGGCGTACGATCGTGTTTCCACTCGCCGGTGGTGGGCGGCTCGTCTTCAATGAAGTGGCGGAGCTCGGCGATCGCACCGGTGGGCACATGAAGTACCAGGGCGTGCACACGGCACTCGTGATCCGCGACGATGTCTTTCTCCCGGCGTTCGAGGCGATGTACCGCGACTTGCCGGAGTGGGACCACGACCCGAATGTCGTCGGGACTGTGCCCGCGGCTGAGGCGCAAGCCCTGCCGGCCCGCACCGGCCTCCACGGGAGCCCCATCGGGCCGCAATGGAAGGCGGCGTTCGGCCGCGGAGAGAGCTTCTTCGACTGGGATACGAACGCGTTTCATTACATCAATGCGGCGCCCGTCGACGGCTCGATGGCCACGTTTGAGCCAGTCTCGCAGCGCGCGTACGTGGAGCGGCGGCTCGCCCAAACCGCCTTCTAATAGTGGCGGGGCAGTGCGCATGATCGTAGCCTAGGCGTGGGTTCCATCGTTCCGGTAGGGCGAGGGCTTGTCCCTCGCCGCATCGCCGGGTGGTAGGGCACAAGCCGCTCCCTATCGGCAAACTGGTGACCAACTTTCGCCGCGTTGTACTAGTCATCCGCCAGGGGATAGCTAGCAGGTCGGGCCACCGTCGCGCAGCGCCAAGGTCGAGTTAGTCGGGCAGAGTACCGCCACTTCTGCGATATGCCCAGTACCGTTCTGTGCCGGCGGCGGGCCCCGCGGAGCAATTCTGCGGGCCCGTCGCCGGCAGCCGACGCTCATTGCGCACGACGGAGGACCAGGATCGCGACGGCGCCGCTTCGCGTCGTGTCGATGAGCTGCAAGCGGGGTCGTGGTCGATCTCTCGGCGAACAGCCGCTTGCCGCTGCCCAGCACGACTGGGAAGACCATCAGATGGAGCTCGTCGACCAGGTCGTGCGCCAGCAGCGCCTGCGCGAGCTGCGCGCTGCCCGCCGCCAGGATGCGTCGGGTTCGGCCTTCATGCGGCGCCGGTGCGCAAGATCATCGCGCGAGGAAGTGTCGGCTCCGCGATGCATGAAGTGTTTGCCAGCAAGCAGCCACCCCGACGCGCGGCCCCCATGCTTATTGGTGTCCGGCACGACTGCCCGCTGGGTCACGGCGCCCGGGTGAATTGATGCGGTAGGGTGCTCATTCGCCGAGGGCCCGCTCGGACCCGGTGCCGCTGCCGAAGACGGTGCAGTATGTAGAGTAGCCCGCCTCGGCATGGCTACGGAAAGGTGCAACTCCGATCCTCCGCACGGCCCTGATCAGGCCAGCCCCTCGAAAGAGATTCCCGTATAGCGCCGCGTACGCGCATGTACGCACAGGGAGAAGCTATGGCGTTCAATAACGTAGGTCCCCTCACGTTCCTGAACCCGGGCGGCACCGCCTTCTGGTGGTACGTTCGTAACGGCGGCCAGGACTTCGGCACGCAATTCGCGAGCGCCGACGTCAAGACCCCCAACTCGGGCGCCGTCCACACCGCCTTTGATCAGAAGAAGGAGAAGGACAATAACGGGCATACCACCTACTTCGTGAGCATCACGAACCAGGGCCCCGGGCCATGCTGGCACAATCTGCAGGGAGGCGGAATGTCATGAGGATGGTGCTCATCGTCGACGATAAAGGCGAGTTGGTGGCGGCGCAGCAGGCTCACCACGTGCAGGGTGGCCCAGAGGCTGGCCTCCGGGCCGGGCCCGGGCAGCGGCTGCATGAGGTGGACGTTCCGGACGAAGTGGCGGCGCTGGGCGAGCCCCAGCAGTTCCTGGCGAAGATCAAGGCACACATCCCGCGGGGCTAACGACTCACCTGGTTCAACACCGCTTTGGGGCGTGCCGTCTTCCGCCGTACGACGGCGCAGATGGCACGCCCCAATTGCGCGCATCCGTGCCTCTCGGCTGCCGCACGATCGACCAACTGGACGCGTGACCCGTCATGAGACTCGCCGCCGACTGTAAAGCGCATCGCCCTGTTGCCGTGAGGTGTCAGAGCCGAGCCCATCGCGCGAACGTACAATCACCTCTCCCGTCAGTCCTCCGCCTCGTCGCCACTGAGCTCCCTGAGCCGCTCGAGGTCGGGCAGATCAGCAAGGTCCGCCGAGCGCCCCGCCGCTCGCTTCAGTCGAATATTGAGCAGGGTCTTGCACATCGAGCACGAACGGCAGGTCGCTCGGCCAGGCACGAGGAGATGCATCGAGCGCCCGGAGCACAAGGACGAGCCGGTGGAGGTTCGCCCGTGAACACTCATAGCAGATGTCGAGATCGCCGGTCGCGCGATCATAGCCGTGGAGGTTGTTTGCGAGTCCGCCGATGATGAGATAGGCGACCCGCTGCGCATTGAGCAGGCGGGGGATCTGCTCGGGGTCGTACAAGCGTCTAGCGCGGCACGACGGGGCCGAGTCGCTTGGCGCGGCGGAACCGTTCCATCACCTGCGCCATCCGGATGGCTTGGTCGAGGCGCTCGCGGGGAGAGCGCCAGAGCCCGGCCAGCAAGCGGCTGTCATCGACTTCGGTCTTCAGGGATGGTCGGGATTTGGGCTCTCTGCGTGGTTCCGGGTTCGCCATCAATTTCCCACTCGAGGAGGCTCCCGCCTGGCACCCTGGAGACGTCGTCCACCGCTGACGAGCGGATCGGACGTCCCTAATTCACAACCGCGCCAGCCAGGATGGCCGCGGGAAGATTATACGAGCGGTTACGTGCGCTTCGACGTGCAGGGCCAGCCAATGCGCCTATCTGGGCACGTGGGGAGCACGCCGGGCGCCCCTTTCGTGAGGCGATCAGGGGCGCCCGGCAGACTCGGCAGCCGCACTGCCGCTGTTCGTGGTCCCCGGTTCGCTATTGGCGGAGGAAGTCCAACTCGCCGAGCCACTTGTCGCGGACCTGCTTGGCGTAGGCGGGATCCACCTCGTTCACGCGGGGAAATTGGTCCTTCCAGCCGAAGGGCCGCACGGCGTAGAAGATCGCGCGGCTGTTGGTGAAGTCGTGCGCTTCGCGCTTCTCGGGGCTCAACAGTGGATCGATGTTGCCGCTCCAGCACCCATCGATGATGTCGGTCTGCGTCCGGGGGTCCCAGCGCGTCGCCAGCGCCCAGAGCACCTCGGTGGGGTTAGTAATGTCGACGTCGTCGTCGACCACGATCGTCAGCCGCCCGAAGAAGGCTCCCGGCCCACAGCCGGTCGCCACCAGGCCGGCCATCTTGGCGTGGCCCGCGAACTGCTGCTCGATGGAGATCACGGTGATCAGGCGCGTGCCCCCGCCCTGGAGCTTCCATACCCCTTTGATGCCGGGGACGCCGGACGCTTCTAATGCGTCCCAGATCGCCGCGGCGTTCGACTGCGAATGGCCGAGGCGGCCGGGGAGTGTCGGCTTGGCGGGCGGCTGGCCCACGATGATCGGGCTGTTCCGGTGGTAGATCGCCTCGACCCGCAGCACGGGCTCGGGCCGCGTGTCGGAGGCGTAGTAACCCGGCCATTCGCCAAAGGGCCCCTCCAGGCGGGACTCCTCGTCGGCGGGAGGCACGAACCCCTCGAATACCAGCTCCGCATCAGCCGGGATCGGCAGGCCCGTGAGCTTGCCTCGCACGACCTCGATCGGTCGACCGAGCCGCCCACCCGCGCTGGCCAGCTCCGACTGCCCCCACGTGGATGGGCTGCCGGCCACGACGCCCAGCACCGGCGCCTGGCCCACCGAGACGACCATTGGACACGGTTCGCCTCGTCCCCAGTACTTCTGGCGGATGAGGTGGCCGTGCTTCCCGGGCTCGATGAAGACGGTGAGCGTCCGCTCGTCGTGGACCTGCACGCGGTACGTGCCCACGTTGACCCAGCCGTCATCTGGATCGCGCTGGATCACCAGGCACTCAGTCCCGATGTACGGTCCGCCGTCGTGCTCATGCCACCTGGGGGCGGGGAACTGCAGCACATTCACGTCCCCGCCGAGCAGGATATTCTCGAAGACGGGTCCGGTTTCGACCTCGACAGGTGGGATCGGGGTCACGCCGAGCTTGCGCCGCGTACGGAGCGCCCGCACGTAGTCGAGGCCACTGCCCTCCGCTGAGAGCGCAGACTCCCGGACGTTCATGATGATGCGGCAGTCCGGCGAGTAACCCTTGATGCGTTCGAAGAGCAGCACCGACGGGTGCTCCTGTTTGATGCTCAGCTCGTAGAGTGCCCCGATCTCGAGGTTCGGGTCCGCCCCACGGATGACGACCACATCCTCGATCTGATCCGAGAGGCGCACGTATTCACGGAGATCGCCCTGCGCCGCCACGAGCTGCGCCTCGGTCAGCCCCGCGATCGGGGACTCATTCGCGGTTGCCATCTTCGCCTCCCCAGCTCGCTGCCGTTTACTGGTCAGACATGATAGTTCCGCGAAAGCGACATTACATGTTTCTATAGGGTGCGATTCAGGAACTCACGACTACACTTGAAGGACACTGCGGTTGCATGCCTGGCTAGCATCTGGGGACGGGTGTCGCTTCTCGGCGGGCAGCGCGACATTAGACAAAGAGGATTTACGTGACCGAAGCGCCTTCAGCCGCCGTACGAGATCCCGCAGGCGAAGCTGCATGGTTCCCACTTGTGCTCGGCCTCGACACATTCGGCGACGTCACCCACGACGATAACGACCGCCTGCTCTCACACGCCCAGACGATCCGGAATCTCGTCGAGCAAGGGGTCCTGGCCGACCAGGTTGGCGTGGATTTCTTCGGGATCGGGGAGCACCACACCGATGACTTCCCGCTGTCGGCCGCCGACGTGGTGCTCGGTGCCATCGCCGCGCGGACGACGCGCATCCACGTTGGGTCGGCCGTCACGGTGTTGAGCTCCGACGATCCGGTCCGGGTGTTTCAGCGCTACTCTACGCTCAACGCCATCTCCGGTGGCCGGGCTGAAGTCATCATCGGGCGCGGCTCCAGCATCGATTCGTTTCCGCTCTTCGGGTATGACCTTGCCGATTACGAGGAGCTCTTCGAAGAGAAGACTCACCTCTTCGCCGAGCTGCTCAAGGGCGGACCGATCACCTGGCAAGGCAAGACCCGCCCGTCGCTCAGCAACCAGGATGTGGTGCCCCACACCGAATTCGGACCGTTCCCCGCCTGGATTGGTGTCGGCGGGAGCCCCGAGTCGGTCATGCGCACCGCCCGTTATGGATTCTCGCTGATGCTGGCGATCATTGGTGGACCCCCGGCGCGTTTCGCACCTTTTTCCCAGCTCTTCCACGAGGCCCTGAAGCGCTTGGGGCGTGCCGACTTGCCGGTCGGCGTGCACTCGCCCGGTCACGTCGCCGCGACCGACGAGCAGGCGCGCGAGGAGTTCTGGCCGCGGTACCTGGAGGTCATCCGCCACGTCAGCAAAACGCGCGGCTTCGCCATCCCGACCAAAGAGTCCTTCATGTATGAGGTCGGCCCGCAGGGAGCGCTCCACGTCGGATCGCCAGAAACGGTGGCGCAGAAGATTGCGGCCAACCTCACCATGCTCAATGCCACCCGCTTTGACCTGAAATACGGCATGGGCGGGCTGTCGCATGGCGCACTCATGACCAACATCGAGCTTTACGGCACGCAGGTCATCCCACGCGTCCGCGAGATCGTCGGTGGCCAAGCCTGAGCTGTACGGCGGCCTGCTGTCCAGCAGCGAAGCGCTGCAGCGCCACGTGGGCACTGCGCGGGTGGTCAAGGTGTTCAACAACATCACCTGCTGGCACCTCAGCTCGCTGGCCCGCCCGGCGGTGCGACGCACCGGAGCCCGTTGATTGATACATCCAAGATGACGGCTCAACTCGCGCAGAGACGCGCCATGGTCCACTCAGCGCGCGGCGGCCGTGGCCATCTGGTTGCGACCGCCGCGACCCAGTCGGCGCTAGCCCCCTGACCAGGCATGATCCTGACCCAGGCGGACCAGGGACGCGAGGTCATTGCGGCGGAGGGCCCAGGCCGGAAGTCCGGGAGGCGCGGTCAGGAGCTCGACCTGGGTGCCAGGGAATCCTGCCACCACGGCACGATCGCCAAACACGTCACGCTGTTTGACCAGGCTTCCGGCGCGCACGAGGCAGCCACGGCCCAGGTGGCTGCCATCGCAGATGATCGCGCCCGGCTCCACCACCGAGCCGGCCCCGATGTGACATCCGTGGATCATCGCCCCGGGGCCGACGATGACGTCATCCTCCAGGATGAGCTCGTTGTCGGGCAGGAGGTGCAGCACCGTGTTCTCGAGGATCTGTACCCGCGCGCCAATGCGAACCGGCCCGTGGGAGTCACCGATGATCTTGACCCCCGCGCCGATGATGCAGCCTTCGCCGATCACTACATCCCCGGTGACTTCCGCTCAGCACGCCAGGTCATCCGCGGGTTCTTCACACTGCCGGGCGCGTCCCCGATCACGCGCGGCGGCGATTTGCGATGATGTACCCAGTGCTGCGCCGAGGGAGGTGCTGGGACGATGCCTGATCTCTTGACTGCCTTCGCCCTCATGGCCGTCGTCCTCAGCCTCTCGGCGCTCGCCTCGGGCCTGGTCGAACGGATCCCGATCTCCTTTCCGATGATCTTCCTGGGCCTTGGGTTCGTGTTGGGCGAGCGGGGCCTCGGCTTGCTTCGCCTCACCCCGCATGACCCGAGCCTGGAAGTCGTGGCGATTCTGAGCCTCGCCTTCGTGCTCTTTCTCGACGCGGTGCGGCTGAGGTCCGACGAGCCAGGCAGGAGTTGGCTGGTGCCGGCGTTGTCCCTCGGCCCCGGGACCCTCATCACCATGGCGCTGGTCGCCCTCGCCGCGACGTTCATGCTGGGGGTGGCACCGCTCCAGGCGTTGCTCTTAGGGGCGGTTCTGTCGTCGATGGACCCGGTCGTCCTGCGCGACGTCCTCCGCGATGAGCGGATCCCGCAGTCGATCCGCCAGGCGCTCGGGGTCGAAGCGGGGACCAACGACATCGTCGTGCTGCCCGCGGTGCTGGTGCTGGCCACGGTGGACGGTGCCCGCGCCGCGAGCGTTGGGGACTGGCTGGGACTGCTGGCCCGGCTGTTGATCATGGGGCCGGTGGTCGGGATCGTGGTGGGGCTCGTGTCGGTGTGGCTCATGCGCCTGGCACGAGCCCACACCGAGATCAGCCGCGAGTACCGCGCGCTCTACGGCGTGGGGGCGATTCTGGCGGCGTATGTCGTCGGCGAGGCGGTGGGATCGAGCGGTTTCCTGGCCGTCTTCGCCGCCGGAGCCGTCGTCGCGGCCCTGGACTTTGACGTCTGCGACTGCTTCCTGGACTACGGGGAGGTGACGTCCGAGATGACGATGCTCCTCGCATTCATCCTCTTTGGCGCCGCGTTGTCCACCCTGATCGGGACCGTCCCGATCCTGCCGACGGTGCTCTTCGGCGTGCTGGCGATCGGGGTCGCCCGCCCCGTCGCGATCAACCTCGTGCTGTTCCGCGCCCGCATAAGCCGGCCCGCGCGCTGGTTCATCGGGTGGTTCGGCCCGCGGGGGCTGAGCTCGCTCCTGTTCGCGCTCTTGCTGGTCAGCCGCGGGGTGGCGGGGGCGGAAGGGCTGCTGGCGGTCGTGGGCATCGTGGTCATCATGTCCGTGCTGGCGCATGGGTTGAGCGCCGCCCCGCTGGCATCCTGGTACGCGCGGTCCGTGGTCACGCGCACACTCGACGAGGAGCGCGAAGCGACCGCGGCCGGGTTATTCAAAGGCGCTGCCGGCGACGCGCCCCGAATCTCCCCGCAGGAACTGGCCGACCGACTGGCCGGTCCCGCCCCGCCCGTGGTGCTCGACGTCCGCACGCGATCGGAGTATGCGCGCGACCGCGCCCAGATCCCCGGCAGCGTCCGCGTGCTCCCCGACCGCCTGACGGAGTGGGCCGCCGGGCAGTCGCGGGACCGGCCGGTCGTCGCGTACTGCACCTGACCGGCGGAGGCGACGAGTGCCCGGGTGGCACGCCAGCTCCGCGTGCTTGGCTTCGATGCCGCCGCCCTCGAGGGCGGCTTCGCCGCCTGGCGGGCGAGCCACCCGGTCAAGACGCTGTCCGATGGCGCCCGGTAGCGGCCTGCTCCTTCCGGTGCGGGCCAGTCACGGCCTGCGGCTACCCGCCCCCACAACCAGCAGGCTCGCCCCACATCGAGATAGGGCTCGATGTTCTTGCATGCCCCCCATCGCGAGTGCTCCAAGGCGGTTGCCAGCTTCGCCTCCCCTAGCGTCTACGCCTCATAGTTCCACTCGTACCCTCGGTCGCGGTAGGCTGCGTCCGGCATGGCGGACTGCAGCCCGCGCTTGGCCAACTCACCCTCGAAGGTCTGGCGGATGAGCAGCTCCTCGTCCGGGTACTCGATCTGGTCGCGGATGATGTTCTCGACGCGCTCGCTCTGATTGGCCCCGCGGGGCGCGTGCATCGCCAGGTAGCGAGCCGGCTCGGCGGTCAGGTTGAAATGCTGGTGGAACCAGCGGTCCGGTGGGACGAAGATGCTGCCTTCGTGCCAGGGGATGAACACCCGCTCCTGGCCCTCGGGCCACATGAAGGAGAAGCCCTCGCCGCTCGGGATCACGATGAGGGTGCCCGGGCCGTGGCGGTGCGCCTTCTTGTAGCTGCGGGCAGGGAACACCGACATGTGCGCCCAGATGGACGAGGTCGGGTACTGCACCCACACGACATGCCCGCCGGCGCCGCGGCCCTTGTACGGGTCGAGGCGGTCCCAGGCGCGCATGTCGGCGAAGAAGTTGCCGGTCCAGAAGCCCATGCCACCGGTGGCGCCGCCGCGGCTTACCTTCGCCTCGGAGTAGCCGTGCTCCAGGGCGCTGGGGTCCGAGTACGGGTTGTCGAAGAGGTACCCCAGATCCGGGACCGCGTTCATGACTGAGGGCAGATAGTTGTAGTGCACGAGCCGCGCGGGTCGATCACCACGCGTGTTGCTGAGCTGGGCCCGGGTGTGGCGCGGCAGCAGAAACATGCTGTGGGGTTGCCACTCGAAGCTGACGCGCTGGCCATCGTCCGTCGAGAGGGTGGTCAGCCCACCGCCGTCCAGCACATAGACCGACTCGTCCAGCCCGAACTTCACCGGGGGCAGGGTGGCGCCCGGCGGGATCTCCGTGATGCGCACCTCGCTGACCCCTTCCTGGCCGGCGAGCACGGCGAAGGCGGCGTTGCACTGGCGCTCCTCCCACCAGCCCAGCTCCACCGTGCGGGCGTCCTCGACGAAATAGCCGCGGTGAATGGGGATGCCGACGGAGGCGATCCACTGCTCATAGGCGGTGGGGGCGCTGAACTCCGTGGGGGAGAGGTTGAAGGTCGGCTTCTGGCCCTTGTTGTCAGGCGCGGCTTGCATCGTGCACTTCCTCCAGAGTTTCTCGACTGGCCACGTTGGGTTCCATACCATCTCCTGTGTCGCGATCGGCAGCGGGGTGTCGTAGCGGCTGTGTGGATCGTAGTTCATGGCATCCACGATGTTAATGGTCTGGAGGCCGGTCGATCAGCATAGCCGCAAACGCAGGCCGCCGGGGCAGTCGTCGTGGCCAGCAGCGCGGTCAGGAGCAACGCACCGAGCCCCCACCGGACCGGTACGCGCCCCATCACCATTCCACGCCGTGCATCGCTGCCCACACGCGCTCCTGCCTGGCGCGGGAATCGCACGCAATCCTGGGCTAGAGCGCAGGCACAAGTTCTGCCACGCTTTCGGTTAGCCGCGAACGGGCTGTATTCAACGCCGTGCTGCGGGGTCGGACTACGCTGGGGCGCGTACCTCCGGTGCCGATTGAGTATCATCGCCCCACGGCGGGCGGCGCCGGTGCGGGAGCGACATCCGGTGGACCTGATCTTCATCTACGGTCCGCCCGGGGTCGGCAAGCTCACGGTGGCCAACCACCTCGCCAAGCTGACCGGCTGCAAGCTGTTCCACAACCATGTGAGCATCGATTGTGTGCTGCCGGTCTTTGACTTTGGCACCGAGCCTTTCTGGAAGCTCGTGCACGAAATCCGCTGCCAGGTGCTCGCCGAGGCCGCCACCCAGGGAACCGACCTCATCCTGACCAACGTGTACTACCACCCGGAGGACGACGAGCGAGTCACGCGCTACTTTCGCGCCGTCGAGCTCAATGGGGGGCACGTTCGCCCCGTCCAGCTCCGCTGTGAGCCGCCGATCATCGAGGCGCGCGTCGAAGCGGCCGGGCGCGCGGAGATGGGGAAGATCGCCACGGTCGCCGGCCTGCGCCGCCTCTTCGAGGAGCACGACCTGTTGAAGCCGGTGCCAGGGCGAGAGAGCCTGACGATCGATAATACGCACCTCGATCCCGCCGAGGTTGCGGCCCGCATCGTGGCGCATTACGAGCTCCGCCGGCAAAGCTAGCGCCCCGCCTGTCTCAAGTCAGCGGCTGGCAATGCGGCTACACACAGGGATACCGTGGCGCACGAGTATTCGATCGCACGCGTTACAGGTCGTGCGCGGCGCCGTTCTCCTGCTGTACCGGGCCGGATCAGGCCATTTATAGGGGCTGCCGCGCCAGTCCCGCCGGCTGGGTGCTCGGTGGGGTGATACAGTCTATTCACCGGCCTCATCGTGCCGCACGTGGCGCAGTGGCGAGGACCGCATGGACGAAGGCAATCAGGCACCCGGGGCACCCGGGCCACCCGGCGCCGTGGCACGCCGCGCGACACGCAAAGCGTTTGCGCTGCTCATGCTGGGTGCGCTGGTCGGCGCGGTAGCCATCCTCCCCTATTCGCTCGCGCTCATCCCTCCGCTGCCCCCTGGCGGCCCGCCGCTCAGCGTGCTGCTGGCCCTCTCAGTGGTCCAGAGCATGGTCGTGATGGGGCTCGCGACCGCCATTGGCTTGTGGTTGGGGCCTCGCGTAGGGCTCGGCGCATCGCTGCTGCTGGCCTGGGTTGCCGGCGATCCCCAGGCGCCCCGCCGCTTCCGGGTGCAGTTGCCGCAGGCGATTACCCTCGGGGTGCTGGCGGGTGGGGCGATGGTTGCGCTGGACCTCATGGTGTTCGCACCGCACCTGCCCGCCGGCCTCCAAACCGAGACTCCAGGCCCGCTGCTTGGACTCCTCGCCAGCCTCTACGGGGCACTCGACGAGGAGATCCTGCTCCGCCTGGGGCTCATGACATTTCTGGCCTGGCTCGGCAGTGTGGTCACGCGGCAGCGACCCCCATCCACTACGGTGCTGTGGGTCGCCAACGTGCTGGCCGCGCTCCTGTTTGGGCTCGGTCATCTCCCGGCCACGGCCACGATCCTGCCGCTCACTCCGCTCGTAGTGGTCCGCGCCATCGTGCTCAACGGCCTGG
>JAXDLH010000433.1:0-9749 GCA_034666705.1 Chloroflexota bacterium
TGGCGCGGACGCGCCATCGATGCCCCGCGATGCAGGCACGGCGTCCCTGGTGGCGGCTTCGGGGTCCCCGCCATCCCGCGCCTCCGCGTCCACATTCTGCACGCCGCGCTCCGCACTCCGCCCCCCCTCGTCCTCATTCCGCAGTTCGAATTCCGCAATTCGCAATTCTCCGAGCCGCCCGCTATATGTAGGCGCGGGCACGAAGTCCGCGTTGAGGGCATCGGGATCCAGGACCAGATCGAGCCGCGTGCGCGCCTGGCTGACAACGCCCGGCAGCGCGCTCTGTGGGGCGCCATGAGCCAAGCGGGATTCCAGCTCCTCCCAGGTCCAATACGGGCGCGGCGCGTGGCCCGGGGCTTCGCCCCGTTCGATCAGGTCGACGTACGTCTCCTCCGCCTGCCGGTGCAACTGGCGCGCCATGGCGGCGATCGCGCCGGGCTCGTCGACGATCAGCAGGCCATCGTCCGGCAGATAGTCGAGAATCGAGGCATGGCCGAGCACGCCCCGCCACCACTCGAGCCGCGGGAACGGCTGTCCCTCACGCAGCTGTCGCAGCTCATCCTCGATCTCGTCCTGCAGGCGGCTGCTCGCGTGGCGCACGTCGAGCTCGCCCAGCAGCTCCTCGGCGCCCTCCGGCAGCGCCGGCCGTACCTCGTGCGCCGGGCCGATCACGATCTCCTGGACGGACTCCGCCGAGCGCTGGGTGGCGGGGTCGAAGACGCGGATCGAGTCCACGTCATTCCCCCACAGCTCAATGCGGAATGCGGCGGAGGCATTGCGGATTGCGGATTGCGGATTGCGGATGAGGTCCGGGCCGCCCACCGTAGCTGCTACGCCGCCGTCCCCAATTCGCAATTCGAAATCGCCAATCTGCAATTGCGTGGGGAAAATGTCCAGGATGCCGCCGCGGCGGGCGAACTCGCCCGGCCCCTCGACGATGCTCACCGGCTCGTAGCCAGCCGCCACCCATTCTGCGACGAGCCGGTCCGGGCGGATCCGCTCGCCGACCTTGAGCCGCCACGTCGTGGCGCGGCACTCGGCCGGCGTCATGATGCGATCGGCCGCACCGCGCGTCGTCACGATGACGAGCGGCGCCGGGCCACCGCTCTCTGACGCACTGGCGAGCGCAAGCATCGCGCGCAGTCGGTCGTAGAGGGGCTCCGGGCCGGGGGCAAGTCGTTCGTAGGGGAGTGGGTCGAGCTCCGGAAAGAGGTGGATCGCTTCGGGTCGGCCGGTCCACGCGCCAAGCTCCTCGGCGAGCTGCCGGCCGCGAGCCAGGCGGCTGACGAGCAGGATCGTTGGCCGGCGCAGCTCAGCGTGCAGCGCCGCGAGCACGGCCGGCTTGGCCGCCTCGAGCGCCGAGAAACGGGCGGCGCGGGCCGTGGCAAGCTGGTCGCGAAGCGCGGCATACCCCGCATCGCCGCGAATGAGCGGTAAGTAGGAATCGAGGCGCATGGGGTTCCCTGGGTGGTTTGGAGACAAACGCCGAAACGGCGCACCCCCCGAAGGGATGCGCCTGCCAAGCCTGATGGCGAACCCCATCATTGTCGCAGATCGGGGATGGCCCATACACTGGTCGAAGCAGCTCCGCCTTCGGAGGCACCCAATGCCAGCCACGACCACGACGCTCCCGGCGCTGGAATCCGGGGATCATCTCACGCGCGCGGAGTTCCACCGCCGGTACTGCGCCCGTCCAGACATCAAGAGGGCGGAACTGGTGGAAGGAGTTGTGTACATCGAGGGCGCACCACAACTCGTAATGGAAATTGCGGCGAGCTCGGCGTCTTATGACCTGCACGAGAAGCTGCGCGTCTATCGGCGCAATGGCGTTCCGGAATATGTGGTCTGGCGTGTGTTCGACGGAGCCGTCAACTGGTATCGCCTAGAAGCGGGCGAGTACGTCCTGGTCGAGCTAGATGAGCACAGCGTTATCGAGAGCACGGAGTTCCCTGGTCTGCGTCTGAACGTGCCGAAGCTGCTGGCCGAGCTGGGCTAACCCCGGTCCAGCGACCCAGGACCCTATCGACGCTCACCTGCCGGGTACCCGTGAACACGGGATCCGGCCGCCAGGCATCGGTCCTCGCTCGCGGCGGCGGTGCTCGCCAATCTATGCCGGCCCGCGCTCTAATGAGCCGGTGCTGCCTTCCACGGATCGTAGGTGCCGATCGTCCAGACGCGCCCCTCGAGATCGCGGCAGGTGAAGCCGCGGCCACCGTAGTCCTCATCCTTGATCTCCAGCACGATCGCCGCGCCCGCGGCCTTGGCCCGCTGGTACACCACGTCGGCGTCCGCCACGATCAGGTACGCACTCTGCGTCTCGCGGCCGCCGATCTCGTCGGGCTGCACCATCAGCTTCCCGAACTCGGACTCCTGGACCGAGCCGAGCATGATCATGCCGTTGCCGTAGCTCAGCTCCGCGTGATGAACGATGCCGTCGTCGCCGGCCACGACCAGATGCTTCTCGAATCCGAACGTGTTGCAGAGCCACTCGATCGCGGCCGGCGCATCACGGTAGCGCATCGCCGGTACCACCGTCGCCCTGGTGTCAGCGGGAATCGTGCCCATCGTCTCCTCCTCGCTCCGCCGCAAGCATGGCGCACGCGGCGGATGTGCCAGCCGCAGCCAGTGTAGAGAACGGACGTTCTACCCACAAGCGAATCTGCGTATCTGAGATGCCATCGAGACGGCGCCCGTCGGATGCGGGTGGATGGGTACTGCCGTCTAAAGGGCGCGCCTAGGAACCAATCCGAGACCCGCCTTTCAGGGCAGCACCTGCCATCAGAGCCTGAGGGGACGGGATTGCAGTTAGCCGGCGACGTTGACGCCGACGACCCGTCCGATCAGGAAGGTGAGGATCGCCGCGCCGGCGCCAACCGCCACCATGCGGATACCGCTCAGCGTGAACGAGCGGCCGGTGGTGAACGCCACCCCTACGCCGACCAGGAAGAGCGCGAGTGCGCTGAGCACCGCACTCACGATGACGGCGCTCCAGCCGCTGAGGAAAATGAATGGGACCAGCGGGACCAACCCGCCAACCGCGAAGCTGCCGAACGACGCCCGCGCCGCGCCGACCGGCGAGCCGAGCTCGTCCGGATCGAGTCCGAGCTCCTCGCGCACGATCGTGTCGAGCGCGTGCTCCGGGTTCGCCATGAGCTGGATTGCGACCTGCTCGGCTTCGACCACCGCCAAGCCCTTCTCGACGTAGCGGCTTGCCAGCGACGCCTGCGCCGAAGCCGGCGCCAGCCGGATGTGGGAGCGCTCGATCTCGATCTGCCGCTCGAACAGCTCGCGCTGCGAGAGCATCGAGATGAACTCGCCGCCCGCCATGGAGAAGGACCCCGCGACGAGGCCGGCCAGGCCGGCAAGCAGGATGAAGGTGTTGGGCGGCGCAGCGCCGGCCACGCCCATGATGAGGCTGAGGTTGGAGACCAGGCCATCGTTGACGCCGAACACCGCGGCGCGGAGACTGCCGCTCTGCGCATTGCGTCGGCCGTGCTCCGGCTCGCGGGCCTCGGCGGCGGCGCGCGTCCGGCGGGCGCTGGTGAGCGCCCACGCCTGGCGCGCCACCCGCCACTCGGCTCCGGCCAGATCGGCGCCTTCCGGCTCGACGAGATACGCCGCCATGTGGCGCAGCTCGTTCGCAGCCAGCGCCGGCGCGACGGTGCGCACGCCAAACCGGCGGGCCAGCCACAGAAAGAAGCGCCCGCCGGGACGCAACCCAACCGCCGCGGGTCGTTCCGCCTCGGGCAGCCGCTCCGCCCAAAGCTGGGCCTGGGCACGCTCGGCGGCGGCGAGCTTCTGGAGGCCCTCGCCCACCGGCGAGTCTGGCTCCAGCTTCCCCAGCTCCGCGTAGAGGTTCGCGCTATACGCCTCGTCGAAGAAATTGTGCCTCCAGCGCGCGCGCTCACGCGCCGAGGGAGCTCGCGGCGAAGCACTGCCTGCGGTCATCGCGCCGACCTCACGCCAGGATTGGACGCCATCTTAGCACCAAGCCTCTGGCGAAGTGAGCAGATATGCTTCCGCTATGCAAAAGGCGACGATCGAAGTCGACGAAGAGCTCTTCGCGCAGGTCTGCCAGGCGCTTGGGACCCAGGGGCTCGACGCGACGGTAACCCGTGCCTTCGAGCTGGTGTTGTCCATACACGCGCGCCGAGCGGCGGCACGTCAACTCGTAACGCTCGACGGCCTCGACTTGGATAGTGCAGAAATAACGGCCACGGCCTGGCGGTAACCCGGAACCTGCGCGCTACCCCAACGCCGGCTTCTGCCCTCCAGCCCGCAGACAGCCATCGTTCTTCCCCCTGCGCTCCGCTGCGGGTCCTTCGACAGAGAGCGGGGGCCGCACTGCCCCTACAAGCATATCGGGCATTGCCGCTTGCCCCTACGGATTCGCCATCCCTGGGCGCCTACCCACCCTCGTCATGACGCCCCCTTCCCGGCGCGGGAAGGGGGCGGGGGGTTAGGTTCCCCTACCGCCTACTGCGCCAACGGTGGGCGCCAGCCGTTGAATTTGTCCATGGTGGGCTCGATGCCGTTGGCGATCCAGAACTCCACGACGTCCGCCGCCGTCTTGACGGCTTCGTCGACGAGCGGCTTCTCCTCGGGGCGGAACGTCTGCAGCACGAACTCGATCGGCTCGACGCCTTCCGGCGGCCGGCCGAGGCCGATGCGCAGGCGGGGAAACTCCTGGCTATGGAGATGGTCGACGATCGATTTGATGCCATTGTGGCCGCCGGCGCTGCCGCGCGCGCGCAGGCGGATCAGGCCGAGCGCGATGTCCATGTCGTCGTAGATGATCAGCAGGTTCGCGAAGTCGTGGACGTTGGCGGAGCGGCTCAGGGCGGCGACGGCCTTGCCGCTCAGATTCATCATCGTCGTCGGCTGGCCCAGCACGACCTCCTCGCCCGCGATCGTGCCCTCGGCGACGATGGCTGGGCCGCGCGGGCGACCGTTGAGGCGGTACCGCTCACCTAGCTCCGCGATAACCGCGAAGCCCAGGTTGTGCCGCGTGCGCGCGTACTTTGCCCCGGTGTTCCCGAGCCCGACCACCAGCTTGGTCAATGGCTCAATACGCGTTGCGGCCACGGATGACCGCAGTGATCGTCTTGAAGAGGATCTTCAGGTCGAAGGCGGGCGACCAGTGCTCCACATAGAAGAGGTCGTAGCGCGTGCGCTCTTCGATCGAGGTCTGGCCGCGCAGCCCGTTCACCTGCGCCCAGCCCGTCACCCCGGCCTTTTCCTGATGGCGCTGGTCGTAGCGGGGGATGAGCTGGCTGAACTGCTCCACGAAATGCGGCCGCTCGGGCCGCGGCCCGACCAGGCTCATATCGCCGAGCAGCACGTTCACCAGTTGCGGGAGCTCGTCGACCGAGTAGCGGCGCATGAAGCGACCGAGCTTCGTGGTGCGGTCGTCGTCGGGCGCCGCCCACACCGGCCCCGTGCGCGTCTCCGCATCCATCCGCATCGAGCGGTACTTGACGCAGGGGAATGGCCGGCCGTCGATCCCAATCCGCTCCTGCACGAAGAACGCAGGACCCCGCGAGGTGAGCTTCACCGCGAGGGCGATGCCGACGAGCAGCGGCGCGAGCACCACGAGCAACACGGTGGCGAGCACAATATCCAGCCCGCGCTTGAGCAGCAGGTTCCAGCCGCGCAGATTCACGTCGCGCACCTTCAACATTGGGAGGCCGCCGAACTCCGAGACACTCACCTCCCGCAGGATGAGGTGGAACACGTCCGGGAAGACCTGCACGCTCACCCGCGCCCGGTCGCAGACCTGCACGATGTCGACGACCAGGCCGTGGCTGAGCCCGGAATCGGCGACGACCACCTCGGTCACCCCATAGCGGCGCAGCAGCTCGGGCAGCTCGCCGAGCGAGCCGATGACCGGAAGCAGACTATCCGAACGGGGGCGGTCGTCCACGAACCCAACCGGCCGGTAGCCCAGCTCGGGCGCGCTCGTGATGTGCGCCAGGATCAGCCGCCCCTCCTCCCCGCCGCCGACGATCAGCACATAGTGCGGGTCGAGCCCTACGCGGCGCGCGAGCCGCATCGCCTCCTCCACGAGCGTGCGCAGCGCCCAGACGAAGAGGATCGCGAGCACCCAGGCGAAGACCAGCATGATGCGCGGCACGTCGAGTCCGCGCAGGCTGAAGGCGGCCAGCGCCAACGCGGCCCCATTGCCAATCGTGACCGCGACGCAGAGCGTGCCGAGCAGGTCGATGCGCGAGGCGCCCCGGCGCGGCACGTAGAGGCGCATGAAGAAGAACGTCACCACCAGCGCCACGATCAGCACGTCGAGCGAGGGCAGGTACGCCTCGAGTGGCGAGATGCGCGACGGCCGCTGCTCGGTGAGCGCCCGCAGCCAGTACGCGACCCCGAAGGCGAGGATGATCCCGGTAACGTCGGCCAGGAGCAGCAGGAACACGTGCGCCGGGCGGACCAGGCGCCAGCGGCGTCGCACCGGCGTGGGCGCTGCGGCCGGTGACGGGGCGGGCGTCGTCACCGCGGCGGGTCGCTCGACGATGGTCACGGTTGGTGCTCCCTCCGCGCGCTCAATCCGGCGCGGGGCGTGCATATGAGCTCAGGGTGCAACGCGCCGGTCCGCCGGGGGCCGCAGCGCGTTCTTCGCGAGCGACCACCCCAGGCGCGCGTAGATCGCACCCGTGATAAACCAGCCTACCACGACGGTGGCGTTGTCGTGATAGTGCTTTCTATAAAAGAGAAGCATCGATCGATAGAACTCCACGATGAGCCGGCCGCTCTGCTGCCGGCTGCTCTCACCCTTATGGTGCAGCACCGTTACCCTCGGATTGTAGCGAATGCTCCAGCCGCACTCCTTCATGCGATAGGCCCAGTCCAGATCCTCAGCGTACATGAAGAAGCGCTCGTCGAGGAGCCCCGCTTGCTCGACCGCCGTGCGCCGCACCAGCATGAAGGCGCCGGTGAGCGCATCCACCTCGAACTCCTGATCCGGATCGACGTACGACAGGTTGTAACGGCCGAAGCGGGGACTGCGCGGAAAGAGGCGGCTAAGCCCGCTTAGCCGGTAAAAGGCCACTTCCGGCGTGGGAAAGCTGCGGCGACACGCCATGTCGAGCGAGCCGTCCGCTCGCACCAGCTTCGGCCCGACGGCCGCCGCTTCGGGATGCGCGTCCAGATACGCGACCATCTCGGCGAGCGCCGACGGCAGCAACTCGGTGTCCGGGTTCAGCAGCAGGATCCGCTGGCCTCGCGCCTGGCGCAACGCGAGGTTGTTGCCGTAGGAGAAGCCCCCATTGCGCGCGCTGCGGATGAGCCGGACGCTCGGGAATTCGACGGCGACCATGTCGGCGCTGCCGTCGACCGACACGTTGTCGACCACGAAGATCTCATAGCTGCCGAGCCCCTCACTGGCAAGGATCGACCCCAGGCAGGCGCGCAGCCGCTCGCGCACGTTGTAGCTGACGATGACAATCGAGAGGTCGCGGTCGGCCGGCTCCCCGAGCCGCACCGGGGAGGGCCCTCCGCCCCCACGCCCGGGACGGCCCTCCCCGGCCCCCGCGGGCCCGCTCCCCCCGGCCCCCTCTCCCATGTTCGGGAGAGAGGGAGGTGCACCGGTCGTTTTCTCTCCCCGTCCCCGCGTTTGGGGGAGGGGTCGGGGAAGAGGGCCGTCCCTCCCATCGGGCGAAACCAGCCCTCGGTGCCGCAGCCGCCAGACGGCGCCAACCGGATAACCCACCATCTTGGCGACGTCCCCCGTCACCCGAACGAGCGGCACCAGGGGGATTGCGAATTGCGAATTGTGGATTGCGAATTCAGGGGACCCCGCACAAATCCGCAATCCACAATTGCCAATCCGCAATCGTTGCGCCGGCCGCCGCAGGTACGCCGCGGCCGCCAGCGCCAGCAGCGCCCATACGAGCGGCATGCGCCGCCCGCGCCACGCCACGAGGGGTCCTAACGTGTAGGCCAGGTACCGCGCCGCATGGCGTCGGCGCCACAGGTCGGCCTTGCCGTCACCGCGCGCATAGCGGAAATACTGGAGGAAGAACGCCCGCAGCGACGGGCGCGGCCGGAACCGCACCACCGCTTCTGGCACCCAAACGAAGTCATACCCCGCTTCGCGCAGCGCCAGGTCGAAGACGAGGTCTTCGCCATAGTCAAGCCATTCCGGGTAGCCGCCAACGGCGTCCCATGCTGCCCGCCGGAACGCGACTGAGCGGCTCGACGGCAGAAACGTCGTGGGGTTGACGTCGTCCCGAGTGGGCAGCGTGGTGGCCCCTAAGGCGAGCTCGAAGGTGCGCTGCGGGT
Organism: Chloroflexota bacterium; assembly: GCA_034666705.1. GTDB lineage: Bacteria > Chloroflexota > UBA6077 > UBA6077 > SHYK01 > JAXDLH01. The sequence goes on from JAXDLH010000433.1 coordinate 8,293, forward strand.
CAGCGACGAAGAAGCCGCTCGCCACGGCAGCCGTCGGGCTCGCCACGAGCGCCGCCACGAGCCGCGCCAGCCAGTCGGCTTCGAGGACCACGCCGGCGTCGGCCACCGCGACGATCTCGGCACTGGTGGCAGCGATGGCGAGGTTGCGACCGCGCGCGATGTTCGCGCCCGGCGCGCTCAGCACCGCGGCGCCACGCCGCGTTGCCGCCCACTGCTCGAGGAGCTCGAGCGTGCCGTCAGTCGAGCCGCCGTCGACGAACACAACCTCGTCCGACTGTCGCGTCTGCGCATCGATGGAGGTCAACAGGACCGGCAGACTCGCGGCTTCGTCACGCACCGTGGCGACGAGCGCGACGCGCGGCCCGTGATGTGCGGATCCAGACACATGGCTACTGTAGGGACCCACGCCCGTCATGGTCAAGCGCACCGTCTCCCCGTATCAACCCGTCGAAGGCATATGAAGCAGTTCGCGCGAAATCGCCTCACGTGGAGAGCAGTGCTGATAGGCGTCCTCGAGTAGCCTGCAGCCAAGGGCTTTGTGGTTGATTGCGCGCCCAAGCTATACCCCAGGTTACAAACGTATACTTATTGTGCAACGTCCTGACACGAACAGGCGCCGGTGCGCGAGTGCCACGCGTGAAGGTCACCCCGTGCTTCGTGGATGAGACTGGAGCGCTCAATGCGCCGTTACAGCCGATATTCGGCGTCGGTTTGCTTTTGGTGCGCGATATCGCCGCAATGACCGACCGCCTGCACGCTGTCAGCCTGAATCTCAATGCGAAGTTGCGCGAAAAGCGGTTGGCGCTGCAGCGCGACGTCAGACAGTTGCAAGACGGCCAGATGGCCCTCAAGGATTTCCAGCTACTACTGGCAGCGAGCCGCCATCATGAGTTCTGGTGGAGCGGAGCACGTGCACACCGGACATGTACGGCGGGGCGTCGTGGCCGGCGTACGTAATGATCACCAAGACCTTACTCCGGCGCCGGGTCAAAGAGCCCTCGTTCGTCTGTTGCGACTGGCAGGGGAAGCCCAAGCACCAAGCACTCGCGCTGGAAGACGAGTTGTGCACGCTGCCCTACGTGGCGGGCTGCCTGCGCGTGACGTCGGAGATGTCTGCATTCATTCAGGTCACGGACCTGCTGCTCGGGGTCGTCGCGTTCGATTGGCGTGAAGCGCACGGTGAGGTGGCGACGTCGACAAACGCGGGTCTCAAGCGGGACATGGCCCGCTTTGTGAAGACCAAGCTCGGAATGGCACCGAGCAGCCATTTTCTTGAGAACGGCCAGGTCTACCGGGCGAAGCGGAGGCCCCTGCCGTTTAGCGTGTGGCAACCCGACCCGGGATTGCTGGAAATACCAAGAGCCCGGGGCATGCACAGGGGTCAATCCCACTCAGTGGGATGACTTATCCTGGCACCGGCCGGGCTCTCTTTAGCAGTGTACACCATGCAATGCATG
>JAXDLH010000434.1:0-2933 GCA_034666705.1 Chloroflexota bacterium
GCGCCTCGCGGATACCCTCGTCGTCGTCCACAATGAGCAACTTCATCCAACGTTCTCCTTTGCCGTGTACTGTTCGTCACCAGGACGAGCCTCGGTGTGCCGCGCAAGATTGCGAATGGTCGCTGTATCTGCGCCACGGTGCGACTCCTGGGCCCGCGCCGGTCGCCGCGCGTCCGAAATGGCAATGAGCGCCTGCGCCGCGGCGTCGGTGGCAGCCCGGGCGCGTGTCGTCTCCTCCGCGCTAAAGCCGCATGGCCGCAAGGTGCCGAGGCGCACAATGCCGATGTCCCGTGCACCTGCCCGCAGCACGAGCGTCAAACGATACACCGCGGGGCGCTGGCTATTCAGCCCCTCGAGCAGAGGCCGCGGCATCAACTCCTCAAAATCCGGAGGGCCGCTTCGCTTGATACCGACCACCGCAATCGCCCACTGGTCGGCATCGGCGGCGTCGGCGATCCGCTCTGTCCACGCTCGCGCCTGCGCTCTGAGCTCGCCAGCCGTCCCGGCCGGAAGGGCCGCGGCGGACCGGCGTGGGAACGGGATCACTGTGGCCGTCGAGCCGCTCGCCATTATCGTACTCCCGTGACGTGTAGATCGAGGGGAGTATCCATGGGCCGAGAAGCCGTAGGGGTAGCCGAGGGTTACAGGGCCGTAAACATTGATCGACCGTGGTTACGACAGTCGTGCGACAGCGCGTCGGCCCACGGATCTGGCGTCTAGCCTTCGGCGGCGCCGACCCGCGTATCCTTCGGCCGCACAAAGCGGTAGCCCAGACCACGCTCGTTCTCGATAAATCGCGGGCCATTGGTGTCGGGCTCGATCTTGGCGCGCAGCCGACTGATAAACACTTTCAGATAGTCGGGCGTTGCCCCATAATCGGGCCCCCAGACGCGGTCCAGCAACGCCTGGTGGGGCATGAGCCGGCCGGCATTGCGCACGAGATGATAGAGGAGCTTGTACTCAACCGGCGTGAGCTTCACGGGCTCGCCGCGCAGGGTCACCAGATGGTTCTGGAAGTTGATAGCCAGATCGCCCGCCTGGAAATCGGGAAGCGCGCGCGCTGGTGGGGGCAGCTCAGCCCGGCGCAGCACGGCTTTCACGCGCGCGAGCAGCGCGAGGTGGCTGAATGGCTTGGTGATGTAGTCGTCCGCGCCCAGCTCTAGCCCGCGCACCTGCTCCATTTCGTCGCCGCGTGCGGTCAACATGATGACTGGCACGTCGGAGATGCGGCGGATCTCTTGCAAGACCTCGAAACCGTTCTTGTGCGGCATCGTGACGTCGAGCACGACGATGTCCGGATCGTGCTCATAGAACTTCTGCAGCCCCAGCTCGCCGTCAGTTGCGGGAATTACTGTGCAGTCTTGCCACTGCAACTGGAAGCCGATGGCTACCGCGTCGAGAATCTGCTGGTCGTCATCAACCACAAGAATCTTCATACGTCGTTACCTCGGCCGGGAGACCTCACGTTTCATCGCCTACTTACATGAAACCATAACCGACCCGCTTGCCACTAGTACCCGAGCGGGCTCAGGGGGCAACCTTCGAGCGGCGGCCCCGTCGCGACACGTGGCCATTGGTTGTGGGGCTTGCGCCGGATTCCGTCAGCGGGACGCCAACGCCGAACAGCGCCCCGCCGCCGGGCGCCTCCGCGGCCCAGATCTGCCCGCCGTGCAGCTCCACGATCGAACGCGAAACCAGCAGGCCCAGCCCTGGCCGCTCCTGCCTTGCGGGCTCGCCGATCGGGGAGAAGAAATGATCGAAGACGCGCTCCCGTTCGGAGGCGGGGATTCCAGGACCGTCGTCCGCCACCTCGATTACGGCCATGTCCTCACGCTTGCCGAGCTCGACGCGGATCGTGCCGCCGACCGTGCCGAACTTGCTGGCGTTGATCAGCAGATTCGTCAGCGCTCGCTCCAGACGCACGTTGTCGACAAACGCCACGACCGGCTCTGCTGGCGCCGCATGGGCGACTCGCTGTTCGCGACGCTGCGCATACGGCTCGATGACCTTGACGGCGTGCGCGACGACCGCGCTCACATCGTTTGGCTCGCGTCGAAGATCGGCCCGACCTGCCTGCAGCCGTGCGAGCTCGGCGAGGTTACCCGCCAGGACTGCCATCTGATCTGCCGAATAGTCGATGTTGCGGAACATGCGGTGCAGCGGCTCCGTCGTGCCGGGGGGCTCGTTGGCCAGGACGACGCCGATTGATGCTTTGATTGCGGTCAGGGGGCTGCGGAGGTCGTGCCCGAGGCGCGAGACGAACTCATCCTGCAGGCGTTGGCGGCGGCTATCGACGGCGGCCTGCGCCTCGTGCTGGCGCGCCTCCTCGATCGCTCGCCGTACGGCCGGAGCGAGCAGGTTGAGGCGCTGCTTCGGCACGTAGTCATCCGCGCCGGCCCGCACGGCGGCGGCCGCAAGCTCCTCACCGCGCGCACTGCTCACAAACACGAAGGGAATCTCGGGGCAGGTTGCGCCAGCTACCTCGAGCGGTGAGGGGCCGGGAGCATCGGGCAGCACGTACTCGGCAAGAATGAGATCGAACGAATCCTGAGCCAGGGCTGCCTCGACGTCAGCGGCACGCTCCACGCGCACGGCATCGCACTCGATTCCGCCGCGGACGAGCGCTGCGAGCACCCGGTCGGCATCGGACTCGCTCGGCTCGATATGAAGAATTCGGAGAATCTCGCGGCCTTCTTTCTGGGAGGGCACCCAGCACTCTTCGCTCTTACTTAGTCGACGCCGGCCCTGCGCAACTGGATTCACGGTGCCTGCGTTGCTCGGGAACGACCACTTCGGCCACCCGTTGCAGCGCCGCCGCCGGCACGTGGCCAGTTGCTCCTGTTCTATATACGCCAGGTAACCATTCGTTGACAATTGAATGGGACCCGCCGGTATAGGACCCGCGGTGTGATCGGGCGTGAAACCAAGACAGG
>JAXDLH010000435.1:0-11223 GCA_034666705.1 Chloroflexota bacterium
CCTCTCGATCGCTCCAGGCCGGGTCAGTGCCATTAAGGCCGGCACAGTAGCGCGTGTTCTCGCCGCTCGTGAAACTCGCTGCGGGCACTGCCGCCAGGTAGGCGTTGCTTTTCCGGTATTCGCCGGAGCCGAAGATCAGCACGTACGGCGCGGATCCAGGCAAGCCGGGGATCGGTTGCGAGGCCAGCCGCAGCGTCATTTTGATGAAGCGGCCGTCGGGCAGGTGCGAGATCTCCCGCACGGTGGCGAAGCTCATCGCCCCCTCGTCGAAGCGGGTGAGCAACGATTTGTCGGTTGACCGATCGACCGAGTGGCTCGTGCTCACCGTTACATATGGCACGCTATCAAGGCTGATCCCATGGAGCGGTGTCTCGAATGGGCCCATCGTTACACCCGGTGGTCCAACCGGAATGAAGCTGCGCGGCGCGCGGCTGACGAAATCAAGCTGTAACGGTCCGTCCGGGTCAGTGGATTGGGTGAAGCCCATCGGGTCGCGGGCCCCCGGAGCAGCGTTGTCCCCGAACAGAAAATAGACCTTGCCGTTGTGCTCGAACGAATTGCCGAGGTCGGTGCCAACGAGGCCATAGCGGCTATTGGTCTGATTCAGGGTTGGCTGTTGGAGCTGCTTGTCGAAATCGCCGATGAGCTGCTCGATCTTCACGGTCGAGCCTGCGAGGTAGCTCAGCCGTATCGAGCCCGGCGTCGGCGACTGACCGGCTGCCGGCTGGACGCTTCCCGCGAGCACCGCGGCGCTCGACCGACCGGCGAGCCCCAAGGCGGCGACCGCGGACGCCGCATAGCCGAGAAAGGACCGCCGGCGGACGCGTCGGTTCATCATGGCAGGCTCAGCGGCGCGCTCTCCGCGCTGCGACACGAATCACCAGCGCACTGGCGCAGATCGTCCAACCGCTGATGCAACACCGCGATCAGACCCGGATTCGCAGTCTTCGCAATGTTGTTCAGCTCGTCGGGATCGTTCACGAGATCGTACAGCTCGCGCTCCCCGGTCGCGTACTCGATGTAGGTCCAGCCTGCGATCCGGATGCCCTGGAACTCCGGGATCCCGCGCACGGTGGCAGCCGCGGGGGTCGCAGCGCTGGCATCACCTCCCGGCGGGACACCGCCCTGGTCGAGATCGTCCGGCTCGAGTTGCGCCGCGTCCGCGCGGTCCTGCGCGCTCGGCGTTTCGTTCCAGTGCTCGAGCAGGTACGCCTGGCGCCAGTCGCCTGGCGCTGCGACCATCACCGCGTTCGTCGCGGGCTGGCCGCTCAGAAACGGCACCAGCGACCGGCCGTCGGGGTTATCCGTCATCGTTGCCCCGCCGAGCGCAGCGATCGTCGGCGCGAGATCGATGTTGCCGGTGATCGCCGCGACATGAGTGCCCCCGGCAATGCCGGGGCCGCGCGCGAGCAGCGGCAGGTGAATATCGGTCTCATACGCCGTCTGCTTGCCGGCTGGCATGCGATGCTGACCAAGGTGGAACCCGTTGTCCGACGTAAAGATGATGTACGTACTGTCGAGCTGGCCGTTCTGGCGAAGCTGATTGATGAGATCGGCGACGCCCCGGTCGACTGCCTGGAGGGACTGCGCGCGCTTGCGATAAAGCATGTCGATGTTCGCCTCGGCTCGCTGGTTGAGCCTCGATAGGCGCTGGATGAATGCCGGCTTGTCGCTGACGTCCGCCTCGTTAAATGCCGGATCGCGCGGCGCCTGGAGGCCAGCGAAGGCCTGGGTATCCTGGGGCGCCGGGGTCGCCGGCTGATGCGGCGCGCATAGACGGCCAGGTATGCAAAGAACGGCTTGCCACTTTGCGCCGCCTGATTGATGAATTCCTTCGTCTGAGCGACGTAGACGTCGGTGCCATAGTCCTCGGGTTTGTTGCCATACCGGACCTGCTTGCCATTCTCATTCAGCGTGTAGTTGTACTCGCCGTAGGGGTTCCCACGGGTCGCGCTCGCCCAGCTATCCCAGCCAGGCGGAATGAAGCTCACGCCGGCGGTGTTCGGGTAGCCATTCAGGTATTTACCGAATAGCCCGGTCGTGTAGCCGGCGCTCCGCATCGCGGTGCCAATCGTCGACTGCTCGTCGCCGTTCGCGTGGGCAGCCTCAAACCCACCGTTGCCGCCGCCGTTGGTCAGTACGCCGGTGTTGTGCGAGTACTGACCACGCAGGATCGATGTCCGCGCCGGGCAGCATAGGGTGACGTTGTCGAACTCGTTATCGAACGTCATGCCCTGGTCGCCAATGAGCTGACGCACTTGCGGCAGGTACTGCATGTCGTCGAACCGCATGTCGTCGGTCAACACGAACAGCACGTTGTTGCCCGGGGTGAACGGAGCCGGGGCCGGCGGCTGGGCGTGCGCCGGCCCACCGGCCGCCCCAATGATGACCGTGACGAGGAGTAGGGCAAGGGAACGCCGAGCCTGCCATGCAGCCATTGGCCACCTCCGGGGAGTAGGGCGGCAGCACGCTCCATCCGGGCGCGCATGCACGGGTGAGTGCAGGACGCCGCATTGTAGGCGGCACCGCGCGAATCCGCCAGGCTGAGATGCCACCCGCTCGCCTCTCTGCGCTACATGGAGGATTCGCCCAGGATGCGCGACCGGGCTGCGATTTGTGCCTGCGCTGCCGATATTCATAAGTGAAAGTGCTCGCTGCGACCGCGAGCGAGGTCCCCGATGCAGGTCTACGTGGCACGCCAACCGATCTTCACCGGCCAGATGGCCGTTCACGGGTACGAGCTGCTCTTTCGAGATGAACTCGCCAATTGCTTCCGGTCCAACAACCCCGACGCCGCGTCGATGCAGGTGCTCCACGACAGCGCGTTTCTTTTCGGGCTCGACGCGCTCACCGGCGGCTCCAAGGCTTTCATCAAGTTCACGCGTCACACGCTCGCCCACGGCTACGGCGAGCTGCTGCCTCGTGAGTCGCTCGTCGTGGAGCTCCTTCCGGAGATCGAGGCCGACGACGAGGTACTTGAATCGTGCCGGCGGCTGAAGCAGCTCGGGTACCAGTTGGCGTTGGACGACTTCCAGCCGGACCAGACTAAGCTCTTGCCGCTCGTCGACCTCGCGAAGGTCGACTTCCAGCAGGCGGACGACGAGAAACTGGGGATCCCGCAGCGTTTCCAACGTGAGGGGCTCGAGTTCGTCGCCAAGCACGTGGAGACAGAGGAGGCACGTCGCCTGGCCGAGGCGGCGGGCTACACGTACTACCAGGGCTACTTCTTCAGCAAGCCGGCGATGATGACGGCCACGCGACCCACGGGGCTGCGCGCGAACTATCTGCGCATCCTCGACGAGGTACACCGCCCGGGCCTCGACTTCGATCGCTTGGCCGAGCTGATCGAGATGGACGTGTCGCTGGTATACCGCGTCCTGCGCTATATCAACTCCGCGGCGAACGGCCTGCGCAATCGGGTCACGTCGGTCAAACTGGCCCTCGTGATGCTCGGCGAGGATGGGGCGCGGAAATGGGTGCCGCTGATGCTCCTGGCCGACATGAGCGGCGAGAAGCCGAGCGAGCTGGTGCGCATGTGTGCGACCCGCGCGCGGTTCTGCGAGACCGTGGCGGTCGCCGCCGGCTGGGAGGACCGGGCCCGCGAGCTGTTTCTCCTCGGGCTCTTCTCGCTCATCGACGCTCTGTTGAACGCCCCCATGGAGAGGGTCTTGCAAGAGCTGCCGCTTCCCAGGGAGGTGGTTTCTGCCCTCCTCGGCAAGGAGAACCGCTACCGTGCACTCTGCCAGATGATGGTGGCGTGCGAGGAGGGGGAGTGGGGTGTCCTCGATCAGTGCGCGGCCTCACTCGGAGTCGGCGAGGAGCAGGTCGCCGGCGCCTACGTGCAGGCGGTGGAGTGGGCGAGCAGCGCTCTGCGTTAAGCGGACGGACAGGGATGCAGTACATAGAGCCCGGATTGGCAGGGCGGGGGCTTGTCCCTCGCCGCAGCACAGCGGGGACAAGCCCCCGCCCCACCGGACGCCAAGGTTGGTCGCCGCAATTGGCACTCCAACTCGGTCCACTGGCTTAGAGGCTACCAACGTCTTTGGTTAGTTGAACCGGTAAACCTGTCGAATCTTCGGCGGTAATTCCCGTGCCCGGTACCCATCGGAGCCAGTATTGTCTCACTGATGCAATGCGCAGGCCCGAGGACCCGTGCGACTGAGAGGCCGGTTACATTGTGAGGCAGTTCACGGCAAAAGGCAGTCAGCCAGGTGGCATAGTGGTGCATCCGATGATTCGGAGGAACCATGAGTCACCTGGCACTCCCCTTCGCCATTCCTCACGAGCAACGCGGGACTCCACTTGCGACGCTCCGGGCGCTTATCGCGACGCCGCGGCGCCTGCGCGATGCGCTCCTCTACAAGCTGCTTGTGAAGGAGCAGCCCGACGGTGATGGATCCGCGCTCTCGTAACCAGGGAGGTACCATGGGTTCCTACTCGGCCTACTTTTTCGACCTCGGCGGCACGCTGCTCGCGCTCGACGACGATGAGATCGCTCGCGACGGCGCGGGGCGTGTGCGCCTCCTCCCTGGCGTAGCCGAGCGGCTGGCCAGCCTCCAGGGACAGCGGGTATACGTCGTCTCGAATCAGTCTGGTGTGGCGCGCGGCACGCTGAGCATTGCGGATGCCCGCGGCTTCGTCGAGCAGGTGAACGCCCAAGCCGACCGCGTGATCGCCGACTATCGTATCTGCACCCACGAGCCAGACGCGGGCTGCGTGTGTCGCAAGCCAGCCCCGGGGTTGGTACTCTTCCTCGCTTCCGCCCACGAGCTCGACCTCGCGAGCGCCGTGATGGTGGGCGATAGCCTGGCCGACGAGCGCTGCGCGCGCAATGCTGGCATCGGGACCTTCATCTGGGCGGACGAGTTCTTCGGCACGCTCGCACCGCGTACGGCCCACGACCTGATCCTGGCGACCGCCTGAGCTATTCAGCGCCATCGCGTTGGCTGGCGAGCCGCCGCCGCGGCGCATGAGCGCAGCCAGCTTCACGGCACCTGCGCGGCGTTCCGGCGTCAGCAGGTTCGGGGTACCAAGCTAACTCAAGCCAAGGTGAAAACCGCAAGCCTTCACTCGTAGATCATGCCTGCGTCAATGCAGGTTTCATCGTGGCTTTGGTTTTAGTCGTCGCGGCCGAATACCCCCAGGATGAGCCGGTGGGCGCGTCCGACACGACCGGAAGCTGCGCGTAGCTCGGGAGTCTCCCGGCCCGCATCCCGCCGATTCATCAGCTGCTGGCCCAGAACCGGACGTGCTTCGAGTTGACGAGCACCGTTGGGACCTGTCCATCGAACTTTGCGTTCGGGATGTAGCGGAACGCTGCGTCGGTGACGGGGACGAACTGCCGTCCATAGCCCGTCACGAGCTGCATGAGGTTGGTCGGGTCGTTCGGGCGCCGGTGGATCACGCCGGCAACCTCGAAGAGGGAGACCGAGAGCTCGACCGGGAACTGCTGAGTATTGACGCGCACCATGTTCACGGGGCGTTGGTCCATCGGGTAGGCAAGTTGGATCTCGTCTTTGCGGATCGTCATCTTGGCGGAGTACGACGGCGAGCCGTCCTCGGAGAGAAGATCCTGCCAGGTTGCGTTGACGAGCTCGATGAAGCTGGCGCTCGGCTCATTGATGAAATCACTCAACCGTGTCTGCCCGACGACGATCTCACAGAGGATCAGATGCGCCTCGGTGTACACCGCCAGCTCGGGGTTCGCCATTGCTTTACCTCCTCGCGACCAACCAGTGGAGCCGCTCCGCCAATCGCGTCGCAATCCGCCCGGCAGTCTCGCCCAATGGTAAGCCACACACCCTGCGTCGCGAGAGCCACCAGCCACTTGCTACCACATCACGCCAGTAGGTGGCAGCCGTTTCAGTAATCGGTCGCACGCGGTTATGGCAGTATGCACGTATGAAGCGCACCACCATCAGCCTGCCAGAAGAACTCGCCGCCGCACTCGATCGGGAGGCCCGGCGCCGGGAAACGTCCGCATCCGAGATCGTTCGCGAGGCGCTCGCAAGCTACGTCGGATTCCACGAGACGGGCAAACGCACGATCACCTTTGCCGCCCTCGGGTGCAGCGGCCATCGCCATACCGCACGCGACCTGGAACAGATCCTCGATGACGAGTGGGGCGGTGCTCGCGGTCGTTGATGCAGGCCCGCTATACGCGGTCGTCGATGCGGACGACGACGATCACGAGCGCTGTCTGCGAGTCCTCGAGCGAGGTGATCTCACCCTTGTCATCCCGACGCTCGCCGTTGCCGAGGTAAGCCACCTCATTGGCCGCAGACGGGGACCACGCGCCGAGGCAGCGTTTCTCGCCAGGCTCGAGGCACACGACGTCGAGGGCCCGCGGCCTGACGATTGGCCGCGAATCGGCGAGCTTGTATTGGAGTATGCGGACTTTCCGCTGGGTGGAACGGACGCTTCGGTGATCGCGCTCGCCGAGCGCCTGAACACGGACGTCGTGGTCACGCTCGACCGCCGCCATTTTGGAGCCGTTCGACCGCGGCATTGTTCAGCATTTCGCCTGCTCCCCGAATAGCCCGAGGTACTTCACGTACATCACTTTGTCGTCGCCGATCCGGTAGAAGTCCCGAATCCGTGCGGTCTGCTCGTAGCCCATCGCCGTGTAGAACTCCCGCGTGGCGTCATACTCGTCCCGCCCCGACGTCTCGACGGCGATGAGCCTCCCGCCCTGCTGAACGATCTCGTGCTCGCACCGGCGCAGCAGCGCGCGGCCAATGCCGCGATGCTGGTGCGCCGGATGCACCGCAATCCAGTACAGGTCGTACGCGCCGTCCGTGAGCGGAATCGCGCCGAAGCAGGCATAGCCTACGATCCCGTCATCCTGCTCGGCGACGAGGGCCTGGTACGGGTCCGGGTCGTCGGGCTTCGCCAGGCTCTCCTCAACCAGCTCGAGGGCGACCCGGCACTCCTGATCCGAGAAGATGGGCCGATTCGCCTCGAGCAGCGTTGCGATGGCCGGCAGGTCAGCCGGATTGAGCCAGCGGAGCGAGGGGCCCGCGCCGCTCGGCGTTCGCGGCGATGCGCCTGATGAAGTCATCGTAGCTCCAGCCCGCCACTCTGGCCGAGCGGGCGAGGCCTGCGGTCGGGTCGAGGTCGGGATTCGGGTTCACTTCCAGCACATAGACCTGATTCTCACTGTCGACGCGCATGTCCACCCGGGCGTAGTCGCGGCAGCCGAGCGCCAGGAAGGCCGCCAGCGCCGTGTCGCGCACCTCCCGCTCCAAATCTGGATCGAGCGGCGCCGGACAGATGACTGGCGTGCCGCGGTACGCCTCGCTCTCCTCGAGCCACTTCGCCGCATAGCCGCAAACGCGCGGCGTGCCGGGCGGCAGGTGCCAGTCGATCTCCGCAAGCGGCAGCACCTGCGGCGGCCCACCCGGCTCGAGCTGCACTACCGACGCCATGATCTCCCGGCCGTCGACGAACTGCTCCACGATCGCGGCCGGCGGGAACCGCGCGATCAACTCGGCAGCCAGCGCCCGGGCCGCGGCCTCATCCTGAACCACGTTGTGTGGCTCGATCCCGTGGCTGGCATCCATGCAGGCCGGCTTGACGATGGCGGGATAGAGCACGTCGACCAGCGGATCACGCCAGGCATCACGGAGCAGCGCGCCCGCGGGCACCGTGACGCCGCTCCCGCGCAGGAGCGCCTTCGCCGCGTGTTTGTCGAGGCCGAGCGCGAGCGCCTGCGGGCCATTGCCGGTGTACGCGAGGCCGAGCAGGTCGAGGAGGGCGGCGACGGCGGGCTCGAGCGCCGCCACGCCGCGGGCCGCCTCGGCAAGATTGAACACCACCCGCGGGGCGCGCGCCTTCAGGGCGCGCGCCAGCTCTTCCGGGCTGCCGGTCGCCGTCGCCAGCTTCTCGACCGGGCCGAGCGCGCGCAGCGCCTCACATACAGCCTCCACGGTGCGGGCGTTGCCCTGGGCGGCGATGGCGTCGAGCACCGCGCCGCCACGCACGTTGGCGTCAGCATTCGCCAGCACGACGATCGGCCTCACCCGAGCCGCTCCAGCGCCTCGTCGACGATGCGCCCAATCAGCGCCTCGTAGCTCCAGCCTGCGGCTCGAGCCAGGATCACGAGGTCGCCAGTGAGGGGTGAGAGACCGGGCAGGGGGTTGATCTCCAGCAGGTTTGCACGGCCGTCACCGTCGAGCCGCAGATCGACGCGCGCGACGTCGCGGCAGCCGAGCGCACGATACGCGTCGAGCGCGGTCGCCTCCACGTCGGCGAGCTGCGCTGGCGACAACCCGCTCGGGGCAAGGTGGTACTCCACCTCCTCGAGGTAATTCCGCTTCGTCTCCAGACCATAGACAAACTGCGCCATCGCGACCTGCTTCGGCACGATCTCCATGGCGCCGAGCATCCTGGCCCGTGGGCCATTGCCTACCACGCCGGCCGTCACCTCGCAGCCCGGCAGAAAGGCCTCCACGAGCACCGGCTCGCAGTAATCGCGCAGACAGCGAGCCACCTCGACCTCCAGCGCCCGGCGATCGAGTACACGCGAGGTACGGCGCACGCCCATGCTCGAGCCCTCAGCCGCGGGCTTCACAAAGAGTGGAAACGGCGGCAGCGAAGCGCAGTCGAGATCCTCGATGGCCTCGACGACGACGAAAGGTGGGGTGCGCACGCCGTGGGACTGCGCGACGCGTTTCGCGAGCGGCTTGTCGAGCGCCAGGGCGAGGGTCAGCGGATCCGAGTGCGTGAACGGAATGCCGAGCATCTCGCACACCGCAGGCACGTGCGCCTCACGACTGCGGCTGCCAAACCCTTCGGCGAGGTTGAAGACGAGATCCGGCGGATCGGCGAGCAGCGCCTCGAGGAGGCGCCGGCCTCCGCCGACAAGCCGCGGCGTATGGCCATTGGTGGCCAGCGCGGCGGCGATTGCATCCACCGTTGCGGCGCTGTCGTACTCCTCGTACCGGTCGCACGGACCCGCAGCCGGCGGCGAATCCTCGGCGCGCGCGTCGAAGGCGATCCCGATTTGCACGGGCAGTGAATACTCCGAGGCGCGGCTCGCATCGGCCGAGTGCCCCTGCTGGGCACTGTACCATCCGCGCCGACGCATCCGGACTGCACTTCTTTTCACACTCCGTCGTGCGCGCTCGGCCGGGCCGAGCGGCAAATTACCGGCTCGGATATGATGCGACTCGTGTTCAACTTTGTCAGCCGCAAGCAACGCCGCTCGCGGCGCCCCGATACCCGGCGATGATCAGCCGCAGGACCCTCATTAAAGGTGGGCTGGTCGGTGGCGCCCAGGTGCTACTCGGCGCCAGTGGGATGGCCGTCTGGCCGCGTTGGTCCACAGCACTGGCAGCCGAGGCGAGTGCCCTCCCGGACCCCGTGCCGCCGATCGATCACATCATCGTCATCTATCTCGAGAATCACTCGTTTGACAATCTCTACGGCCTCTTCCCCGGCGCGGACGGGCTCGATCCGGTCGGCTTCTCGCCGAGCCAGGCGGATGGCGCCGACCAGTACTACGACCACCTGCCGCCAGTGCGCAACGTCTTGAGCGGTGGGGTGATCGACGATCGCTTCCCAGCGCTGCTCAACAAAGCCTTCAATATCGACGAGTATCTGCCTTCCAACCGTCTCACCGGGGACCTCGTACACAGCTTCTACCAGGAGCAGGCTCAGATCAACGGCGGGGCCATGGATCAATTTGCGGCAGTGTCGGATGCCGGCGCGCTCACGATGGGGTACTACGACGGCTCGAAGCTCCCAATGTGGGCGTACGCGCAGCAGTACGTTCTGGCGGACCGCTTCTTCCATGCCGCATTTGGCGGCTCGTTGCTCAATCATTTCTGGCTCGTCTCAGCGGCGACTCCAACGTTTCCGAAGGCACCGGCTGAGCTCGTGGCGAAGGTTGACCCCGACGGCACGCTGCGGCTGGACGGGCACGTGACGCCGGACGGCTTTGCGATCAACAATTTCTACGCGGCGAATGGGCCCCACCCCCGCAACGTCCCGTCCACGCTCCTCCTGCCGCCGCAGTCGATGCCCCACATCGGCGATCGGCTGGACGCGGCGGGGGTGAGCTGGGCCTGGTATGCCGGAGCATGGAATGACCTGCAGGCGGGGACCGTGACGATGGCGGAGGAGTATTTCACCCACCCGTTCACCTACTTCGCTAACCTGGCCGAGGGCACGCCAGGCCGGACCGCGCACCTGAAGGATGAAAGTCAGCTCCTTACCGATCTCCAGGGTGGCAAGCTGCCGAACGTGGTCTTCATCAAGCCGAAAGCACTCAATAGCGAGCATCCCGGCTGCGCTGCCCTATCGCCGGGTGATTGGCATGCGGCCTCGCTGGTCGCGGCGATTCAGCACAGCCGCTACTGGCAGCGCAGCGCCATCGTCGTCACCTACGACGAGAACGGCGGGTTCTGGGACCACGTCGCGCCGCCGCTCGTCGACCGCTGGGGACCCGGGACGCGGGTGCCGGCGATCATCATCTCGCCGTACGCCAAGCGGGGCTTCGTTGACCACACCGTGTACGACACGACGTCGATCCTGCGCTTCATCGAGTGGCGCTGGGGGCTCGACCCGCTCGGGAGCCGCGACGCGTCAGCCAACAACCTGCTGAACGCTTTCAACTTCGAGCAGTAGCCCGATTCCCCGTCACGGGGCTACAACGCCGACCGCTGTATGCATATTCACACGCACCACAGGCGCCCGCCGTGTAACCTGTCAGAGGTCAGTCGCGACTCGACCGCCCTAGGCGTGGAACGTTCGCCCTGAGCCCATTCACGTTCTATAACGAACCTGCTCACCGGGATGCTTGGCACGGCAATGGACACCGCACTCGCTACAGGCCGCCCGGCGAGGCGAGGCCTCTTGCGCACGAGCGGCGCGTTGTTGCTCCCGCACTGGCGCGCTGGCACGCCGGCGCTGCTGAGCCTGCTCCCCACCATCGCCTACACGATCGCCTTTCCGCTCGCCTTGAAGCTGCTGATCGACGAGGCAATCCCGGCCGGCGACGGCAGCCGTGCGGCCGCGCTCGTCGCAGCGATGCTCGGCCTGCTGGCGCTGTGCACCGTCGGCGATGCGCTCAACCACTACTTCACGGCGCGCGTGGTCGCTGACGTATTGAACTCCCTGCGCTTGCGCCTGTTCAGCCACTTGCAGGAGCTGTCGCTGAGCTTCTATGCGGGCGCGCATTCAGGCCAGGTATTCTCGCGGTACGTCTCCGGCACCGAGGCG
>JAXDLH010000436.1:0-2942 GCA_034666705.1 Chloroflexota bacterium
CCGATGCGGCACTTGGCCATGACCGGCACGGTCACCGCCTGCATGATCTCCTCGATGATGCGCGGGTCCGCCATGCGAGCAACGCCGCCCTCGGCGCGGATATCGGCGGGCACTCGCTCGAGCGCCATCACGGCGCAGGCACCGGCGGACTCCGCGATGCGGGCCTGGTCGGGCGTGACCACATCCATGATCACGCCACCCTTGAGCATCTCCGCATGCCCGGTCTTGACCCTGAGTGTGCCACGCTCCATTCAGCCCCCTGCATGCGAGCCGCTGGCAGCGCCAATGGCCCATTTTGATCAATTGTACCCGAACGTTTCTGCGGGTCGGCTTGCACCCATGCTCACGGCCCGGCGGCGATCGGCTCCGGCGCTTTCCTCGGCCGCAGCGTCTCGCCGGCGAAAAGCGCGAAGATGATCGCCGTCACGACGACCACCACACCGTTGAAGATGACGGCCGTGCCCTCGCCCAGGATGGTCGCAAGCGCGCCGAGCGCCAGGGGCCCGACGAAACCCGCAAAGTCGCCAAACGTCCGGTACGCGCCCATGCCCATGCCGCGCAAAGGCCTCGGCACGACATCTGCCAGGTACGCGCTCGGCGCCGGGCCACTAACTCCGGCCGTTACAGCGTAGAGCAGCACGCACAGATAGAACAGCTCGCGCGTCGGCGCGAGGCCGATGCATACGATCATCACGCCGGTCGCGATCGTCGAGGGCACGATTACCGGCTTGCGGCCGAAACGATCGGCCAGCGTGCCGGCGAATGGCCAGATTGGCACCTGCACCAACGCCAACGCGCTCGCCAACAGCCCATATTCGCCGGGCGTCATGCCAAACCGCACGCGGCCGATCGTCGGCAATAACAGAAACAGCCCGGCGAATCGCGTGAGGAACGTGCCGAAGCCGAGCAGCGCCACCATGTCGTAGTTCCGGATCTGCACCAGCGCCTTGATGCTCTCGAGTGGACCAGGCCGCGCCTCAGCGATCGTCGCAGGAGTATCGTCGTGGCGCAGACCTCGCGTTTCCGGCAGCCGCAGGAACACCCAGATCGTGGTGATCACCATGGCGAGCCCGGCCACGAAGAACGGCACGCGCAGCCCGAATGCGTCGGCGAGAATCCCGCCGACCCCCGGCGCCATGAAGAGCCCGACGTTCACCAGGCTGTCGTTGGCGCTCATCATCCGTGCGCGGTTTGTCGTGGTCGAGAGGTCCGCCACGATTGCCATCGACGTCGTTATCGCCATCGCGCCGCCCACCCCGGTCAGGAAGCGGACTGCCACAAGCTGGCCGAAGTCCTGCACGCTGCCCGAGCCGAATGAGGCGATCGCCGTGATGATGCCACCGACGATGAGCACCGGCCGCCGCCCGACTCGCTCGGACATGGTTCCGGCCGGGAAGTTGAAGAAGACGCGGCCGAGCGTGAGCGCGCTGATCAGCAGCCCGACCTGCGCCAGCGTTACGCCGAACGCAAGAGCGTAGGACGGCAGCACGGATACCACGATATGCCAGGCGAGGAAAATAGAGAGCGAGTACATCGCGACGATCACGAGCGCCTCGTGCTGCCGCGCCAGCGTCCACACTCGGCCAATCATGAGCTCATTCCATGCCAAGAAACTTTCAATGACATCTCAATGACATCTTTGATGTGATTCCAGGTTCCGGGGGCGCGGCCCCGCCTGTCGAGCTCGGGATGACAGGGGGCCTTGCGACCCGAGATGCTAGTCGCCGACCTTGCCGGCATGCAATGACTCGCACCGGAACTTCCACAGCATGCGCGGCGTCAGATTCCCAAGCACTCTCCTCGCAGCACTCAAGCTGCGCGCCAGAGCGCGAAAGTCAGGGAAGATGGAGGAGCCCGATGCGTCTGCCAGCGTTCGTCCTCATGGGTCTGCTCAGCCTCGCCGCCGTCCTGTCCGCCTGCGGGCCCGCGCCCGGCAGCCAGCAAGTGTCGTCCGACAGCCTGCGCGCCGCAGCGCCACCCGCCGGCGCGCCAAACGCCGCCGGAGGCATCGGCGCTGGTGCCCTCACCCAGAGGTCCGCCGCCAACACCAGCGCTACGAGCGGACAGCCGGTCTCCGCGCAGACTCAGCCCGACGTCGCGCTGCCACCGCTCGATCGGATGATCGTCGCCACCGTGAACCTCAGCATCAATGCGCAGAATGCGGTCGAGGCGGAGCGGCAGGCTGAGTCCGTCGCCGCGCGCTACGGCGGCTTCGTCGGCAGCTCCAACGTGCGCGACGTCGACGGCGTCCGCCAGGCTACCGTGACCATCCGCATCCCAACCGCACGTTTCACCGATGCCCTCGCCGAGCTGCGTGGTATCGGGGAGCGCGTCACCGACGAGACGCGCAGCACCCAGGACGTGACGGAGGAGTACACCGACGTCCAATCCAACGTGCGTAACCTGCAATCCACCGAGGCGCGCATCCTCAGCCTCATGGAGAAGACCACGACCCTCGAGCAGACCTTGCAGCTACAACGGGAACTGACCAACGTGCGCGGCCAGATCGAGCGGCTGCAAGGTCGGCAGCGGGTGCTCGAGAGCCAATCCGATCTAGCGACGATTGCGCTGCGGATTACCGAGCCAGTGGTCCCGGCTCCGCCGCGCAATGAGCGAACCCTGAGTGAGACCCTGGCGCTGACGTTGGCCCAGTCGGTCGCGGCACTGGAACACTCCGTCCAGGGTCTGCTGGTGGTGGGGATCTGGGTGGCGGTCTTCTCTCCGCTCTACGGCATTCCCGCCCTTGCCATCGCCTGGTGGCTCCGCCGCCCTCGTCCAGCGGCGTCCGCCAGCCCGGCCGCGGCATAGACCTGATGCCGGGCACCCCGCCCCTGCTCGAGCAGGGGCGGGGTGCCCGGCGCCTGTCCGTGACTGAATTCAAGTTTCGTTGACATGGGGTCCCCGGCGGGGGGTAGAATGCCGACGCGCTCGGGTCGGTCCCG
>JAXDLH010000437.1:0-16310 GCA_034666705.1 Chloroflexota bacterium
ATGACGTCAGTATCGACGTTGTCGCCAAACTTCCACACGCGGCCCTGGATCTTCATGCCGTCACCTCTTCCTTCAACAGGTCATCCAGCTCGTCCTGCGATGGGATGTGCCCGAGCACGGCCGTGGCGGCTGCCATCATCGGGCTCGCGAGATATACCTCGGCGTCGCGGTGACCCATGCGGCCCCGGAAGTTGCGGTTGCTCGTACTCACGGCCTTTTCACCGGACGCCAGGACGCCGAAGTAGCCGCCGAGGCAGGGTCCACAGGTGCCAGCGGACATCGCCGCGCCGGCCTCCGCGAATACCTCGACCAGACCCTCTTTGAGGGCATCGACGTAGATCTGCTGTGTCGCCGGGATGACAACCGCGCGCAGGTTTGGCGCCACCTTGCGGCCGCGCATGATGCGCGCCGCGAGGCGAATGTCGGGCAGCCAGCCGTTGGTGCAGGAGCCAATGAAGACCTGGTCGACCTCGGTGCCGGACTGCTCCCATACGGTAGACGTGTTGTCGGGGAGGAATGGCACCGCAATCTGCGGCTCCATGTTCGTCACGTCGATCGTGACCTCGCGGACGTACTGCGCGTCAGGATCGGCTTCATAGGTATTGAACGGCCGATTCACCTTGCCGCGCACGTACTCGAGCACCTCTTCGTCAACCGGGAAGAGGCCACACTTGGCCTGCGCTTCGGTCGTCATGTTCGCCATGGTGAAGCGCTCGAAGACGGTGAGGTCGTGAATCGCTTCCCCGTGGAACTCGAGCGATTGATAGTTGGCGCCCTCGACGCCGATCTCGCCGATCAGGCGCAGGATGAAATCCTTGCCGGTGACGTAGGGCTTGCGCTTGCCGACGAAGTTGACCTTGATTGTCGGCGGCACCTTGAGCCACGTTTTGCCGGTCGCCATAGCGATCGCGCAGTCCGTGCTGCCGAAGCCTGCGGCAAGGCACTGCAGCGCGCCACCGGTGTTCGTATGCGAGTCGGCGCCGAGCAGGAACTCGCCGGGTGCCGTGATGCCCTCCTGCGGCATGAGCGCGTGCTCGATGCCGCCCTTGCCTGGCTCGAAGAAATGAACGATCCCCTGCTCCTTCGCAAACTCGCGCATGTCCTTCATGTTCTGCGCGGCCGCGATGTCCTTGGCGGGAACGAAGTGCGAGCCGACGAGGACCACCCGCTCATTGTTGAACACCCGCTCGACGCCGAGCTTATGGAACTCCATGATGGCGAGCGGCGCCGTGATGTCGTTCGCCATCACCCAGTCGACGCTCACATCGACGAAGTCGTTGGCCGAGACTTCGTCGCGACCCGCGTGGGCGGCAATGATCTTTTCTACGATTGTGTGTCCCATCTCTTCTCCCCTTCGTTGGGTCATCCTGATGCCCACCGACCGAAGGATCCGTACTGCGACTCCCCAGCTATGGATCCTTCGCTTCGCTCAGGATGACGATCACCCTGCTGGTCAGCGCGCCGTCTTACACTCCGACGCCAGTCTGGACGCGCGCCGGCGCTTCGCGGGGCGCCGCGGCCGCCTTGTTGAGCGCGTTGACGTAGGCGTTGGCCGAGGCCACGATGATATCGGGGTCGGCGCCCCGGCCGTGATATGTGCGGCCACCGGATTCGATGCGCACGGACACCTCGCCGAGCGCGTCGATCCCTCCGGTGACCGAGCGTACGGAATACTCCTGAAGCTTGACGGGCAGATCGACGATCTTCGCGATTGCCTTGTAGCTCGCGTCGACGGGGCCGGTACCCGTCGCCACTTCCACCCGCACGTCGCCGTTCGGCATACGCAGCCCAACGGTTGCGTTTGGCACGGCCGGATAACCGCAGGAAACCTGGAGGTGGCTGACCTGGTAGATCTCGGGCACGGCCACGATCTCGTCGGCGACGATCGCTTCGAGGTCCTTCGTCGTGAGGTCCTTCTTCTTGTCGGCGATCTCTTTGAAGCGCACGAAGGCGCGGTTCAACTCCTCGTCGGTGAGGTGGTAGCCCATCTCCTCGAAGCGTGAGCGGAGCGCGTGGCGCCCGGAGTGTTTGCCGAGTACCAGCGTGCTGTCGGAAAGGCCGACGTTGCGAGCGTCCATGATCTCGTATGTGCTGCGCTCCTTGAGCACGCCATCCTGGTGGATACCAGACTCGTGCGCAAATGCATTCGAGCCGACGACTGCCTTATTCGGCTGCACCATCATGCCTGTTAGCGTCGAGACCATCCGGCTCGTTTTATAGATCTGGGTCGTGTCAATCCGCGTCTCAACCCCGTACACGTCCGGACGGGTTTTCACAGCCATCACGATCTCTTCGAGCGCCGCATTGCCAGCCCGCTCGCCAATGCCGTTGATCGTGCATTCCACCTGGCGAGCGCCGCCGAGCACTCCGGCCAGCGAGTTCGAGACGGCCATCCCGAGATCGTTGTGGCAGTGGACAGAGATGATCGCGCGGTCGACGTTCGGCACGTTCTCCTGGATCGCGTCGATGAGCCGCGCAAACTCGACTGGCGTGATGAAGCCGACCGTATCGGGAATGCTGATCGTCGTGGCACCCGCGTCGATCACCGCGGTGAGCACCCGATAGAGATACTCCCAGTCTGAGCGGGTCGCGTCCATCGGCGAGAACTCGACGTTCGATACGTAGCTTTTGGCGCGCTTGACCATCGCTACGGCGGCGTCGAGCGCCTGCTCACGCGTTATGCGGAACTGATGCTTGAGGTGAATGTCCGACGTAGAGATGAAGGTATGGATGCGCACATCTTCGCCGTCGCGCAGCGCTTCCCACGCCGCGTCGACGTCCTCGACCTTCGCGCGGGCCAGGCCGGCGATCGTCGCGCCCTTCACCTCCATGGCGATGCGCCGCACGGCTGCCGAGTCGTCCGGCGAGGCAATCGGAAAGCCGGCCTCGATGATGTCGACGCCGAGGTCGGCAAGCTGCAGGGCGATCTCCAGCTTCTCGTCCGAGGTAAGCGCCGCGCCAGGCGACTGCTCCCCGTCGCGGAGCGTGGTGTCGAAGATGTACAGCCGGTCCATGCTTCCTCCCTTCAGGATCAGTGATCGCCCTTCTTCAGCCAACTCATCATGCCGCGCAGTTGGGCGCCAACCTTTTCAATCGGGTGCTTCGCCTCGAGCTCACGTCGTGCCAGGAAGTTCGGCCGCCCGGCCTGGTTCTCCAGAATCCAGGTGCGGGCGAACGTGCCATCCTGGATGTCGTGCAGTAAGCTGCGCATGCGATCCTTCACGCCCTCGTCGATCAGCTTCGGGCCCGCGTAGTAGTCGCCGTACTCGGCGGTGTCGGAGATGGAATAGCGCATCCGCGCGAGCCCGCCCTCGTAGATCAGGTCGACGATGAGCTTCAGTTCGTGGCAGCACTCGAAGTACGCCACCTCTGGCTGGTACCCAGCCTCGATGAGCGTCTCGAAGCCGGCCTTGATCAACGCCGAGACGCCGCCGCACAACACGGCCTGCTCGCCAAAATTGTCGGTCTCGGTCTCCTCGAGGAACGTCGTCTCGAGGACGCCCGCCCGGCTGGCGCCAAGCGCCTTGCCGTAGGCAAGCGCATTCTCCTTGGCCTTGCCGGAAGCGTTCTGGTGCACGGCCACGAGCGCAGGCACGCCCTGGCCCTGCTGATAGGTACTGCGCACGAGGTGGCCAGGGCCCTTCGGCGCGATCATGGAGACGTCCACGAACGGCGGGGGCACGACCTGGTGATGGTGGATATTGAAGCCGTGCGCGAACATCAACGTGTCGCCTTGCTTCAGTCCACCCTTGATGCACTCCTCATACAGCGACCGCTGGGTCTGGTCCGGAACGAGGATCATGATGATGTCAGCCTCGGAGGCAGCCTGGTCGACCGGCTTGACGCTGAGCCCGTCTTTTTCCGCCACGGACCAGGACTTGCTGCCCTCGTACAGGCCCACCCGCACGTCGACGCCGCTCTCCTTGAGGTTCAGCGCATGTGCATGGCCCTGGCTGCCGTACCCGACGATGGCCACCTTCTTGCCATCGAGCAGGGAAAGATCGGCGTCGCTGTCGTAGTAGATGTTGACCATTCGCTCACCACTCCCACACGTTTTGATGCCCGCTTCGTCAGGGCCCGATTTGGGCCGCTCATCCTGAGCCTGTCGAAGGACATGACCGGCCCTGGCCCACGTGTCCGCCTTCGAGAGCCTCAGGGCGAACGGGAACCCATTCGCTCCTGCTTACCCCACCGCCACCGCGCCATCGCGGCTCGACGTCGTCTCTTTCGCGCCACTGCCACGCACCATCGCGACCACCCCCGTCCGCACCAACTCCTTGATGCCGAAGCCGCGGAGCAGGGTGACGATTGAGTCGATCTTCTCTGGGTCGCCCGTCAGCTCGATCATCAGCGAGCCGAACGCCACGTCGACGATCCGGGCACGATAGATATCTACGAGTTGCATGATCTCGGCGCGCGTCGAGGGCTTGCTCGTCACCTTGATGAGCGCCAGCTCGCGGACTACGGGCTGATCCTCGGACAGGTCCGAGACCTTGCGCACCTCGACGACCTTGTACATCTGCTTCACCACCTGCTCGACGGCCGTTTTCGACCCATCGACCACGATCGTGAGGCGCATCACGTCCGGGACGTCGGTTTGACCGATCGTCAGCGACTCAATCGCGAATCCCCGGGAGCGAAACAGGCTGATGACCCGATTGAACGTGAACGGGTTGCTGTCCATTGTTGCCACGAGTGTGTGTTTCAAAGGGGATCACCTCCGCAAGCGACGTCCCGGGGATAACCATGGGGAACACGTTTTCCTTGGGATCGATCTGGAACTCGAGGAACGCCGGGCCTTTGATCTCCGATGCCCAGCGCACCGCGTCGGCAACTTCACCGGGCGATTCGACCCGCCGGGCGGGGATGTCGTAGGCATCGGCCAGCTTGATGAAGTCCGGCGGCCCGGCGAGGCTCACCTCGACGTAGTTCTCCTTATAGAAGAGCTGCTGCCACTGGCGGACCATGCCCAGGAATGTGTTGTTGAAGAGCGCGATCTTCATGTTCAGGTTGAAATTCCGCACTACGGCGAGCTCTTGCAGCGTCATCTGGAAGCCGCCGTCCCCCGCGCAGCACCACACCAGCTCGTCGGGCCGCGCGAACGCCGCGCCAATGCCCGCGGGCAGCGAGAAGCCCATCGTACCGAGCCCGCCGGATGAGAAATGCGAGTTTGGCGTGAGGAACGGGTACTGCTGCGCCATGAACATCTGGTGCTGGCCGACATCGGTCGAGATGATCGCCTTCCCGCCACAGGACCGCCAGATCTCGTCGATCACATGGCGGTGCGAGAGCGCGCTGCCAGCCGCAGGTTTGGGCAGCGGATATTGCTCTCGCCACTCGTCAACCTGATTCAGCCAGGCCGCGTGGCTCTGACATTCGCCGATCTCCCGGTTCAGCGCCTGGAGCGCGGCCTTGCAGTCTGCCACGATCGGCACGTCGGTACGCACGTTCTTGCCGATCTCGGCGGGATCGATGTCGATGTGCACCACCTTGGCGTGAGGCGCAAAGGTCGAGTACTTGCCCATCGCGCGGTCGTCGAAGCGGATGCCGATGCCGAGCACCAGGTCGGACTGGTCGACGGCGTAGCTCGCGTAGGCCGTGCCATGCATGCCCATCATGCCGAGATACAGCGGATGGTCGCCGGGGAAGTTGCTCAGCCCCAGCAGGGTGTTGACGACCGGGATCTGCGACTTCTCGGCAAGCTCGCGCAGCTCCGGCCACGCCTTGGAGATCAGCACGCCGTGCCCGGCGATGATCACCGGGCGCTGCGAGTTTTCGATCAGCCGCGCCGCCTTGCGCACCTGCTGCGTATTCGGCTGCGTGGTCGGATTGTAGCTCGGCATCGAGATCTTGGTCGGATACGAGAACTCGGCCTCGGCCTGCAGCACATCCTTTGGAATGTCCACCAGCACTGGCCCGGGCCGCCCGGAGCGTGCCAGGTGGAACGCCTGCTTCATTACCGTGGGCAGGTCCTTCACATCGCGGACCAGGAAGTTGTGCTTCGTCACCGGGATCGAGATCCCGGTGATGTCCGCCTCCTGGAACGCATCCGTGCCGATCGCCGCCGTGGCCACGTTGGCGGTGATCGCCACCATCGGCGCGGAATCCATCATCGCATTGGCGAGCCCGACGACGAGGTTAATTGCACCCGGGCCTGAGGTGGCCATGCAGACGCCAACATCGCCACTGGCGCGACCGAAGCCGTCAGCCATGTGCGCGGCGCCCTGCTCATGTCGTACCAGCACGTGGTTGATCGGGTAACTGGGGAGCGCATCATAGAGGGGCATGATGGCTCCACCAGGGAGCCCGAATACCGTGCGGACGCCTTCGGCTACGAGACTCTCGCAGACCATTTGCGATCCGTTCAACTTCATGGGTTCCCTTCCTTTCGCGCGCGATCAACCGCAGGTACAAAACAACCCTCGTCACCGGAAGGGACGAGGGTCACACTCGCGGTACCACCCTTCTTGACGCGCCAGAGGATCTCATCGGCAAGCTTCCCGAATGCGGGAGGCTCATTGTTCGGCGGCATCAAAAAAGCCCCCGCCCCGTGCCGGGACGAGAGCTCCTCTCGCGGTACCACCCAACTTGACGATGCCTTGCGGCGCGTCCACTCTCGGCAGGGTAACGGCTGCCAACTCGGCGCGGGCTACTCAGCGATGCCGCCGTTCGTCCGCACAGCTCGGAGGGGAGTTCCACGATCTTCGGCCACCGGCTTGCACCAACCGCCGGCTCTCTGGGGCCGTACTCCGCGTACTGGTCCTCGTCAACGCCTTTGCAATATAGGTGACGGAGTCTAGCACAGCCGCTCACCGTCAGGCAAACGTGCGCAGCTCGAAACGGGCAATGAGCGTCGAAATGGTTGCGTTTTGCAACATCACTCACCTACAATCGGCCGCAAACCCGGCAAGCGGTCTCTGGAGAATCCCATGGCTCGGCTGCGCATCGTGCTCCCCCTGATCTTCCTCCTCGCGACGGCCATGGCGGCGTGCGACTTCCCGAGCGGGCTTGCCTCGCTCAACGTCATGCCGAGCATGCGCCTCGCCCCGGGCTTCGCCGGATCCGTGCAAACGGCGAGCCCCGCGGTCATTGCCCCGTCCGCCCTGACCACGCACATCAATAGGCCTGACACGATCATGACCCAACCGGCTCCGATCGTCTCGTTCGAGGAAGCAAACACCCAGCCGACAGACCCGAACGGCCTTACCCTGATGCCCGTCGACTCGCTGGCAGAGCTGGCGGCAGCCGTCGAGCCGCTCGAAGAGCCGCTCATCCTCGCCGAGCCGGCACCGTCCGGGCTCGACCCGCGCGCAGCGCTGTTCGCATCCGGTTCGTTCAAGATGCAGATGCCATTCCAGACGCAGAAGGATGGCACTCGCTACGAGGGGGCGAACTGCGGGCCGGCGGCGCTCGGCATGGTGCTCGGCGCATTCGGCATGGCCCACGACGACATGGAGCTGCGCGTCCTCACCCACACCTACCAGGGCACGGGCCTTGGCGGTGGCACCGCGCTCCAATTCATGGCGCAGGTCGGCGAGGACTTCGGCTTGCAGCCGCTTGGCCTCTATGACGGGGAGGAGTTCCACCGCTGGACGGTTGACGACGTTCAAGCTCAGCTCGCGCAGGGCCATCCAGTGATCCCGCTGGTCAAGTACCGCTTGCTACCCGACCACACGGACTCGACCTATCGCTGGGATCATTACGTCGTGATCTATGGGATGGACGGCGACCGCTTCCTTTATCACGATCCGGCGTACGGAACCGCCGGCCAGGGCGGCGCCCATTGGATGACAGCAGCCCAGCTCGATGCCGTGCTCGGCCCGACACTCGTGCAGCGTCAGGCCGTCGCCTTCGCCCCCGGCGACCTCACGCCGCTGAAGGTCTCTGCGCTGTAGAGCTAGCTCGCGGCGGACGCCGCGTTGGACGCCAACTCGTCCCACGGCGTACGGACCCAATCTTCATAAACGCGGCGCTGCTCCGGGGTTGGCGTCTGGACCTTGCGGAGCGTGGCCCTGGTTCGTGGACGCGCCGCGAGCGTGACGCGCGCCTCCACCAACTCGTCGCGGCGGAAGCAGGCCAGCGAAACCGTGTCGCCCGGGTGGTAATCGCGCAGCCGGTCGGGCAGGCCGGCCTCGTCCACGCGGAAGCCGTCGAGCGCCAGCAGCTCGTCGCCAGCGGAGATGCCCGTGCCCCAGGCTGGCCCGTCGGAGAGCACGCTTGCGATCTTCGTGCGCCCCGCCTCGTTACGGGTGCGCAGCCCCAGCCACACCTCCGGCCCATTCGGGTCCGCGCGCCACTCCAACTCCACGCCAGCCACCGCAAGCGCATCGTCATAGGCGAGCTCGTCGCGGCTGCGAATCACTCGGTCGAAGAAGTCGCTCCAGTCGCCGCCCGCCACCTCATGCAGGGCCGCTTCGTAACCATCCTCGGGGATCCCGATATCGGGTTGGCCGTAGCGCTCCCAGAGATAGTGCATGAGGTCGTCGAGTGACCGCTCGTTTCCCGTCCGGCGGCGCATCTCGAGGTCCAGCAGCAGGCTCGCGACTGCCCCCTTTCCATAGTAGGAGATCGCCGAGTTCACGCTGTGCTCGTCCGGGCGGTAATACTTGATCCAGGCGTCGTAGCTCGCCTCTTCGAGGCTCTGGAGCCTTCGACCCGGCGTCTCCGCCAGCTCGCTGATGAGCTCGCCGAGTGACTCCAGGTAGCGCTCCGGCGTGATGAGCCCACCCCGCCGCATGAGGAGCGAGGTGTAGTAGTCGGTGATCCCCTCCATCGCCCACAGCAGTGAGGTGTAGTTCTCCGCGCCGTAGTCGAACGGACCGAGCGCCTCCGGATGGATCCGCTTGACGTTCCAGGTGTGAAAGAACTCGTGCGCGAGCGTATGGAGCGCGCGCTCGTATGGGCGGCCGGGTCGGAAGGCAAAGCGATGGGCCATAACCGCGGTCGAGTTGCGATGCTCGAGCCCACCACGGGGGCCATCGGTGAGCAGCAGCATGAACACGTAGCGATCGTAGGGCAGACTACCAAACAGATCGCGCTCGGCTTCCACGACGCGCCTGAGGTCGGCAGTGATCCGCTCATAGTTGAGGTTGCCGCGGCCCCAGGTCGCGATCGCGTGCTCTTTCCCATCGACGGTAAAGGTAAGGACCGGATCGGGCCCGACGTGAATCGGCGAGTCAACCAATTCATCGTAGTCGGCAGCGACGAACGTATCCGCGGCGGTGCCAGTTGGCCGCAGCCCCGTCTGCACGTGCCAGGCGGGCGGGTGTTCGACGGCGACTTCGAGCGGCTCGCCAGCCCGCCCGAGCACGTCCGGCAACATGTTCGCGGGATTGAAGAAGCCATGCGTGGCGTCGAGATCACTGGTGCGCACGGTCAGCTCGTGCGCGTAGACGTCGAACTCGGCGACCAGGCGGGCTGTAGTACCCGCCTCGATGGACCACGTGTCCTTCCGCGTCTTCCGCCACGGGAGCGGCCGACCCTCGGCATCAACCGCACGGAACGCCTGTATTTGCCGGGCAAACTCCCGAATCATGTAGGAACCCGGGGTCCAGGCCGGCAGCCGCAGCACGGTCAATGACGGCGGCTCATCGACCGTGACGGCGATGTGGACGAGGTGCGTCGCAGGCTGTGGCATGCTCATCCGGTACCGCACGCGAGCATCGGGCATGGCGTACCTCAAAAAGGTTCGTTTGCAGGTTCCGTCATTGCATACGTCGCAATTACCATAAATCGCGAACGTCTGGCGCGAAGCCAAGGTCCTGGTCATCCTGAGTCGTTATGCCCCGGCGGGGCGCCACCGCGGCATGGAAATCTATTTCCAAAGCAGCGAAGCGAAGGATCCGTGACCTCAAGATCGGGTTACGGATCCTTCGCTTCGCTTAGGATGACCCCGAGGCGGCGGCCTCACGATGACATCCAAGCTTCTACTCGGCCAGCCACTCGGGCCTGTGTAGACAAGGAAACGTGTCCGCGTCGAGCGGTACCCACCTACGCTGGCTGGTAGATCTCGCCGCCGCGCTTGCGGAACTCCTCCGCCTTCTCCTCCATGCCAGCATTCAGCGCCTGTTCGTCGGAGAGCCCCTTCTGGCGGGCGTATTCGCGCAGGTCCTGCGTGATCCGCATGCTGCAGAAGTGGGGGCCGCACATCGAGCAGAAGTGGGCGACCTTGGCCGGCTCGGCGGGAAGTGTTTCGTCGTGATACGACCGCGCGGTCACCGGATCGAGCGCCAGGTTGAACTGATCGGACCAGCGGAACTCGAAGCGCGCGCGGGAGAGCGTGTCATCCCAGAGGCTCGCGCCAGGATGGCCTTTGGCAAGGTCGGCGGCGTGCGCCGCGATCTTGTAGGCGATCACGCCATCCTTCACATCCTGCCGGTTCGGCAGGCCGAGGTGCTCCTTCGGCGTGACGTAGCACAGCATCGCGGTGCCCATCCAGCCAATCATCGCCGCGCCAATCGCAGAGGTGATGTGATCGTAAGCTGGCGCGATGTCTGTCACCAGCGGGCCAAGCGTATAGAAGGGCGCTTCGTGGCACACCTCGAGCTGCCGGTCCATGTTCTCCTTGATCTTGTTCATCGGCACATGGCCGGGGCCCTCGATCATCGTCTGCACGTCGTATTTCCACGCCACCTCGGTCAGCTCGCCGAGCGTATCCAGCTCGGCGAACTGGGCAGCGTCGTTGGCGTCGGCCGTGCAACCAGGCCGCAGCCCATCGCCGAGGGAGAAGGCCACGTCGTACGCAGCCATAATCTCGCAGATCTCCTCGAAGTGGGTGTAGAGGAAATTCTCCTGGTGGTGAGCGAGACACCACGCGGCCATGATGGAGCCGCCGCGCGACACGATGCCGGTGATCCGATCCGCAGTGAGCGGTACGTAGGCGAGCCGGACGCCGGCATGGATCGTGAAGTAGTCGACGCCTTGCTCGGCCTGCTCGATCAATGTGTCGCGGAATACCTCCCAGCTCAGGTCCTCGACCTTGCCGTGGATCTTCTCGAGCGCCTGGTAGATCGGCACAGTGCCAATCGGCACGGGCGAGTTGCGAATGATCCACTCGCGCGTGGTGTGGATGTTCTTGCCGGTCGAGAGATCCATGACCGTATCGCCGCCCCAGTGGGTGGCCCAGATCATCTTCTCCACCTCCTCGTCAATAGAGGAGGCGACGGCCGAGTTGCCGATGTTGGCATTGATCTTGACGAGGAAGTTCCGGCCAATGATCATCGGCTCGCTCTCAGGATGGTTGATGTTGCTCGGGATGATCGCGCGGCCACGCGCGACCTCGGAGCGAACGAACTCGGGATCCATCTGCTCGCGGGCGGCGATAAACTGCATCTCGGGCGTAATGATGCCCCGGCGTGCGTAATGCAGCTGGCTCACGGTGTGACCCGCCTTCGCGCGCAGCGGACGGCGCATCAGGCCGGGGAACTGGGGCGTGTGCGACCCATTGCCGTTGCTCAGCCCATCGTCGAGGGGGAGCACGACGCGCCCGTCGTACTCCTCGACGTCACCGCGCTCGAGTATCCATGCTCGCCGCATTGCCGGCAGACCGCGACGGATGTCGAGATCGATATCCGGGTCGGTGTAGGGACCGCTGGTGTCGTAGACCCGGAGCGGGGCGTTCGGCTCGATGCCGTTGCGACCCTGGCTCGGCGAGATCGCGATCTCGCGCATCGGCACGCGGATGTCGGGCCGAGCGCCGGTGACGTACACCTTGCTGCTCCCCGGAAGGGCGGCCCGCTCAGATGGAATGGTCGCGGCCATAGAAATGCCTCCGTCATGTGGGTGACACCGCAGGGATCGCGGTGAGGACGGAGGCAGGCGCGTCGCACAGGCACCGGGCGACGATTGTGTCCGGCCGCAGGGACCAGAGTACATCGATCGGTGCTCGCTGGACCGCATTCCCTACGCTCGTCTTCCGCGCCGCAACCGCGTTAGGCGGTCCGGGCGACTTCCCGAGATCAGGTTCGAGGGGTTGGTGGGCCTGACCCCGCCTCTCAGCTGCGCGCTCCCCCTGCGGGCCGTTGCATATGAAATTGTGGGTCGACGCTCCTGCCAATATAGCACCTCTTCGGGGCTGAGCGGGCAGAATACAAGGAGCTTTAGAAAGAAGAGGTGCTATATTGGCAGAGACGAGGATGGCATCGAGGTCGACGCCCGCGGTGCCAATAGCGCTCGCCATTGCCGGCTCCGATCCGAGCGGCGGGGCTGGCATCCAGGCGGACCTCAAGGCCTTCGCAGCGCTCGGGGTGCACGGCCTCAGCGTCGTCACTGCGCTAACCGCGCAGAATACTCAGGGTGTGTTCGGCGTTCGGCCGACCGAGGTCGCGTTCGTGGCGGAGCAGATCGACGTACTGCTGCGCGATCTGCGCCCCGCCGCGACGAAGACGGGCATGCTGGCAAGCCAGGCGATCCTCGAGATCATCGTCGCGAAGATCCGCGAATATAGCCTTCGGCCGCTCGTCGTCGATCCGGTGCTGGCAGCTTCGGCCGGTGG
Organism: Chloroflexota bacterium; assembly: GCA_034666705.1. GTDB lineage: Bacteria > Chloroflexota > UBA6077 > UBA6077 > SHYK01 > JAXDLH01. The sequence continues at coordinate 12,494 of JAXDLH010000437.1, forward strand.
CATGTTGCTCGAGGCCGCGGCGCTCAATGTATTGCGCCGCGATCTGCTCCCGCTCGCGACGGTGGTGACCCCAAATCTGCCGGAGGCTATGGTACTTAGTGGCCGTGTCGTGGAGTCACTGGCCGACATGCGCGAGGCGGCGCGTGCAATCCACGCGCTGGGCTCGCAGACGGTAGTCGTGAAGGGCGGGCATCTCAGTGGTGATGCCGATGCGGTCGACGTTCTGTTCGACGGAGGAGAGATCGTCGAGCTGCGGCGGGCGCGCTTCGCCACGCTGCACACGCATGGCACCGGCTGTACGTTCGCTTCGGCGATTGCCGCCGGACTTGCGCTGGGACTGAGCATCCCGGCCGCCGTGGACCGCGCGAAGGAGCTGATCACCGAGGCCGTGCGCCACGGTTTGCCGATTGGCTATGGCCACGGCCCGGCCAATGGGATGGCGATCCTCTATGAGCGGGCTGGCTATCTCCCGGGCCCTGATACGTACGACCCATTCTCCGGGTAGGCCCGCGGGCCTTTAGTCCGTAATGCAACCTCCCCCGATATCCCCATTGCTGTCCTGCCAGACACAGCCAACCCTGTTGACAAACAGAACTATTGTTCTATTCTAGTGGTGCAACTTGCTCCGTTCCGGGGTTCGCCATGCACCCGCACGACCCAGGCGCCAATCCATCGCACGTTCCCTGGCCGGCGGTCTCCGTCGCCTGCATCTGGCTGCCCCAGTTCCCGCTGCGCGTCGAACTGCTGCGCCACCCGGCCTGGGATGGGTTGCCGCTCGTGCTGGGCGCCGGCCCGGGTGAGCGCAAGGTGGTGCAACTATGCTCGCCGGAGGCAGCGCGCGCCGGCATCTTCCCCGGCCTGCCGTTACGTGAAGTGCTCACGCTCTGCCGCGAGGCGATCATCATCCAGCCCGATCCGGTGCGGATCGCCGCCGTACTCGACGAGACGGTCGCCCGCCTCCAGCGGGTAAGCCCGGCCGTCGAGCCAGCCGACGAAGCGATCTTTCTGGACCTGCGTGGCCTCCGCACCCTCTACCACGACGACCTCGCCCGCTTGGAGCGCGCAATCCGCACCGCGGTGCCGCCGCCGCTCCGGCCGCGCCTTGGCGCTGCCGCCGGCAAGTTCGCCGCCTCGGTCGCCGCCCACCTGGCGATGGAGTTCGGCCTGCGGGTCGTGCCGGCGCCGGAGACCGCCGCGTTCCTCGCACCGCTGCCACTGAGCCATTTGCCGCTTCTACCAGAGACGATCCAACGGCTCAAGCTGCTCGGTTTGCACACGATGGCTGATCTCGCCGCGCTGCCATTCCCGGCGGTGCAGGCCGAGTTCGGCCCGCCCGGCGCACGCGCCTGGCGCCTCGCGAGCGGGCAGGACGCCGAGCGGCTCATCCCGCGGCGGTTCCGACCGCCAGTCCAGACCTCGTTGCGGTTCGACGACCCCCTTGCCAGCATCGACGCGATCCTCATTGCCGTGGGTGAACTCCTGGGGCGTGCCTTCGCCCACCCACTGCTCCAGAACCGTGCCGCCCGCCAGGCACGGCTTCGCGCCCTGCTGGCAGACGGCACCTCGTGGGAGCGGCTCATCACCTTCAAGGATCCCGTGGTGAGCAGCCGGACCGCGTATCTCGCGCTCAAAGCCAAGCTGCAACTCCCGAACGGCCTGCCACTAGCACCGCTCGAGGAGTTGGCAATCGAGTTGCTCGAACTGAGCGGCGAGGCGGCCCGCCAGCCCAGCCTGTTCCTCACGCGTGCGCGGCAACTCGCACCGATCGCCGAGGCGGCGAGCCACCTGGGGACTCGCTACGGCCGCACCACCCTCTATCACGCCATGGAGGTTGAGCCATGGTCGCGCATTCCCGAGCGTCGCTGGGCGCTCGTGCCGTACGAGCCCTGAATGTCCCGGTCCCGATCACCGTCCAGACTAACCCGGCCGGCGACCCGGAGGCCGTGCGTCGCAGCCACTGGGCAGCCCCGCGGGCGGTCCAGGCAATCCAGGACCGCTGGCGTGTCGACGACGAATGGTGGCGCGAGCGCCCGATCTCGCGCCTCTACTACGCCGTGCTGCTGGACAACGAGTTACTGCTCACGCTATTCCACGACCTCATCGCCGACACCTGGTGCGAGCAGCACGGGTAGCTCAACGCACTTCCTCCCTCTTATATGCTCAAGATATCTCACGAGTACTGTTGATTGTTTGGAGGAGTGGATGGAACTCCTGACGGTACAGGAAACGGCGCAGATGCTCAAGGTAGCAACGATCACCGTCCGCCGCTACATCGCCGACGGCCGCCTGCCCGCGGTCCGGGTGGGCCGAGGCATCCGTATCGAGAAAGAGGCGGTCGAGCAATTCGTGACTCCATTCGTGACTCCAATTGAAGAATCTGCGGACTCAGTCACCACTCGGCCGATCATTTTCTTCGCGACGTACATCGCGGCACGACCACCATCATTCGAGTGGATGAAGAGGACGAGCGGCGCGCGCGGGAGATCATTTTTCGCTACGACGACAAGGATTTCTCGCTCACCAATGCAACCAGCTTCGCGGTGATGGAGCGAGCTGGCATCAGCATGGCGTTCACCTTCGATCGTCATTTCGCCCAGTACGGTTTCACCGTGCTCGGCGCCACGTAAGCTCGCCTTCGTGAGCATCCAAGGCCCCATTCATCCTGAGCGAAGCGAAGGATCCGTGCCCCCACCGCTTGAACTACCAATGGTCGGCGCCACGAATCCTTCAGCCTCCGGGGCCGCAACAGAACCTCGGGATGACAGGAACTTTGCCGCGCCGTACGTTGAGCTGCACTTGCGCACGTCGTATTCGTTCCTCGAGGGCGCATCGCAGCCGAGCGAGATCGCCGCACGCGCCTTGGCGTACGGCTATGACGCACTTGCCGTCACCGACCGCAACGGATTGTACGGCGCCATGGAGTTCGCCCAGGTCTGCAAGTCGCAGAGCATCCGCGCCATCACCGGCGCCGAGCTCACGCTGCGTCACGGCCTCGTCGAGCGCGACTCCGGACCAGTACCCCTCGTGTTGCTGGTCGAGAACTGGAGCGGCTATGCCAACCTCTGCCGCCTGCTCACCGAGGCGCACCGCTCGAGCCCGCGCGACGCCGTGGCGCTCGACCCGACCTTCCTTGCCGGCCACACCGAGGGACTGATCGTCTTCACCGGTCCACGCACCGGCGAAATCCCGCGCCTCGTCGAGGCCGGTCGCACCGCCGAGGCGACCGAGGCCATACGGCAACTCGCGGCACTCTTCGGCCCCGCGTCGACCTTCGTCGAGCTGCAGCACAACCTCGTGTATGGCGATACCCGCCGCGTGGCGCGCCTTGCGGAGCTCGCCGCCGAGCTCGGATTGCCGATCGTCGCGACCGGCGACGTGCTCTACCATGATCGTGCCCGCCACCGCTTGCAGGATGCGCTCACCGCCGTGCGGTATCGCACCACGCTCGAGGCCTCGCACCGCCTGCGGCAACCCAACAGTGAATTCTTCCTCCGCACGCCGGCGGAGGCCGCGATCCATTTCGCCGCCTACCCGGAAGCGGTGGCGAATACCGTGCGGATCGCCGAGCGCTGCCGGGCCTTTGATCTCACCGATGCGAGCCAGATCGGCTACCAGTTCCCGGACTTCGCCCGCAAGCCGAGTGAAGAGGGCCTCTCCGCCGATGCGGCACTCGCCGCCTACTGCGAGGCGCGCTTCGCCGAACGCTACCCCCCGGACGGCGACGACCCTGACCTTATCGCCAAGGCCCGCACGCAGCTCCAGGCGGAGCTGGAGCTCATTGGCGGCGTCATCATGTGCGCCGACGGCAGCGACCGGT
>JAXDLH010000438.1:0-21802 GCA_034666705.1 Chloroflexota bacterium
GGTCGTAGCTGCCATTGTTCTCGCGCCAGCAATCTGTCCACTCGTTGTCGCCGGGCAGGAAGACGAAAGGGTGAGCGGAGTTGCTGAAGCGTTGCAGCCGGTCGGCAAACGTCGCGTCGTCGCACACGGTGCTGCCATTCTTGAAATCGCCGCCGAAGACGACGAAAGAGAGCGGTGCCGCGTCGAGGCCGGCCTGGAGCGCTGGCCACTTGGCGATCCCATCGGGTCCATAAAGCTGGTCGCCAGTGAGACCGAAGTCGAACACGCCGTCAGCGGTGCCTCCCTGGGCGACCGGCGTGGATTGCAGCAACAGGGTAATCGCGAGTACTGCAATGCAGGGGACGATCAGCAGCGTAATACGAACGCTGTGACTCACGCGAGCAAACATTCGCACCTCATGTCTCCTCTCGTCTATTGGCCATCGCGAATGTGCCGGCCGAGGGGCGCAGCGCTCACGCGAGCGCTGCGCCCCTCGAGCTTGCGTCCCAGGTAACGTTTACTGGGCGCGGAGCTGGAAGCTGAGCGTCTCCGTCGCCTGCCGGCTCTCGTAGGCCTGCTCCTCTACCGGGTCGAAGAGGAACGTCGGGTCGAGCACGGCCGGGATGCTCATCACGCGCACGGTCAGCGAGGTGCGGTCGAAGCGCAACACCGCGTAGCTGAACGTCTTGAAGCTCACGAAGTCGGCGGGAATGATCTGACCCGCCGGCATGCCAGCCGCACGCACGCTCGATGCGACCAGGCCGGGGAAGCTCGGCTCGAGGCCGATCGGGTCAAATCCATCTTGCTTCAGGCCGGTGTACTTGCCCTTGGAATCGGCGATGTCGCCGTTCCACGTGTCGACCACCCGGCGGTCGGCGTCGCGCTGGCTCAAGCCGTAGACGTCGACGTTGTGCGTCACGTCGATGGGATCGACATCCGCGCCCAGCGGACCCGTGAGCATCTCGAAGGCGTTGCGCGCCGGCTTCAGCGGGCTCGTCGGATCGCCGGGTATCGAGTAGTACTCCAGATTGTTGACCGTGGTATCGTGGTTGTCGGTGGTGAGAAACACCACGTTGTCGATCTTGTTGTCGTCGATGAACTTCAGCATGCGGTCGCGCTCGCAGCGATAATCAACCCACCACTTGCTGCTATCCCACGCCTTGCCATACTCCGCGATCGGCGACGAGATCACCACGACCTTCCACGCCACCTTGCGGGCCTGCGCGCTCTGCAGCTCCTTCTCAAACCAGGCGAGCTGCGGCGCGCCGAGCATCGTGCGCGCACAGTCGAAGGCCTGGGGTGAGGTTGGGTCGATCGCTGCGTCGCGATAACTCCGGTCGTCCAGCACGATCAGGTCGACGTTCGCGCCCCAGGGGGTCGCGCGATAGAGCTGCGTCGTGCCGTCCAGGCGGGCATCGCCAGTGCCGTTCACCGTGGCGTCTGCGACCGGCTGATACTCGCTGTAGGCCTGAATGCGGTTGCGGAAGCCCTCCGACTGATTGACGAAGGTTCCGCCAGCCGTCGCACCGCCGGTGATGTACGGCGGGGCTCCACGCACTCGCGAGTTGGCAGTCTCGTGGTTGTCGACGACCGAATACTGCCCGAACATTCGGTACAGATCGAGCATCGGCGTCATGCTGCTCGACGAGCCCGGCCGTGGCTCGCGGTTCTCCCGGTACTTCAGGCGGAAATCGTCGAGGCTCTCGGCGGCGATCGTTCCGTTCTTGCCCGTCTCCAGGTTGCGGGACTCGTAGAGCAGGTCGCCGAGGAAGATGAAGGTGTCGAGCGGCTCTTTCAGGAGGCTGTTGATGAGCGGGTACGGTTTCCACGACCAGTGCGCGTCGCCGCTGAAGGCGAGCGTGACGGTTGCATCCTGCGTGGGCGCATACGCCGAGCGGAAGGTGCCAACAGGGCTTGTGTCGCCGCCGGAGCGGAAGCGGTAGTAGTACAGCGTACCTGGCGTAAGGTTGGCCGCGGTAACCCGTGTGGTGAAGTCGCTCGCGGCCGTGGTGTGGGCCGGGGGCAGCGACGTCGCGCGCTCGAAACCAGGCGTCGTGGCAAGTTCGGCGGTCACGTCCGCCTCGCCGGGCGTTCGCGTCCACAGCACGGCGCTTGTGACGGTCATGTCGCCCGCCGCGACGCCGTAGGCGAACGGCGCCGTCGAAGGGGGCCAATTCGGCACGGGCGTCTCGGTTGGGGCCGATACGGGCGGCGCGGGTTGGCCGCTGGCGATCTGCGGGGCGATCGGCCCGAGGGTCGCCACGGCCAGAAGACCGGCGGCGGCGATGCCGACGAGACGCAGCCGATTGGTGGCGTCGCGCAACCCGCCGCTTACCACGATCGCACCGGCAGCAGCGCGTTGCTGAAGTCATTCGCCTGGGAGTCGTGGGTGCCGAGCGGCGCCAGGCTCCAACGATGCTCGATGGTGGCGAGGATCGACTCGGTCACATATTGCGTGTGATCCACGTAGCCATGCTTTGTGAACGGCGCGATGAGGAGCGTCGGCACCCGTGAGCCGGGTCCCCACTTGTCGACGACCGGCGGTGCCACGTGGTCCCAACTGCCGCCGTTCTCGTCGTAGGTCACCACGATCAGGGTGTCATCCCAGTAGGGCGTGGCCTGCACTGCGCTCACGATGTCGGCGACGTGCTGCTGGCCCTGCGCAAGGCTGGCATAGCCAGGATGCTCGTTGTCGGCGCCGATCGGTTTGATGAACGACACGGCGGGCAGATTGCCGCCGTTCAGGTCGCTGAAGAAGTCAGTCTCGTCCTTCAGGTGGGCTGCGCGGCCCGGCGTGCCGTCCGCGTAGTTCTGGAAGAAGGCGAATACCTGATGGTGGAACTGGAACAACGGGTCTGGCTTGCCAGCTACCGCATCATTCCAGCCGCCGGAGTACCACTTCCACGACACATCCTTGTCGTTGAGGCGGTCGCCGATCGTCGGCTGCGTCTGCTCTGGCACGAGCAAGCTGGTATCGGTCACGTTCGCCGGGTGCGGCGTGTTGACGGTGAACGACGTGTTGATGCCAAAGCCATCTGGCGAGGCCTGGCCGTCCTTGATCAGGGCGCCGTCCGGGCCGAGCTGCGCCCGAATCGCGTCCGGCGCATTCGGCCATTGCGGCGGGCAGGCGCACGCGAGGAAGAAGTGATTCAGGAAGGAGCCGCCAAATGCGCCGTGAAAGAAGTTGTCCGCGAGGACATAGTCCTGGGCGAGCTTCCCCTCTGGCATGTTGGTGCCATCGTAGTACCCCATGACGAGGCCGGCGGAGTCGGTCCAGGCGATCCACTTATCCATGCGGCCGCCATCGATCTGGAGTTGCTCCTGATAGTAGCGGTGGACGAGATCGCCAGTCTTGTCTTCCGGTGCAACGTAGTCGCCGAGGTCAAATGGCTGAGGTGCGAGGTTGTTTGGGAAGCGCGGATCGGGGCCTGGCGGCTGCAACGTCGAATTGAATGGTTGGGGCAGCACCGCGTACGGGTTGCCATCCTTGTCCATTTGGGGGAACGCATTCGTAGCATTCCGCAGACCGTCAGCCCCCGGGAACCAGCCGTAGAGCGCGTCGAAGCCGCGATTCTCCTGGTAGACCACGACGATGTGGTTGAAGCGGCTGAGCGGGCTACCGTCCTGGGCAGTGGCCAGATGCACATTGGCTGGAGAAAACGCAAGAGCCAGCAAGAAGGCGATGACGAGCGGGTATCGATATCGCAACACGCCGGAGTCCCCCCTTGAGCGATTGCTCGGCGCGCTGGCCGAGTCCGCACAATGGTCCCAATGGTGGTTGACTCCGGCATTAATGGAGCTTCAATACGACATGAAAGTTACGTGACGGCTCGCATTTTCGGTTAATTCCCGATTACGTGGCTAAATATCGCATTAACTCGGCTTTAAGCTGAACGACTTGCTACATTGGCGCTGCGTGCTTCCGGCCATGCCTATACTGGGAAAAGGCGACCATGGAGGTTTGGTGTGGAAGCGAATGAGGACAAGCGACAGGCGCAGACTGAACTCACGGCGGAGGAGATCGAGGCAGGGGAGGCGCTGCTGCTTCCCGAACGGGACGCGCTGAGTCTTCTGGACCCAAGTCAGCTCACGGGCCACCTCATTGGCGGCGGGCCCGCATTGCCCAGCCCGACCGACCCGCTCGGCGGGCAGCCCGCGGCTGCCGGCCCAGCGCCAGCTCCTGCCCCTCCAGATGGATTGAATCTCGCCGGCCAGTCGACGACGCAGAGCTCGACGCTTGCCAATCATCTGCTACCAGCGCCCGACCCCTCGGCTCCCTACGATCCATCCTCGAGCAGCAGCTCGAGCACATAGCTCCCGCATCTTCGAGTAGCATCAGGCGGTGATCGATTCTCGCAGCGCCGCTGAGGTACCGAATGGATGAGGCGCCGCCGCCGCGAATAACGCGCCGCCGGCTCCTCCGTATGGCCGGCGTGGCGGCGGTCGCCGCGCCCGTGGTGTCGCTCCTCAGCCTGCACACCGCGTATGCCGAGCAGGCGGTGGACTGCCCGATCTACCTCTTTCATGCCACCAGTGCGGCGGCGGTCGAAAACGTGCTGTTCACCAACCGACGGCAGGGGCGACTCCCCGTCACCGTTGCCGACCTCACGGCGATAATGCTGGGCGAGCAGGACGTGCCCGCTGCGCCGCTGTTCTGCATGTCATTCGACGACGGCTACCTCGTGCAGTACCAGCAAGCGGTGCCGGTCCTCGACCGCTATCAGGCGCCGGCGACGTTCTTCGTCATGGGCACTGGCTGGCAGGGCGATGGCGTCCACACGTACATGAATGCGGATCAGATCCAGAACCTCGCCCAGCGGGGCTTCGAGATCGGCTCCCACACCGTGAACCATGCCAACCTCGTCGCCCTGCGGGCGCGCAATCGCGGTGCCTACCTCGGCGAGATCTTCTCCTCCAAGTCCCAGCTCGAGGACTTGATCCAGAGCGACGTCACCTCATTCTGCTACCCGAATGGCGCGTACGATGCAGGGGTGATCGCCGACGTAAGCACTGCCTACCGCGCTGCCGCGACTGAGATTACCGGCCGTGCGCAAAGCTCGTCCGCTCGCTACCTGCTGCGCCGCACCCACATGAGCTGAGCGTCCATACCCGGCCGGTGCGCTAGGGCACCTGGATCTGGACCAGGAAGGTCGAGCGGCTTCGGTCTGGGGTCGACGCGCTTCCCGCCCCGAGTCGCTTGATCGGCGCAAGGAAGAAGCGCGTGTCTTCAATATCCGCGTCAGAGATCTCGGCCGCGCTCACGATCATGTCGGTCAGCCGCGACACGTCGACGAACATCAGCGACTGCAGTCCGGCAGGCATGGCTGCGCGGGTCGAGGTAAAGCCCGGATCGCCGGCCAGACCACTGTCGCCGCCCTGGGTCCGCCCGACGATGCCGGCAACCACGTCCGCGTCGTCCGCGACGATAACCCAGCCGTTGACGAGCCCAAGGTAGACCGAGAGACCATCGCTCTCGGAGCGCATGCGATTAAAGGGAACGCCGCCGATATCCTGCGTGTCCAGGATGATGTCCGGGCCGCCCAGCAGATCGAGCGCATCGACGATCTTGTCGACCTTTGCCTGGGCCAGCGCCGGGTCGCGTGCCTGGATCAACAGGCCGGTCCCAATCCCCACTGGCGCCTCACTGCCTGGCGAGAAGAACAGGGCCGTCTCGCCCGTCATCCAGCCGAACACATCGTCGTCCACGTTCAGCGCGGTGATCGTCTCGATGCTGACGAGCTGATTCTGGAGCGCACTGGCGGCGTCGGGGCTGCCCTGCAGCGCCTCGCGCACGGCGGCCCATTCGAGCGCCAGGTTCTGCACTCCGAGCAGCGCCGCGGTGTCGCGTGGCGCCAAACGCGCCGCTTGCAATGGATTTGGCGGCTGGCTCGCGAGGGCGCGCAAGGTCGGCGTGAGCTGAGATGGATCCATGGCGGAGGTCGTATCGAGGCGCAGCCCCTCATCGCCGAAGCGCAACGTGGCCGCAATCCAGGTCGTGGCGTTCGCCCCAAGGCTAGTCGTCGGGTTAGGAATGGCGTATATCTGGCTTGGTGAGTCGAGGTACAGGAGCGCGAGGGGTGACTGGGCGGAGCTCCGGGCCGCCTCCTGAAAGCTGGCGCTGCCGAGCAGACTGTCGGCAGGGTCGCGGTCAATCGCCTCGTAGAGCCGATCCTGGCTCGGCGAGAGCAGCAGGTAACCGCGGGCCATCGCCACCCAGGCGGTGCCGTCGGAGCCGCTGAAGCCGAGCACCTCGGCGCCGTTGTGCAGCGTCACGCTGACGCTGCTGTCACCGCCGGACTGCGTGGCCACGTCACGCAACTGCGCGAGGAAGCGCACCAGGGCGATGCGATCGCGCACCGCCACGCCCACCAGGATCGGGGCATCCGTGGCGGCTTGCATCATCCGCCGCCGCGAGGACATGGTGGACGGCCCCTGGCCCACGAGCGCCTGCAGGTCCTCCGGTCGAGGAACGGCGAAGAAGGCCTCGCCGCCGGCCCAGGAGGTGAATCCATCGCGCAGCTCATCCGGCGACATACCAGAAGGCGCATCCGTCATGAAGGACGCGAGGGCCGAGGCGACCTGCGGGTCCTGCATGTAGTAGTCGGCGAGTTTCTGGATGTTGCGCATTTGCGCCGCGTCCGGCGCCAGGTTAATCGCCAGATAGACGCCGACCGGGGCTGGAAGGAACTGCGCGCTGCCACCGAAGACGACGCTTTTCTGAGCCGAGACGACGCTCGCGGCTGGCAATGCGCTCAAAAGCAAGAGTGCAGCGAAGATGAGCTTCAGGGCGCGCATCTGGCGAGCCCTCAGTGGCGAAAGGTGGGTAAGGGCGCGCAGCATGGCGTCTCCCGAGTGCGGAATTGGCGGGTCAGGGGCACGTACGGGATCGTGGAGCTACTCCGAGTGAGAAGAACTGATCGCCGTCAGCGTACCGTTCGTGAGCGCCGTCTGTCAAAGCATCCCCGCGAAAAACGACGGAAACGTGCCCATTGTGGAGTATCGGCCCGGTCTGGATAATTACGTACTTCGTTCTTCACCATTTTCACGACCGAGAGGACCGAGAACCAGAATGGCCGAGCAGCCCGAGCTGCCAGATCGCATCCGACGCGACCTCGAGGAGGCCCTCCGCGAGGGCGGAATCGAGAAGTTGCCGAACCGTCCTGGGCGCCGCCGGCGGCCATCCTTCCGCCTGGGGTTCCCTGACTTGCGCCCGTCTGGGCCCAGCCAGCTCGTGCTGATCGGCGTAGGATTGTGCCTGATCGGCTACCTGTTTCATCCGCCGTATTCCCCGCAGTTCATTCTTGTCGGCGTGCTCTGCGTCGTCGTGGCGGTCGTATCGCATCTGATTCAGCCGCAGGGGTATCAACAAAAGTATTGGCGTGGCCGCTGGCTCGACGTGCCCCAGGGTACCTGGCCCGAGCGCCTCTACCGCATCATCTACCGCGGCCCGCGGCGATAGGGTAGCCAGGACTATCTCCTCTTCTTCAAGCGCCCACTAACGGAGTCGCCCGCGTTGCACGGCGAGAGTCCCGGCCGTACCCCACGGCTCGAGCGAAAACCGCGCCCGGACCATAGTGGCTGGCGAGGTCGTCAGGTTACGCGAGCGCGGGCTAGACTTAGGACGAAGTCTGTCATGGGGCGACGGTCCTGTTCCTGTATGGCGCGTGGGTTAGGATGCGGCGGCGGGTTGACTTGCGAGCCACTGCTCGCGGGATAGGGCGGCTTGCGCTCGTCGGCGCGCTCCTGTACGCGAGCCTGCTGCTTGCCCTCGACCACCACGGTGCCGAGCGCATCCCCACCCACGAGCACGTTGCAGTCGACGGCGTCGTCCCGCCACACCTGCACGCATTCGAACTGCCCCACAGCCACCTGCATGGGGTCTCTCTGGTTTCGTCCGCCCTGCCAACCCTGCAAATCAAGGGCGACTCCATTCTCGTCTTGATCGTGCTTGCTTCGGGCGCTGCGCTGGTGCTGCAGGATGGCTTCGCTGGGCTGGGGCCTCGACCGCGGAGTGTCATTGCAGACCGAAGGCGGCTCCTCACCGCGCAGCTCACTCTCGCTCCGCCCACCCCGCCCCCAGCCTTGCTTGTCACCCTCTGACGCGCGACTGGCTCGCGGGAAAGCTGCTGGCTGCCCCGCGGCGTATATCTGGCGGCGTATATCTAAATGAGGGGGGAGCATGCGATTCTTCACGTTCCGACGAGGCGTACCCAGCCTCGTGCTTGCACTGACACTTATGCTCGCGCTGGCGCCAGGCGCCGCCCTGGCTCACGAGCGACGGACCGTTGGCGACTATTCGTTCCTCGTGGGGTTCAACAATGAGCCGGCGATCCAGGGCGAGATGAACGGCGCCCAGATCACCGTGACCAAACCGAGCGACGGCAATCGGCCAGTCACCGGGCTGCAGAACACGTTGAAGGTCAGCGTGGCATTTGGCGGCGGTCAACCAAAGGAGTTTCCGGTAACCGCGGTCAGCAGCACGCCCGGGCGCTACGTGGCGGGGTTCATTCCGACGCGGGCAGGAAGCTACATCTTCACGATCACCGGAACTGCCGAGGAACAACCGGTGAACGAGCGCTTCGAGTCCGGCCCGGGCCGCTTCGATGACGTCGACAGCGCCACTACGCTGCAGTTCCCTGACCAGGTCCCGTTGGCGAACGACGCGACGCGGGCGGCACAGAGCGCGGCAGCTCAGGCGAGCGAGGCGCAGGCCGCGGCTGACTCAGCGCGCAGCATTGCGATCGCGGGCGTGCTTGCCGGCGTGTTCGGGATCGCCGTTGGGATCGCGGGCCTGGTTGCGGGCGCGAGCCGCCGGCGCGCTCCGGTTGCCGACGTCCGCACCGCCTGATGATGCGGGCGACCGGGTGGCGTGGAAGCATGCCGCGCATGGTGCTGGTGCTCGCGGCGCTGGGCGCAATGCTCCTTATGCCCCCGCACGCGCTGGCGCATGCCGAGCTCTTCCACGCCGACCCGGCGCCCTTTTCGATCATCGCGACGGCGCCGCCGCGCATCTCGCTGACCTTCTCCGAGCAGCCGGAGCTGCGCTTTAGCACTGTCCAGGTCCTCGACCGCAATGCGAAGCAAGTCGACCGTGGGGACTTGCAAGCGGACCCGAGCGACTCGATCACTCTGACGCTCGGCGTAGGCGATGTGCCGCAGGGAACGTATACCGTCTCGTGGAAGACGCTGTCAGCGGTCGATGGCCACGTCACGAGTGGCGCCTATACCTTCACCGTTGGGCTCGACCAGATCCCCACGGGCGTGGTCGTATCGCAAGGGTCGAGCACGACGGCGACCCCTGACCGAGTCCTCGGCCGGTTCTTGACCTATCTCGGTTTCCTGCTCCAGTTCGGGGCCTTTCCGTTCGTCGGCTGGATTCTGCTGCCCGGTCTCGCCCTGGGAGCCGCCACCTACAACAGCACTGAGCGAGTCCTGCGGCGCACCTGGCGCCTGGCGCTCGCCGGTTGTGCCGTCGCGCTCCTCGCGGCGATCGTGATGCTCGTGGAGCAGGGGGTGGCCGCGGCGGGCGGATCGCTGCTCGACGGGCTCGCGCAGGTGCCGGCGGTCGCCTTCGAGAGCCGCTTCGGCATGCTGTGGTGGGCGCGCGTCGTGCTCGTCCTGGTCGGCGCCGGTCTCGTCCTCCTGGCGCGCCGCACGCCAACTCCCTCAGTGTTGCGGATGGGCATGCTGGTCGGGCTCGGCGCTGCTTTCGTGCAGGCGCTCGGCAGCCACGCGGCTGCGGTGCCGGAGATCGCGCCGCCCGCCATCATCCTGGACTGGATCCACCTGGCGGCGATGGTTGCCTGGGTCGGTGGGCTCGTGTTCCTCACGCTGGCTGTGGCGACGCTCTATCGCAGCCCCTACGCCGGTGAGGCGACGCGCGTATGCGCGCAGCTTGTCCCGCGCTTCTCCGCAATGGCTCTGGCCGCCGTTGGCTCGCTGGTGCTGACCGGCGTGTACCAGGGCTGGCTGCACGTCGGCACGCTGACGGCGCTCACGTCGACGCAATACGGCCAGGCGCTGCTTCTCAAGATTGCGTTGATCGTGCCGACGCTCGGGCTCGGCGCGCTGCACCTGCTCGTCATCACGCCGCGGCTGCGCGCCGCCAGCCGGCGAAATGGCGGTGCGCCCGAGGTCGTCCGTCGCTTGCGATTCAATGTGGCCGCCGAAGTGGCGTTTACGATGGCCATCCTGCTGGTGGTCGGGGCGCTCACCAATTTCCAGCCCGGCCGCGAAGCGGAGCTCGCGCTCGGCGTCGAGCGGCAGCTCAGCACGGCAGACGTCCGCGCCGACGTGCGGATCACGCCGGGCGTCGCGTCCTACAACACGTTCGACGTCCGTCTGACCGACCGGCGCGGCAATCCCATCGCCGACGCCGAGAAGGTTGCGTTGCAGCTCGACATGCTCTCCATGGATATGGGGATATCCGAGCTGAGCTTGCAGGCCAACGGCGACGGCCATTACGTCGGGCAGGGCGGCTCACTCGGCATGGTGGGGGACTGGTCGCTCACCTTGCTGGTGCGCCGCGCGGGGCTCGACGACGTACGTATCCCCTTCAACCTCACGCTCGTCGACCAGACCACCCGCAACGCCGAGGCGCGACCCAAGCTTGCCGATGCCAATCTGCTCATGGGGATCGAGATCTGCCTTGGCGGCATCGGCGCCCTGGCGCTCGCGGTCTGGGCCACGCGAGCCCAAGCGCCGCGCCGCCGTCGGGCGCTCCGGGGAGTCGCGGCGATGAGCGCGGCAGCATTTGTGGTCGGCACGATCGTGGCCGCGACGAGCGCGACGGGCCTTCCGAACCTCAGCGGTGGGGGCAACGCACCCGCGACGCGGGTCGGCCCGTCGCCAACGCCGGCGGACCTGGGGCAGGTGGCGCGTGGCCAGGCAATCTACACCCAGTACTGCGCGACGTGCCACGGCACCGCCGGCCGGGGCGACGGCCCTGCGGGCAAGGGGTTGAACCCGCCACCGGCCGACTTCCGGGTTCATATGCAGCAAGGGCACACGGATTTGCAGCTCTACGATTGGATCAGCAACGGCTTCCCGGGCTCGGCGATGCCGGCGTGGAGCAGCACGCTTACGCCGGACCAGATCCTCGACGTGATCGCCTTCATTCGCACCTATGGCAGCACGCCTTAGGGCGCACGGCAATAGGCAGCAGCATGGTGGACGAGATGCGGCGGTCCGCCTGCAAGGCCAAGTTCCGCCGCTGTAGAACAGACAAGTTCATCGTCGGGGTGGGTGTCATCGTCCAGGTGGTGTGACGATCGCGTCGGCCCCGCCTATTGCCGGGCGCTCTTAGCCACGCTGTCGAACAACGCGAGGGCTGAATGCTCTGCCTACTCGCTGATGCAAACCGGTTGAAATCTGCGGTCGGGGCGATCCGAGGGGCGCACCCAGATGCGGCCCTGCGTGGGCTCGAAGAGCGTGCTGTAGATCGTGCACGGATTCCACACGGTGCAGTACTCATTCGAGTCAGGACGCCGCGTCGCCGTATCGAGCAGAAAGGCGCCGAAGCGAGCCAGCTCAGCCGCCCGGGGCTCGTCGCCCGGCCACGCGCCCGCTCCCTCGTCGGGGCGAAGCTGCTGGTACCAGTATTCGCGCGCTGACGCCAACGACTCGTCGAACGGTGAGTCCTCCGGGCAACCGCAGAGGTCCTCGAGCCGCGCCAGCCGCTCCGTGGAGCTGAGAAAGGCGAGCCGCGCCCCGCGCCCCCGCATCTCCGGGTGCGTGAAGTGGTTGGCCGTGGCAATCCAGCCGTCCTCGGGTCGGCGCACTGCGAGATGGAAGGCGGTGTACTCGACGACCGCCGCCGTGTTCTCCTGCGCCGAGCCGAGCAGCACGTTGTTGCCTTGCGGCCGCCGCGAGCGTTGGAACACGCGGATGGCGTCGGCGAGGGAGTCGGTTTCCTCGACGATTCGCCGATAGAGAAAGCCTGCAGGTACGCCAAGCGGCGAGTTGCGCAGCGTGGCGACGGTGAGGGCGGAGACGGTGATGCCCCGCGCATTCATGGCGGTTGCGCCGCCGATGTAGCCGGGCCAGCCGACGGAGGCCCACGCTGTCCGATCCTCCGGCTGGTACGCAACCACGGCGACGTGGTCTTTCATGTAGTTCGTGGCGGCCCACACGTCGTCGCCAGCCGCGCTCGGCACGAAGTAATCGAGGTTCCGGCCGCAGAGCAGTTGGTTGCTCACCGTTCGCGCGCCCGTTACAGCGAATGCCGAGCAGGCGAGCCGGCCAAAGATGGCGCCGATCGGATTGAGGTTGGCGCACACGTCGTCGAAGCAGTTGAGGAGCAGTACGTCGCGGTAGCTGACGTCCGCGGCGCGGGCGATCCCCGCCATCTCGCGGCGATAGCGCAGAGGCAGTTGGGCGGCCATGATGCGCGTCACCGTGCGGAGTGCGCGCCGGACGCCCCACCCGAACCAGCCGGGTTGCCCATACAACACGTGGTGGTGGACGGCATCCAGCAGCTCGCGAATCTCGTCGCGCAGTTGCTCGCCGTGCTGCAAACCCATGTCGTAGGGACCGCCAGCCACGCTGATCTGCACGAACCCGTCCCGCTCCCGCCGTGGCTCGGGCCGTGAATCGGCCCCTGAGCCGCCATCCGAGCGAGACTGTAGATCGCGGCGAAGCGGCTCAGCGACCACGATAAAACACCTCAAATGGCCGCGAGCGCCAGAGAGCCGGCGCCTCCCTGGAGAATCCGTAGGGGTAGGCGTCCCTGCCTAGCCGCCGCGCGTCGAGCGCGGGAGCCGATCGCTGACGCCATCGGCTGGGTCTGCCCGCGAACCCGCCTCCAGGAGCCACCCGACGGCGCCAGTAATGTCGGCCCTCTGCTCTGCTGCGGCCCGCGGGCAGGCAGGGCCGCACGGCCCCTACGGGGCGCTGGATGTCGGCGTCCAAGTCCAATCCTGTGGGCTGGGGTTCGCCCCTAGGCATGTGGCATACACGCATATCTAATGGTACTCGGCGCGCGCTGTGAGCTCTGACTCGACGTCGCGCCACGCGGCGAGAACCTGGCGGTGCAGCTCCTGGATCGTGCCGGTATTTTCGAGGACGATATCTGCGGCGCGCACCTTCTCCGCCTCTGGATTCTGGGCGTCGACGCGTTGGGCTGCCTCGGGTTCCGCGAGGCCGCGGGTGGCCATGAGCCGCGCGATACGTTGCTCGCGTGGCGCGGTCACGACCCAAATCGCGTCGCACATCTGCGCCAGCGGTCCCTCGATCAACTTGATCGCCTCGATCACCGCAACCGCAGCCTCGGTGGTGGCGATGCGACTCCGAATCCGTTCGCGGACAGCGGGATGGACGATCGCCTCGAGGTCGGCCATGGCCGCGCGGTCCGCGAACGCAAGGTGCCCCAGCGCGGCACGGTCGATGGAGCCATCGGCGGCGATAACCGTGGGGCCGAAGCGGTCGCGGATCGCCGCAACCTCTGGCGCACCGGAGGAGTAGACCTCGTGGACGACGTGATCGGCATCGATCACGTCCGCCCCGAGCTCGGCGAGCATCGTCGCCACTGCACTCTTGCCGCTCGCGATATTGCCGGTCAACCCAACGACGTATCGCGCAGCCATAGCGTTCCCCAAGTGGCCGTATTGCGTCATTAAATAGTCACGTTCTGCTATAGTTTACGTTGCGCTTCTGCACACGGGAAAGTTGAATGGTCCGCCTAAAGCCAGTTAGTGAGAACACGATCACGCTGAAATCATCGCGCGAGATCGCGGCGATGAGCGAGACCGCGCGCCGTCTCAAAGTGCTGATGGCCGACCTTACCGCGTTCACGAAGCCTGGCGTGACGGCGAAAGAGGTAGACGTCTACGCCGCCAAGCGCTGCAAGGAGTTGGAGCTGGCGTCCGGGGCCCTCGGTTACCCGGGCACGAAGGGGCGCTTTCCCGGCTACATCTGCGTCTCGATCAACGAGGTCGTCGTCCACGGCATCCCGGGCCCCCAGCGGATCGAGGCGGGCGACATCGTTTCCCTCGACGTCGCAGTGTCACACAAAGGGTACTTTGCCGACACGTGCGTTACGTTGCCGATGGGCGAGGTCTCGGAGGAGAAGCGCGAGTTGCTCGAAGTGTGCGAGGGCGCCATGTACGCCGGCATCGCCGAAGCCAGGGCCGGGAACCGGCTGTCGGACATCGGCCATGCAATTCAGGAGCATACCGAAGCGCATGGGATGAACGTCGTGCGGGACTTCGTGGGTCACGGGATCGGCCGCGCGATGCACGAGGCGCCCCAGGTGCCTCACTACGGGGTTCCCGGCCGGGGCGCGCTGCTCCGCCCCGGCATGGTGATCTGCATCGAGCCCCAGATCACGGTCGGCTCGCCGGAGATCCGCTTCCTCAAGGATGGCTGGACCGCAGTGACCGTCGACGGGTCCCTCTCCGCCCACTTCGAGCACACGGTGGTCGTTACCACCAACGGCCCCCAGATCCTCACCTCCTACCGCGACAATTAGGACAACTGGCCACCACGTTTCTGTAGGGCGGGGGCTTGTCCCCTGCCGCGAGCCTCGGTGGGGTTAGCCCAGAAGGTAGGGGACAAGCCCCCGCCCTACCGGACGTACCGGCGACTGCATCCTGTAGAACCCTGCATCCTGCTGGACGAGTCGCCTGCCGGCGTTAGCTGCCGATCGTTTCGAAGCGGCCGTCCCGAATCGTCACGGTTTTTCCCGAGAGCTCCATCGGAGCTTGCGCGGCTTGCACGAAGAGATCTCCAAGCGAGTCGGGCGCCGGGAGCCGGCTGCGCGCCTCCTCCGGGGCCTCTTCGGTAGCGATGGCGCCGCCCGGACTCAGCGCGAGCGAGCAGATGTTGTGCTCGCGCTCCTCATCGGCGATAAACCGCATGAGGGTGCGAATCGCGTCCTTCGACACCACGTATGCCGCCGCCCCGACGCCGCCACCACCGCCGTGCATGCCCAGCACGTGGCCGCTGCCCTGCTTGATCATCTGCGGCAGTACGTGCTTCGTGCAGAGGAAAGTCCCCTCCAGGTTGGTCTCGAGCACCCGGTCCCAGAATGCCTTGTCCATCTCGCGGATTGGCGCCCAGCGCTGCACGCCCCAGTTGAAGTGCGGCACGATCCCCGCGTCGTTGAGCAGGACGTCGACGCGCCCGAAGCGCGCCACGACCTGCTGCACCATCGCGGCAACCTGGGCTTCGTCGCGAACGTCCGTCACGATCGGGAGCGCCTCGACGTCCATCTCCTCCAGCTCACGCGCCACGTTCTTGAGGGCCTCGCCGTCGATGTCGGCGAGCGCGACTTTCATCCCTTGCTTTGCGAATGAGTGCGCTGCGTAGCGCCCAATGCCGCGCGCCGCGCCGGTGACGATAACGACCTGTCCGTCGAGGGCCATGTCTCACCTCACTTGTTTTTGGAGCCGCCGTCCCGGCGCCGCATTTCGGGATGGCTGGGAGCACCGGGCGTGCTCAGTCCGGCCGCATGGTAGCATGCACCCCGACTGCGACGATTCGCCCTTTACGAACGGAGGAGCGCGATGGTCTACGAGATGATGATCCGCGAAGTGGCACCGGAGCGGCGCGCCGATTTCATCGAAGCCTACAAAAAGAAGTGGAGCGAGGTCGAACGACCGGGCTGTCGCGGCGTGCGGTTCCTCTCGTGCATCGAGAAGCCGGAGCGCGTGATCGTGGAGATCTCGTGGGATAGCGTTGAGGCGCACGAGAATGCGCGCAACAACGTTCCCGGCCACGGGACGATCCGCGAGGTCGGCGAGGCGTTTCAGGTAACAGGCGAGGGCCCGACCCACTACACGATCGACGAGCTCTAGCGGGTCAGTTCCCATGCATATTGCCTCGGTACTGCCGCCCTGAAGGGCGGGCCCAGCCACGGGTCTCGATGGCCCGCCCTTCAGGGCGGCATCCCCGTGCCATTCCGCCCACACCGCAACAGCTTCGATCATGGACCCACTGGTCGAATTCTCCCGCGCTCAGGCGTATGTTCGTGGTTCCAATTCTCCGCTTCCGGGCGTAGACTTGGATTGTTGGACGGGTTCGCCGCCCGGCCGCGTGGCCCCCCGGCGCCGTCCTGTAGCGTGGCTGCGCTATGCCGCAGCGGGAGGGCCCCATGCACCTGTCGCGAGCTCCAGCAATCGTGCTTTGCTGTTTCATGGTGGTAGTGATTGGCGGGTTCTTTACTCTGCCGAGCATCTACGCGGCCACCCAGGGATCCTGGGTCGGCCCGGTCGCAGGATTGATCTGGACGTTCTGTCTTCTCGGGGCACTGGTCGCTGCGCTCACGTTCCTGGTGACCTTCGCCATGGATGGTTTCAACATGGCGCGTGACGCGGAGTTGGACGAAGGACCCGTCGATCTGGGTGAGCACCGCCGCGTGCGCACCGTGTCAGTACCGCATCGGCCGATCGAGCGCCGAGCGAGCTAAATCGCGACGGACTGCTGGGAAGCCGGCCGCCTTCCGAGATCCATGCGCAGATCTCGGAAGGCGGCCGGCTTCGTGCGTGCAGCAGACGGATTTGGGCTCGCCTCATACGCCGTGGCCGCGGTATTGTTCATCCGGCGTGTGATGATGTCGACCCCGTGCAAGCGGAGGGCTGCGATGCAGGAGCGGATGGTCAGGGCGGATGGGCTGTGGACGCGCTACCTCGAGGAGGGCAGCGGGCCACCCCTGTTGCTGCTGCACGGCGCCGCCCAGGGCTCCTCGGCCGACGTATGGACCCGCAACCTGGGCCCGCTCGCCAGTCACGGATTGCGGGTTATCGCGGTCGATCAGCCCGGCTTCGGCGGCAGCGACGACCCGCCGGACTTCGCCCCGAGCTATCGGCAGAATTTCATCACTCCCCTCCTCGACGCGCTGGGCATCAGCCGCGTCGCTCTCGTGGCCCACTCCCAGGCTGGCGGGCTCGCAATTGGCTACGCGATTGATCACCCGGAGCGCCTCACCCACCTCGTCACGCTCAGCACGGGCAGCATCATGCCGCCCACGCCGAGCGGCGAGATGCCCATCTCAGAGGCTGGCGCCAACCCGGATGCCCCCGAGCCTACGGAGGACGTCATCCGCGGGATCCTCGAGGAGCAGCTCTATCACCACGATCTGATTACGCCGGAGGTAATCCGCCAGCGGCTCGACGTTGCCGTCGGCCACAACCACGAGGCGTGGCAGAGGCGCATTCGTGCCCAACGCGCTGCCGGGGGCGGCGGTGGGCTTCCGGCGTGGAAGCGGATTGCCCAGGTGAAGGTGCCGATGCTCGCCATGTGGGGTGCGGGCGATGAGAACCTGGCGGCTCAACGAGTGCCGGTATTCCGCGAGGTGTACCCATCCATTCAGGCTGAGCTATTGGACCACGCGAAGCACCTCATGCAATGGGACCGTGCCGACGAAGTGGTGCGGCTGACCACGGAGTTTCTGGCCTCGTGACGCAGCCTGCCGCCATACGGCCGACCGGTCAAGAGCCGCCGCCGGACTCCCGGTTCGAGGTCGAGCCGAGCTCACGCTGGGTCCGCGTCGAGCTCGGCGGCGCGATCATCGCGGACAGCAAGCGGGTGCTGCTACTGCGTGAGCATGGCCAGTTGCCCGTCTACTGCTTCCCCATGGCTGACGTGCGAATGGAGCTCCTCACCCCAGCGGCCACGCGGGCGCCAGCTCTGCATGGCGAGGCGTCGTTCTGGAGCGTGCGGGTTGGCCAGCGCGTCGTGACCGATGCGGCGTGGGCCTATCTGGAGCCGGGGACCGCGCTGCGGCAGATCGCCGGCCACGTCGCCTTCGCCTGGGACCTCATGGATCACTGGTACGAGGAGGCGGAAGAGGTCTTCGCCCATCCGCGCGATCCCTACGCCCGCGTCGATGCGCTTGCGAGCATCCGGCAGGTGCGCGTCGTGGTCGACGGCATCACCGTTGCGGATTCCAACCGGTCGTATCTCCTGTTCGAGACCGGCGCGCCCACCCGCTACTACGTTCCACCGGCCGACGTGCGCATGGAGCTGCTCACGCCGACCGAGGCGCATACCCGCTGCCCGTACAAGGGGCTCGCGTCGTACTGGTCTGTGCAGACCGGCGAGCGTATCCACGAGAACCTGGCTTGGAGCTATGCCGACCCGATTCCAGAGTGCCCAAAAATTCGCGGTTTGATCGCATTCTTCAATGAAAAGGTCGACCTCTTCGTCGACGGTGAGCTGCAAGAGCGGCCCGCGACGAAATGGCGGACCCGCCGCATTGTGTAGCGGCGCGGGAAGGATCCGGTGCCGCCGTCGCGTTCCAGAGAGAGAATCGCCCGAGACCCTGCGTTGAGGAGTCGAGATCATGGCCCAGACCGCAACCCCGCCCGTTCGACAGCGGGACCCGAACCATCGCGTGGACGTCGAGCCCAGCCCGCGCCGGGTGCGCGTCGAGTTCAATGGCCAGACCATCGCGGATAGCACGCGCGTCCTGCTGCTCCGTGAGACCCGCCATCTGCCGGTCTATTACTTCCCCATGGATGACGTGCGGATGGAGTTGCTTACACCAACCGACAACCACACGACGTGTCCCTACAAGGGCGAGGCATCGTACTGGACGATCAAGGTCGGCGATCGGGAGTCGGTCGATGCCGTGTGGGGCTACCTGGATCCGCCTCCGGACCGGCAGGACATCAAGGGCCACCTGGCGTTCTACTGGGATCGCATGGACCACTGGTATGAAGAGGCCGAAGAGGTCTTCAAGCACCCGCGCGACCCGTATCATCGCGTCGACGCAATCCAGAGCAGCCGGCACGTGCGCATCGTGGTCAATGGCGAGACGGTGGCCGACACCGCGCGCCCCTGTCTCCTCTTCGAGACGGGCCATCCCACCCGCTACTACATCCCGCAAGACGACGTCCGCATGGATCTGCTCGCACCGACCGAGACCCATTCCGTCTGTCCGTACAAGGGACAGGCGTCGTACTGGTCTGCGAACGTTAATGGCGAGGCGGCGCGCAACATCGCGTGGGGTTACCTGAACCCGATCGCCGAGTGCCCAAAGATCAAGGGGTTGGTCTCGTTCTTCAACGAGAAGGTCGACGTCTACGTCGACGGGGAGTTGCAGGAGCGACCGGTTACGGGGTGGTCCAACCGGACTGTCGAGTAACAACGATTCCAGGCCCGTCCGACGCCCCGCGGTTCTTGCCTGCCATACACTGACCATGGGTCGCGGTCAGATAAGGGCATCGGTGTGCACAGTGTGCGGAATTGCCGGATTCCGTGCGCTCGCCGCGCTAGCGCGTGAGGGATAGGACTGGAGGCGCGTCCCTCACGGGGCTGTGCTTATGCCGCCCCGCAGAGGCGCTCTACCACGTTCACGAGATCGTCGATCTCGAAGGGCTTGGCAAGATAGCCGTCGGCGCCGATCTCCTTGGCCCAGCCCTGTGCGTCCTGCGCTGCCGTCATCACCGCAATCTTGGGCTTGGCCACGCGATCCTTGATCTGCTCGGCGAAACCCCAGCCATCCAGGACCGGCATACGCATGTCCAGCAGCACCAGAGAGGGCGCCGCGCGATCCAGAACCTGGAGGGCTTCGGCCCCATTCGTCGCGGTTTCGACCCGGTAGCCTTCGAGCTCCAGAATCTCGGACACGACCGCCAGGATGGTGGGATCGTCGTCGACCACCAGAATCTGGCACGTTTTCGGCGGTGCTTGCGCCGTCACGTTGCTACTCCCGCGCCCGAACTCGGGCGGGTGCTGGCGCGTTGCGCAGATGCGGCGCGCGTTCCCCTTGTTTGACTATGATCGACACCACTGCGGCCGCAAAGCAGGGTCAGACCGGTAAACTCGATTCCTGGCGCGTTTCAAGATACCACAGGTCAACCGCGGCACCACCCATCAGCGTTTCCGTGTTGTCCATACTCTGCGCGCTCACGGAGTCGTGGCTGGCGGAGCGACGGTCGCGCAAGAAGTAGTCGAATCTATCCTAGCAGGCGAAGCGCACGGCGGCCGGCGTTAGACTGTTATGTGCATCACATTTCGGCCTCATTCCGTGCACTCTGCGTATGGCCGGTGTGGGCAATGACAACGAGGCCCCTATCGAGGGATCTGAAGCCCTGAACCCGGCGACTGGCGACCGACTCTGGCGTTGGACACAATCGACCATAGTTCCGACTCTACTCTTACAGCCCCGAGGGTGATCTGACCGGTATGCACGTCCTGGTCGTCGACGACGATCCTGAACATCGCACTGCCCTGAGCACGGCACTTTATGGACGCGGCCACGAGGTGAGCGAGGCCGCCGACGGCGAGGCTGCGCTCTGGCTTGCCCAGGAGCGGCCGTTTGCCATCGTGCTCGCGAGCGTGCAGCTACGGCGGCTGGACGGGGTGGAGCTGTGCCGCCGCATTCGCGCACTCCCAAATGGCGATCTCCCCGTCGTTCTGCTCATGGCGCCACGCAGCCGTCCGGAGGACGTTCGTCCACTGCTCGAGGCCGGCGCGAATGACTATCTTCCGAAACCCGTAGACGTCATCACGTTCGGCCAGCGATTGGCGGTTGCGGAACGGCTGGCGGAGACCGTCGCCCAGCGGGGCCGCGCCCCGGGGAGATCGGGCGCGGATGACGCAGCGCTGCGTGCAAGTGAGGAGCGGTACCGCTCGCTCGTCGAGGCATCGCCGGATGGTATTGCCATCCAACGCGAAGGCCTGATCGTCTTCGTCAACGCAAGCGGGGTGCGGCTGCTCGGCGCTGCCTCACCTGACGAGTTGGTTGGCCGCCCGCTTCTCGATTTCGTGCACTCGGACTATCGCGAAATCGTTGGCCGGCGCCTCGAGGACCTTGGCGATGGTGACGGCTGTGCCGCCACCGTTGAAGAGAAACTGGTCCGGCTGGATGGCTCCGAGTTCGACGTGGAGTTGACCTGCACGCCGGTGATCTTCGACGACGTGCGGTCAGTGCAGCTCATTCTGCGCGACGTGTCCGAGCGCAAGCGGGCCCAGATCGCCCTCGACCGGATGGAGGAGCAGTTCCGGCGCGCGCAGCGAATCGAAGTCATCGGCCGCGTGGCAGGGGAAGTTGCCCACGATTTCAACAACCTGCTCGCGCCGCTTGCTGGCTATCCGGAGCTCATCAAGGCGCAGCTCGGCCCTGACCATCCGGCCCGGCAGTACTGCGACGCGATGCTCGATGCGGCGCGGCAGATGGCCATCATCAACGAGGATCTGCTCTCCCTCGGTCGGCAGGGTCACTTCGAGCGCGAGCCAACCGATTTGCGTGCCCTCATTCGCCCCGCGGTCGATCGGGCGCTCGGAGCCGCCATGCCCGCGACACTGCAGCTCGTGGTGCACGTCGATCCCAATCTGATGCCGGTGTTCGCGGCTTCCGCGCAGCTCCAACGAGTCATTGCGAATCTCGTGACGAATGCGCGCGAAGCGATGAGTGACCGCGGGGTGCTGACAGTTGGGGCAGTGAACGTGTACCTGGACCAGCCCATCGGCCGGCATGCAACCGTTGCCATCGGTGAGTACGTGCGGCTGGACGTCGCAGATACTGGCGTCGGGATCCCGCCGGAGTTGCGCAGCGAGGTATTCGATGCCTTCTTCACGACGAAGACGGGCGCGCGGCGCCGCGGCTCAGGCCTGGGGCTGAGCGTGGCGGAGAGCATCGTCGAGGATCACGGTGGATGCATCGACCTCGAGAGCACCATTGGCGCCGGGTCGGTGTTCAGCGTGTACCTGCCGATCTATCGCGAGTTGCCGCCAACGCCGCCCGACGAGGTTGAGCGTGGCACTGAGTCGGTCCTCGTCGTCGACGACGATCCCGTGCAGCGGGAGGTATCGGAGCGTTTGCTAGGCAGCCTCGGCTACGACGTGCGGGCGGTGCCGAGCGGCGAAGCGGCAATCGACT